>NZ_JASATG010000005.1:0-246078 GCF_038440195.1 Pseudoduganella sp. OTU4001 | reverse complement strand
GCTGCTGGTGGGCGCCATCGGCCTGCTGGGCGGGCAGGGCATTGCCGCCAAAGGCAGTTACCTGGCCTATGGCGTCGCGCTGCTGTGTGCGCTGGGCGGGATCGGCCTGCTGGCCCTGGCGCCGGCGCCCCAGCGTCCGCTGGGCGTGCTGCTGCTGGCGGCAGCCTTGCCGGCCCAGGCCCTGGCCATGGTGCTGGTGGCGCGCCACTATGGCGGCAACGACACGCTGGCCGCCAGCGCCCTGGTGATCGTGCTGGCGCTGGCCATCGGCGCCACGCGCCTGCTGCCGGCGCCGCCCTGGAAGCTGGAGCGCGGCACCCTGACCGTGGCCTTCTTCAGCGCCATCGTGTTTGCCGCCCTGATCCCGATCACCGGCAGCTATTACACCGGCAGCCGCTTTGCCACCGTCAACCGCGATATGGAAACCCGCCTGGCGCACTGGAGCGAGGTGCTCAGCATGATGGACAGCGACAGCCTGACCACGGTGTTCGGCCAGGGCCTGGGGCGCTTCCCGTCGACCTTCCACTGGAAAAATACGCACGGCGAAATTCCCGGCGGCTACAGCTATAACGCGCAGGCGGGCAACCGCTACCTGCAGCTGACCCCGTCGCAATACGCGCTCAGCTACGGCGAGGTGCTGCGCATGCTGCAGCACGTGGACGTGAAGCCCGGCCAGCGCTACACCCTCAGCATGGACATCCGGCGCCACCATGCCTCGGCCTGGCCGTCGGTGATGGTGTGCGAGCGCTGGCTGATTTACCCGCAGGTGTGCAGCATTCCAAAGCTGGTCAACGGGCCGGTGCAGGCCGGCTGGCAGACGCTGACGGCGGAGCTGCCGGTGCGCAGCGCACGCAGCGACAGCTGGGGCGCGCCGCTGGTACTGGAGATTTCCAACAGCTCGCACCAGGCGCCGCTGGAAGTGGACAACGTCAGCCTGCGCGAAGTGGACAGCGGTCGTGAACTGCTGCGCAACGGCAGCTTCAGCGACGCCCATAACTTCTGGTTCTTCAGCAGCGACCGCAACCACATGCCCTGGCACGTGAAGAATTTCGCCATCAACCAGTATTTCGAGCTGGGCTGGGCCGGGGTGGCCGCCACCGCCGTGCTGCTGCTGGCGGTGGGCGCGCCGCTGCTGGCGCGCGGCCTGGGCGGCGACAGCTTCGCCACCATCTGCCTGGCCTCGCTGACCGGCTGCATGATGGTGGGCCTGTTCGATTCGATCACCGACGTGCCGCGCCTGTCGCTGCTGTTCCTGCTGGTGGCGCTGGCCGGCTGCCTGAAGCCGGCGCGCCAGCGCATCAAGGTGCGCCGCCAGCGCGGCGCCGAAGATCAGGACGCCGACGCCTTGATGGCGTGACGCTCGAGCAGGTCGTACAGGGTCGGGCGCGATACGCCCAGCAGTTCGGAAGCCTTGACGATATTGCCTTCCACCCGCGCCAGCGCGCGCACGATGGCCTTGTATTCGGCCTCGTCGCGCACCTGGCGCAGGTTGAACGGTTCCTCTTCCAGCGGGGCGCCGGACAGGCCCAGGTCGTCGCCGGTGATGGCCGGGCCGTCGGCCATGATGATGGCGCGCTTGATGCAGTTTTCCATTTCCCGCACATTGCCCGGCCAGTCGTGGTGGGCGATCTGCGCCAGCGCATCCGGGCTGAAGTGCAGGTTGGCGCGCCCTTCCTGGGCGCAGAAGCGGTTCTTGAAATGCTGCGCCAGCAACACCGCGTCGCCTTCGCGCTCGCGCAGCGGCGGGATGGTCAGCACGATTTCCGACAGGCGGTAGTACAAGTCTTCGCGGAAGCGGCCGGCCTTGACCAGCTCCTTCAGGTTCTGGTGGGTGGCGCACACGATGCGCACGTCGACCGGGATTTCCTCGTGGCCGCCGATGCGCTCGATCACGCGCTCCTGCAGGAAGCGCAGCAGCTTGGCCTGCAGCGGCAGCGGCAGGTCGCCCACCTCGTCGAGGAAGAAGGTGCCACCGTTGGCCGCCTCCACCTTGCCCTTGGTCTGCTTGACGGCGCCGGTAAACGCGCCCTTCTCATAGCCGAACAGCTCGGATTCCAGCAGGGTCTCGGGAATCGCCGCGCAGTTGATCGCCATGAAGCGTTCCTTGGCGCGCGGGCTGCCCTGGTGCAGGGCGCGCGCAATCACTTCCTTGCCGGTGCCGGATTCGCCCAGCACCATGGTGGTGGCCGAGCTGGGCGCCACCTTCTCCACCTGGCGGCACACTTTCAGCATGCCGGGGTCGCGCGAGATGATGCCGGCCAGCGGGCTGTCGGCATTGCCCTGCTGCATGCGGCGGTTTTCCTGCTGCAAGCCGTGCAGGACGAAGGCGCGCTTGATCACCAGCGCCAGCAGTTCCGGTTCGCACGGCTTCTGGTGGAAATCGTAGGCGCCCGTGGCGATCGCCTGCACCGCGTGGTTGCGGTCCTGGTTGCCGGTCAGCACGATGACCTTGGTGTCCGGCGCCAGCGCCAGGATCTGCTGCAAGGTGGCCAGGCCTTCGGTGGCGCCGTCCGGGTCGGGCGGCAAGCCGAGGTCCATGGTGCAGACGGCCGGCTCGTGGCGGCGCAGCTGGGCCAGCGCGGCCTCGCGGTCGCCCGCCACCACCACCTCATAGTCGTCGAAACTCCACTTCAGCTGCTTTTGCAGGCCGGGGTCGTCTTCAATGATCAACAGCTTGGGTTTGCTCTGGCTCACAACAGGTCCTCGCGCCGTCAGGCGGCTTGTTCAATGGTTTGCTGGCGGTACAGCGGCAGGCTGACCGTGAAGGTGGTGCCTTGCTCCGGCGCGCTGCGCACCTGCAGCGTTCCACCCAGCTGGTGGATATATTCCCGGCTTTCAAACGCGCCGATGCCCATGCCGGCCGACTTGGTCGAGTCGAACGGCTTGAACAGGCGCTCGCGGATAAATTCTTCGCTCATGCCGGCGCCGGTGTCGCTCACCTCCACCTGCACCAGCTCGCCGGCCTGCTGCAGCCGCACGCTGACCCGGCCGTCGCGCGGCGTGGCTTCGATCGCGTTCTGGATCAGGTGCCCCAGCACCCGTTCCAGGCGCTCGGCCTCGGCCAGCACGCGCAAGCCCGGCTGGCGCACGTCGAGCTGCGGGGTCGGCTCGAAGGCCGCCTTCAGCGCCACCGCCTGGGCCAGCAGCTTGCCCAGGTCCTGCGGCATGGCGCGCTCGGGCGAGGCGGTACGGCTGAGTTTTTGCAGCATCAGCTTCATTTTCTGCACCGACAGCGTGACCGTCTCCATCATATCGCGCTGGAACTCGGGATTGTTGGCGTGCTTTTCCGCGTTGGCGGTCATCAGCGACAGCTGGGCCACCAAGTTCTTCAAATCGTGCACCACGAAGGTCGACAGGCGGTTGAAGGAATCGAACTGGCGCGCCAGCATCAGGGCATTGTCGGCTTCCTGCTGCGCCAGGTAGGAGGCGGCCTGGGTGCCGGCAATTTTCAGCAGGTCGAGCACTTCCCAGTTGAGCTTGACCTCGCTGCGCGAGGCCATCAGCACCACGAAGCCGGCCAGGCGCCCCTGCAGCAGCAGCGGCACCACCAGCCAGGCCTTGGGGAAGGCTTGCAGCCAGGCCGGCAGCGGCACGTCGGGGTCATGCAGCACATGGGCCGCCACCTCGACCAGCCACTGCTTGCTTTCCATCAACTGGCAGAACGGCGAGTCGGCCGGCTCGCTGGCGTGCTGCGCCTGCATATGCCAGGACGCCACCGGTTCGAAGCGCTGCTCGCGGCGCAGCCACAGGGCGCCGCCCTGGCTTTCCACCAGCGCCGCCAGGGCGGAAATGCTGCGCTCGCCCAGGTTGGGGCCGGTGGCCGACAGGGTACGGGTGAAGGCCAGCCATTCCTCGCGGTAATCGTAGTTGTAGCGGTAGAAGTGCTTGCTGATGAAGACTTTCAGCCAGGCGCGGAAACTGCCCGAGAACAGCACGCCGACCAGCAGGAAAGTGGCGCCGAACAGGAAAGCCAGCTGCATCAGGCCGCCCCACGAGCCGCCCACGAAGCGCAGGTAATAGGCGGCCATGCTCATGGCCAGCAGGTAGCAAGCCGATCCGAGCAGGGCCACCGAATGGAAGGCGACGCGGCGCGACACCGCCAGCTGGGCCGGCCAGGAAGCGCTGCGCAGCAGCGACACCGCCAGCAACGGCACCGTCAGCGCATTGACCATGCCGCGCGCCGCCCACAGCTCGGGATCGAGTTCGCGCAGCAGCAGCATGTCGCTGTACAGGTAGAAATCGTAGGCAAACAGGGCGCCCAGGCCGAGGCAGAAGAACTTGATGGCCCAGCGCACCTGCACGCTGCGGTCGCGGTACAGCTGCTCCACCAGCAGCATGCCCAGCACCGCCATGCCCAGGCGGCCGATGGCCTGCACCTGGAAGCCGAGTCCGGCCGGCAGCACCGACGCCAGCACGGCGGCCAGCGCCATCACCAGGTAGACCGCCAGGCTGACCTGCAGGGTGCGCGAACTGCGCTGCCACAGGCCCAGCATCGACAGCAGCAGGCCGGTCCAGGCCGCGTTGCGCAGCCATTCGGCGCCGTGCAGCACCCAGGCCGCCCACGGCACCACGGTGGCGCTGGCCATCACCAGGCCCCATAGCACCGACAGCAGCGAGGCCGCGGCCAGCGCGCGCCCGTGCGGGCGCTGGCGCCTGCCGGGGACCAGCATCAGGCTAAAGATCAGGAACGCCAGCGCGGCGCTGGCGTAGCTGAAGGCAGCGGTGCTGGTCGGCATCAGGCCTCCATGTCCTTAGCGGCCTCCCCTGAACATGACCACCTTGATGGTATCGATCAGGACCAGCACATCGAGCAGCAGGCTGTTGTTCTTGACGTAGTACAGGTCGTACTGCAGCTTCTGCAGCGCGTCTTCCACCGTATCGCCGTAACCATAGCGCACCTGGGCCCAGCCGGTGATGCCCGGCTTGATGCTGTGGCGCACATTGTAGTAAGGCACGCGCTCGGTCAGCTGCTCCACGAAGTAAGGACGCTCCGGGCGCGGACCGACAAAGGACATTTCGCCTTTCAGCACGTTGAGGATCTGCGGCAATTCATCGATCCGCAGCTTGCAGATGATATTGCCCACGCGCGTGATGCGCGGGTCGTTCTTGGCGGCCCACTGCGGCGTGCCATTCTTTTCAGCGTTCTTGAACATGCTGCGGAACTTCAGCACGCGGAATACATGGCCGTCCTTGCCGACCCGCTCCTGCGAGTAGAAGATCGGCGCGCCGTCTTCGATCACGATGGCGATGGCGGTAATGATCATCACCGGCAGCGACACCACCAGCAGCGCCAGGCTGGCCAGCACGTCGACCGTGCGCTTGATGAAGGTACGCATGAAGCTCTGGTCGAAGCCGCCGCCGAACACCAGCCAGGACGGCTGCACCGACTCGACCCGGATCTGGTAGGTTTCGCGCTCGAAGAAGGTGGCGGCGTCGGTGACCTGGATGCCGTACAGCTTGCACTCCAGCAATTCCTTGATCGGGAAGGCGCCGCCGCGGCGGTTATGCACCGAGACCACGATTTCCGACACGCGCTGGGCATTGGCCAGGGCCACCAGCGAGCCGCCTTCGGGCAGGTGCAGCAGCTTGCCGTGCGGTACGCACACCTCTTCCGAAGGCATGGCGACATAGCCGGCGATATCGTATTTGCGGTAGTTGGTATCGCGCGTGGCCAATTCGCCGCACTCCTTGGCCATCGAACCGCCGCCCAGGAAGATGATGCGGGTGGCCAGGAAATGCGAGCGCGAGGTTTTCAGGAACATGGCGCGGCCGAGCAGGATGCCGAAGCCGGAGATGAAGAACACCAGCACCAGGATGCCACGCCCGAAATACAGGTCCGGCGCCAGGTAGAACACCAGGGTCAGGATGCAAAAGCCCATGGCGAAGGACGGCATCAATTGCAGGAAGAAGGGATTGCGCAAGCCTTCCTGGAAATTGATCTGGTACATGCCGAGCGCGCTCATGCTGAACACAATGGCGGCCGCGAAAATACAGGCCGACATGAAGAAATGGTCAAGCTTTGGCACGGTGAACTGGTCACCGTCGAAAAACCGCAGGCCCGCACCGGCATAGAACGAGCCAATCAGGATCAACACTTCCATGAAGAGCAGGCTGAAGACAACCTTGGAGATGTAGTGATTGGAAATTCTTAGCATTTTTATTCCCTCCCGCTGTACTGCTTATGCCGGCTGCGAGGCGGGGGTGCGCCTTCCAGCCATTTTCTTTATCCCTGGTTTTGCGGGGCCAGGTGGCTGACATACCAGTCCATGGCCTCTTTCAAGCCCTCACCGATACGGTGGGTCGGCTCAAATCCCAACAGCTCGCGCGCCTTGCTGATGTCGGCCTGCGAATGGCGCACGTCGCCGGCCCGGAATCCCTGGTATTGCGCCTGATGCTGCAACAAATGCGGGAAACGCTGCTGCAGCAGTTCGCGCATCATCAGGTACAGCTGGTTGAGGCTGGTGCGCTCGTTGAGCGCCACGTTGTACACCTGGTTGACCGCGCCCGGCGCGTCGGCCAGGGCGGCCAGCAGGTTGGCTTGCACCACGTTGTCGATAAAGCAGAAATCGCGGCTGGTTTCGCCGTCGCCGTTGATGAACAGCGGACGGTTGCGGATCAGGGCCGATACCCACTGCGGGATCACCGCCGCATAGGCGCCTTCCGGATCCTGGCGCGGGCCGAACACATTGAAATAGCGCAGCCCGATGGTTTCCATGCCGTAAGTCCGGGCGAACACATCGGCATACAGTTCATTGACATACTTGGTCACGGCATACGGCGACAACGGCCGGCCGATGGTGTCTTCCACTTTCGGCAGGCCCGGGTGGTCGCCGTAGGTGGAGCTGGAGGCGGCGTATACCATGCGCTTGACTTTGGCGTCGCGCGCCGCCACCAGCATCTGCAGGAAGCCGGTGACGTTGGCGCTATTGGTCAGCAGCGGATCGTCGATCGAGCGGCTGACCGAGCCCAGGGCTGCCTGGTGCAGGACGAAATCCTTACCGGCGCAGGCGGCGTGGCAGGTGGCCAGGTCGCGGATATCGCCTTCGATAAAGGAGAAGGAGGCCCAGGCCGGCGAGCCGACCGCTTCGCGCACCTGGTCCAGGTTGTGCCGGTGGCCGGTGGCGAAGTTGTCCAGGCCCGTGACCTGCTGGCCGAGCTTGAGCAGCGCCTCCACCAGGTTGGAGCCGATGAAACCAGCCGCCCCCGTTACCAGCCAATGGTATCGCTGGCCACGCAGGTGCAGCCGTACGTCGTCGAACTTGCCCACTACAGCCCTCCCAGGCTCCCTAGTACTTTTTATTACAGGCGCCAGACGCTGTAGCCAGCTTCTTCCAGGCCCGTCATATTGAATGCCGACTTGACGTCGACGAAGCAGCCGCCGGGATTCAATTTCGCGGACAGCTCGCCCAGCGACAATGCGAGCAGCTCCTTGTGCGAGACCGCCGCCACCAGCGCATCGGCTTGCGGCAGGCTGTCCCAGCTTTCCAGGCGGATGCCGTATTCGTGCATCGATTCCTCGGCGTCGGCCACCGGGTCGTGCACGTGCACGTCCAGGCCGTAGGATTGCAATTCGAACACCACGTCCGCTACTTTAGAATTGCGCAAGTCCGGGCAGTTTTCCTTGAAGGTCAGGCCCAGCACATTGACTTTGGCGCCCTTGATATGGCTGCCCGCCGCGATCATCTGCTTGACGGTCTTTTCCGCCACGAACTTGGCCATGCCGTCGTTGATGCGGCGCCCCGCCAGGATCACCTGCGGGTGGTAGCCGATCATGTCGGCCTTGTGGGTCAGGTAGTAGGGATCGACGCCGATGCAGTGGCCGCCAACCAGGCCGGGACGGAATGGCAGGAAATTCCACTTGGTGCCAGCCGCCTGCAGCACTTCCAGCGTATCGATGCCAATCTTGTCGAAGATGATGGCCAGTTCGTTCATCAGCGCGATGTTCAGGTCGCGCTGGGTGTTCTCGATCACCTTGGCCGCTTCCGCCACTTTGACGGAGGAGGCGCGGTAGACACCTGCAGTCACAATCGACTCATACAGTTTAGCCACTTCGTCGAGGGTTGCAGGGCTATCGCCGGAAACTACTTTCAGGATTGTGGTTAAACGGTGCTGCTTGTCGCCCGGATTGATGCGCTCCGGCGAATAGCCGACGTGGAAGTCCTGCTGCCATTTCAAGCCGGAATGTTTTTCCAGCACGGGAATGCACACCTCTTCGGTGGCGCCCGGGTACACGGTCGATTCGTAGACCACGATGGCGCCCTTTTTCATGTGCTTGCCGACGGTGGTCGAGGCGCCGACCAGGGGGCCGAAATCCGGTGCGTGGGCATTGTCGACCGGGGTCGGCACGGCCACCACGATATAGTCGGCCTCGGCCAGCACGGCCGGGTCGTAGCTCACGCTCAGTTGGGTGGCCTCGCGCAGTTCCTGTTCCGACACTTCACCGGTCGGATCGCAGAACTTGCGGTAATTCTCAATCTTGGCTTGGGACAGGTCGAAACCGATGGTTTTGCGCTTCTTGCCGAACTCTACCGCGAGAGGCAGGCCCACATAACCCAGGCCTACGACTGCTACAACCTTGTTGTCATCCATATCAGGTTCCCGTGAGAATTACCTATTTGCATTATGCTAATAATATATATCAGAAGGTAAGCGACTACAATGCAGGGTTCACAATTCCCCGGGCAAATGCAACACCAATCTATGGAATATTTGCCAAGTCTCTTGCTCATTTGATACGTCTTATCAATTTTACACGAGGCCCTGCCGGCTGTCACAGCCTTTCGTCGCGCCGCACCCACAAAGCAACGCAGGCGGCCCCCGGCCGCCTGCGGTCTTGACACAACGCAATGGTTTCAGTGGCTCAGCGCCAGCGGGCGTGCCTGCGGCGCGGCGCTGCGGGCGGCGATTTCCTTCAGCTTGAAGACCGCGATGGCCTGGGCCACCCATTCGGCCTGGCGCGCCAGGCTGCTGGCGGCGGCCGCCGCCTGCTCGACCAGGGCGGCATTTTGCTGGGTGATGTCGTCGATATGCACCACCGCCTGGTTGACCTGGCCGATCCCGCGGCTTTGCTCCTGGGTGGCGTTGTGGATCTCATCCATGACACGGGTGACCCGGCCCACCGAGGCGATCACCTGGCTCATGGTGGCGCCGGCGTTGCTGGTCAGTTTCGCGCCGGCATCGACCTTGGCGATCGAGCTGTCGATCAGCTGCTTGACTTCCTTGGCCGCCGTGGCCGAACGCTGCGCCAGGCTGCGCACTTCGCTGGCCACCACCGCAAAGCCCTTGCCGTGTTCGCCGGCCCGGGCCGCCTCCACCGCCGCATTCAGCGCCAGGATATTGGTCTGGAACGCGATGCCGTCGATCATGCCGATGATGTCCAGGATCTTGCGCGAAGACTGGCTGATGTCGTCCATGGTCTGCACCACCTGCGACACGATGCTGCCGCCTTCGGCCGCCACGGTGGAGGCATGGCTGGCCAGCTCATTGGCGCTGTGCACGCTGGCCGCGCTCTGCTGCACATTGCTGGTCAGCTGCTCCATGCTGGCGGCGGTCTGCTGCAGGCTGGAGGCCTGCGATTCGGTGCGGCCCGACAAGTCCAGGTTGCCGGTCGCGATTTCGCTGGTGGCGGTCTGGATTTCCTCGAAATTGCTGCGCACGTCGCCGATGATGCTGTGCAGGTTGACATTGGTCTGGCGCAACGCGGCCAGCAGCTGGCCCATTTCATTGTCGGCGCCGAGGTCGATCACCCCGGTCAGGTCGCCGCCCGCCATCTTGCGCGCAAAACTGGTGGCCTGGCGTAGCGGCTCGACGATGGCGCGCTGCAGCGAGTACCAGAAGTACAGGGCGGCGGCAATGAAGCCGGCATTGGTGACGGTCAGCCACAGCGGCGCCCCTTGCAGCGCGCCCAGCACCGCCAGGAAGGCCAGCAGGGCGGTCAGCCCGGCCATGCCGATGCCGATGTGGCGCGCCAGCGACATATTGCGCCATTGGTCGGCCCAGTTGCGCCAGCCGCGCTGGCGTACCCGGCCGCGCTCCAGGCGCAGGCGGCGTGGATTGCTTTCGCGCAGTTCGCGGTACAGGCCTTCGGCCTGCGCCACCTGCTCGCGGCTGGGTTTGGTACGCACCGACATATAGCCGACCGGGCGGCCCGCCTCGATCACCGGCGTCACATTCGCCAGCACCCAATAGAAATCGCCATTCTTGCAGCGGTTCTTGACCAGCCCGGTCCACGGCATGCCGGCCCGGATCGTGCCCCACAGGTCGGCAAAGGCCTCGACCGGCATGTCGGGATGGCGCACGATGTTTTGCGGCGCGCCGATCAGCTCATCCTCGGTAAAGCCGCTGACTTCGATGAAATACGGGTTGGCGTAAGTGATCTTGCCCTTCAAGTCGGTGGTCGACACGATGGTCTTGCCGTCGTCCAGGATCACTTCCTCGTTGCTGACAGGGGTATTCAGGCGCATGGCGCAGCTCCTTAGCGGTTCAAGGGAAAAATATCGGGCTCGAACCGGGAGCTGGGGTTCGCATGGCGGGGCGGGAGGCGGGTTGGGGCATCCCTGCCATGTCATGCGCTTGATTATAGAAAGTGCTGTGCTGCGGAAACTCACCAAAAGTTGCAATAGAAAAATACAATCAGCGCTGGCCGGCCACCTGCTTGTCCGCCAGGGCAGCCCGGTACTCGCCGGCGCGGCGGTTCACGGCGTAGCAGTACAGCGCGCCATTCAAGTGCCGCCAGCGCGTTTTGGGCAAGGGACGTTTCAGGCGCAGCAGCACCCGCCCCAGGTAGTACAGCCAGCGATGGTAGTTGGGCGACGCGAACCACAGCATGGCGTTGTAGCGGTGCACCAGCGGGAAGCAGCGTAACTGCCAGCGCTGCAACAGCTTGCGCTCGACCAGGAAGTCGAAGAATTCCCGCCGCAGGCCCGCATTGCGCGGCACCGCCGGCCGCGCCAGGACCGCCGCCGTGGCCAATTTCTTCTGGCCAAACAAGGCCCGCGGCACGCCGGCGCTTTCCGCCAGCCGGCGCGCGATCGGCCGGTCGTAGTCGCCGCCCAGGCGCCAGGGATCCATCGCGGCCGACTCCGTCACATCGACGATGGAGGGGCGCTCGCGCGCCCCGCAGTAAATCAGCGGCAGCAGGATAAAGCCGCGCTGCAGCCGCACTTCAGTCAGGCCGTGGCCGCCCCCCAGGTCGCCGCGCCGCAGCTCGGAACCAATCGGCACGCCCGGATGCACGCGCCGATGGTCGCGGCTGGGGTAATACAGTTCGCCGTGGGTACCGGTCAGCAGCACCGACGGCGACTCGATATGCCGCACCACGCCGGCAAAACTCAAGTCCTCGCTATTGCAAATGCCGGCGAAATACAGGTATTCGTCGCTGCCCAGTGCCTCATACTCGCGGCGCGCGATGGATTGGCAGGGAATCCCCAGGCAGGCCGCGATATCGCTGCCGTCATCGCACTGGGCGTCGCCCGCCTCATAGTCGGCAAAGGCATTTTTTACCTTGCTGTCGCTGATGGTAAACACCTGGTCAATGCCAAACGGCGCGGCCACCGTGTTCACCGCCGTGCTGTCGTAGCCGCGCGACTGGGTCGACAGCACACGCAGCGGCCGCGCACGGCGCCGGTCGCGTGCGTTGGCCAGCAGCGCGCCGCAACGCTCGCTCATGAAGGCGGCATACTGTTCATAGCTGCCGAACGCCCCCACGCCTGGCTTATCGAGCAACAGCACCTGGCCATTGCGCACCGCCAGGTTGCGGTAGATCAGGCGGCGCACGGCGCCGTCGCGGGTCGCGATCTCGGCCTGGTAGTGGTCGATGCCTTTCTTGATCGATTCGGTATTGGCCGGGTAATCCGCACAGTCCGGATCCAGCTCGTCGCCGCAAGCGGCCAGCAGCAGGGGCAAGGAATTGGCGATCAATAACTGCTGGCCAGAATGGCGGTAATACAGGTAATCCGTGTTGGCGCAGCTGGGCACGAACACCGGGCCGTCAGGGTGCCGCACCACGCCGCTGCCGAATACGGTGGCGCTCTGGTCAAAGGCGCCGGCGCTGAAATCGCCATCCCACACCCCTTCCACCACAAAGTCGGGGCCGTTCTCCAGCCAGCGCCCATGCTGCAAGTCGGTGTTCCCGGTCGCGACATCGACCTGCGCCAGCCAGGCCAGCGGCGGCAGCGAAGGAACCATCTGACAGGCAAACCGCGATTCAGCCATGAGCAACATATCGAGCATCTGCATCTCCCATTTTGCAATTAATTGCAATTAATACACCAAAATAGTGAAACGCGGCGGTCGATTAAAGTCAATAGGAAAGTTTAACTACTTGAAGTTCCGGCCAGTGCAGCCCGGTACTCGCGGGCGCGCCGGTTGACCGCGAAACAATGCAGCGCCGCATTCAAATGCCGCCACACGGCGCGCTGCGGCTGCAGGCCCAGGCGTGCGCCGACGCGCTGCAGGTAATACAGCCAGCGGTGGCGCTTCGGCGAGACAAACCATAACAAGGCGTTGTAGCGGTGCACCCATGGGAAGCAGCGCAGTTGCCAGCGCTGCAGCAAGCGGTTGGCCACCAAAAAGTCAAAGAACTCGCTGCGCAGGGCCGCGCCACGCGGCAGGGCCGGCCGCGCCAGGGCGGCGGCGGTCGCCATCTTCTTTTGGCCGAAGTAAAGCCGGGGCACGCCGGCGCTTTCCGCCAGGAAGCGCGCAATCGGGCGGTCGTAGCTGGTGCCCAGGCGCCACGGGTCGAGCGCCGGCGAATCGGTCAAGGCAGCGATCGAGGCGCGCTGGCGCGCGCCGCAGTAAATCAGGGGCAGTTGCACCACGCCGCGCTGCAGCCGCACTTCCGTCAAACCATGCCCCCCGCCCAGGTCGCCGCGCCGCAACTCACCGCCGATCGGCACGCCCGGATAGCGCTGCGCGTGGTCGGTGCTCGGGTAGTACAACTCGCCCAGGGTGCCGGTCAGCAGCAGGGACGGCTGGCTGACGTGCCGCAGCACGCCGGCAAAGCTCAGGTCCTCGCTATTGCAGATGCCGGCAAAATACAGGTACTCCTCGTCGCCCAGGGAATCGAATTCGCGCCGTGAGATGGCCTGGCAGGGAAAGCCGAGCTTTGCGGCAATTTCGCTGCCGTCATCGTTCTGGCTGCCATCCACGTCATCGTCGGCAAACGCATTGTGGCCCTTGCTGTCGCTGATGGTATAGGCCTGGTCGATGCCGAACGGCGCCGCCAGGGAATTGACGGCGGTGCTGTCGTAACCGCGCGACTGGGTCGACAAGACACGCAGCGGGCGGGCCCGGCGCGCATCGCGCGCATTCAGCAGCAGTTCGCCGCAGCGCGCCCGCATGAAGGCGATATATTGCTCCAAGCTGGCAAACGGCGCGCAGTCCGGCTTGTCCACCAGCTGCAAGGCGCCGGCGCGCAGCACGAGGTTGCGATGAATTAAGCGCTGGACCGCACCGTGGCGGGTGGGCACGGCCGGCTGGTACAGGTCAATGCCATGCCGGATGGAATCAGAGATGGCTTCGTAATCGTCGCGCGCCGGGTCCAGTTCATCGTCCAGCGCAGCCAGCAGCAGGGCCAGGGAGTTGGCCACGTGCAGTATTTGGCCGCGCTGCTGGTAATACAGGTAATCGGTGGTATTGCTGCTGGGGACAAACACCAGGGCCCCGTCGGCCAGCACGACGCCACTGCCGAACACGCAGCTGGCCTGGTCCGGGCGCGCACTGCCAAAATCGCCGTTCCAGACGCCTTCCATCAGGAAGCCAGGGCCGCACTCCAGCCAGGACCCGTGGCGCAGCACGGCACTGTCAGCGGCCAGGTCCACTTCCGCCAGCCAGGCCAGCGGCGGCAGCGCGGCCAGCATTTGGAACGTCAGTTTCATCTTATCCTTTGACAGTGCTGCGGCTCATCATTTGCTTGAGCTCACCCAGCATGGACCGGTTGAACAGGAAACTGCAGGCGCCATACGCCAGCACGCCGGCAGCAATCTCCAGGACCAGGGCGTGCAGGCGCGGGGCGCCGGCGAGCGACGGGCGCAGCAAGGTGACGGCTGCCAGCATCAGCGCCGCGCAAGCAATGGCCGGCCCCGTGCGCCGCAACACGGCTTTGCTGCTGATGCCGATCACGCCCAGCAGGCGCCGCATATTGATCAGCATGACAAAGGGATAGACCATCAGCCACGCCAATGCCACCCCGGCCACGCCCCACTGGGCGCCAATATAAAAGGCGGGCGGCATCACGACACTGGCCAGCAGCATATTGCGGAAGCCCGCGCCCGGATGGCCCAGCGCATCGGTCACCGTGGGCAGCAAGCCGATCAGGGAGCGGAACGGCATGATCACGCACAAGGCTTGCAAGGGCAGCACCGCGCCCTCCCAGCCCGGCCCCAGCACCACCGCCACCAGCTCCGGCGCCACGCTGGCCATGCCCCACAATACCGGGAAGGCCACCAGGCCCACATAACCCAGCGTTACCAGCAGGCTGCTGCGGATCGCCTCCAGGTCTTCCTGCGCGCGCGCCAGCGCCGGGAACAAGACCTGGTTGAGGATGGCCGTAATGCGCTGCAGCGGCAGCGAGGCCAGGTGCATCGACACCGCATACAGGCCGAGCTGCTGTTCGCCCAGCAGGCGGCCGACAATGATCACATCCATCTGGTTAAAGCCGTACCACAGCAGGCGGGTACCGGTAACGCTGCCGCCAAACAGCAGGAAGTGGCGCATGCCCCCCAGCGCCAGCGAGGGCCGCCAGACGCCGGGCGCACAGATGTTCAGCGCCACGGCGCGCCACAAGACGCCAATCAGCGCGCCCCCCACCAGCGCCCACACCCCGACGCCCTGCAATGCCAGCAGCAAGGTCAGGCCGCTGGCGGCCAGGGTGGCCGTCAGCTCGATCAGGGAACGCTGGCGGTACTCCAGGCGGCGCTGCATGCGCACATCCGGCAGCACGGTCAGCGGCACCAGCAGGAACTGCAGCGACAGCACATGCACGACGGACTGCAGCCGCGCCTCGTGGTAGAAAGCCGCCACCTGGGGCGCCAGCAAATTGGCCAGCAGGCATAAGGCCAGGTTGACGATCCAGATAATGCTGAGCGCCTGGCGCATTTCCTGGTCGCTGACGTCGCGCCGCTGCACCAGGGCCGGCCCCAGGCCGACTTCGGAAAACATGGAAAGCAAGCCCAGCAGGACAGTGGCCATCGCCAGCAAGCCATAGTCGCCCGGCACCAGCAGGCGCATGACGACAATCGTGACCACCCAGGTGATGAGCTGGCTGGCCAGTTTGGCGCCGGCCACCCATTTCACCCCGCGCGCGGTTTCCGCCTGCAAATTCATCGGGTGTGGGCCCAATACCGGTGCAAGCTGCTTGGCAAGCGCAAGTGGAACGACAAGCGGCCTTTACCCAGCTTCATGGCCAGCAGGAAGGCAAAGGTGGTGGCCCGGCTCAGGTAGGTGCCGGCAAAACCGGGCGCCCGCAGCATATGGCGCAGGCTGTCGGCGCTGCGGCGCGCACTGCGGCGCAATTCCTCGGCGTTGGCGGCGCTCCACTGGTAGCTCATATCCGCCGGTACCGGCAGCGGGCACGGCACATGGCCCGGATAGGCCTGCCACGGCACCTCCAGCAGCTTGCCGCCAAAGCAGGCCAGCCAATCCATATAGAACACGTGGCGCAGCAGCGGGTCGGCCGGCAAGGCCAGCACCTGCTCCAGCAGGACCGCGTCAAAGAACGGCAGCTCAAACTCAATGCGCGTGATGTCCAGCATTTCGAAATGCTGGAACAGGTGGCGCCGCTGGTCATTGTGCAACAGGAACAGGAACAGCTTGCGGGCCGGATCGTACGGGTTCAGCGCATCCAGTTCGGCGCGCATGCCCTGCTCCAGCTGCTGCTGCAGGCGCCGCCCAAGCGCCGGCTTCATCAGGCGCACCGACAGGTGGCAACGGTTGACGGCGCGGAACAGCTCAAGCGCCTGCTCAACCTGGCCGGCGCGCAGGGCGGTATACATGTCCTGGGTCAGGTAGACATGGCCCATGCCCACGCTGCCGCCATCGCCCGACCAGATCACATGCGGCCGCGGCAGCGGGCCGGCCGTGGTGCGCGCCGCAGCCAGCCATTCCAGCACCGAGGCCTTGCTGTACGGGTCGCCTTCCGCGAATGGGCGCATTTGCAGCCGCGTGTGGCTGGTGCCCAGGCGCTCCGCGGCCAGGGCGCCCAGGCCCTGGTCCTGGCTGTCAGCCGGTGCGTAATTACTGGTGGCAACCGCCACATCTTCATCGCGCAGGGCCGCCACAATCGCACGCGAGTCCAGGCCGCCGCTCAGGAATGCCGCCGCCGCATGGTCGCCGCCCAGGCGCACCCGCACCGCTTCGCGGAACGTCTGGTACAGGCGCTGCGCGCCACCTTGCAAGCCATCCGGGTGCGGCTGCACTGCATCCCAGCGCCAGTAGCGGGTGCGCTGCACTTGGGCGCCATCCACGGTCAGCACTTCGCCGGCGTGCAGGCACACGATATCGCGATAGGGCGTACGGTCCGCCAGCGGGAAGCCGAAGCAGGCCACTTCCGCCACGCCTTGCAAATCCAGTTCGCGCGGCAAACCTTGCAGTGCTTCCAGGATGCGTTGGGCGGTGGCGAAAATCACAAAGTCGGGCAGGACCCAGCAGTACAGCGGCCGCACGCCGCATTTGTCGACCGCCAGGTGCAGGCGTCCGCCAGCGTCGGCCACCGCCAGGCAATAGGTGCCGCGGCTGGCGCGCAAACCGTCGTGGCAACCGCTGGCCAGCTCCTGCGCCAACTGCGCCAGGCTGGCGTCGCGTCCCAGCACTTCCCCACCGGCGCGTTGCAGTAGTGGTACACCGGCGACGAAGCCGTGCAGCCCAGCCGCCGCATAGGCGCCGGTGCCGCCCAGTGCCCCCAGTTCCAGGCTGGTCATATAACAAGTGTCCGTCTGGACTTCGCGCAGGCGCTCCTGGTCGCCGGGATGACGGGAAAGATGGGCGCGCAGTTGCGCAACGATGGCGGGAGATGGCGATAAACCGGGACGACGTGCAACGATTCCAGCGAAGATAGACATAGCGGTCAGGGATCAACAGGTTTTTCGGATTGACCTTGCATGGGGTGCGGCCGGCCGCGGCTGTGCCGCTGGCCCAACGAGGATATGTGAGTTGGACGGCGCCTGCAAGCTGACGGTGACATTGCCAAAACGTACATTATATTATCTTGATGACATGAGCAAGGGAATCCTGAAATTGACACTCCATGGCCCCGCTGGCATTATCGAGATGAACATTAGACAACATTGAACGGGATTCCACATGCTCCAGCTGCTCAGGTCGATCAAGAACAAATTCACGCCGGAACCACCACTGCCGCTGGGTGCCCGCGCCGAACTGGAAGCCGACCTGCGCGGCCTGCCGGCGCACGACCCGGGCAGCCAGGCCGTGATCGACGCCTGCACCGACTGGCTGGCGGCGGCGCAAGACCATTCCGCCTCCCATGATGGCGGTGTCGCGCGCGACTTCAGCCTGGTCAAGGGCTGGGCCACGTCCTATCCCGAAACCACCGGCTATATCGTGCCGACCATCATCGAACTGGCGCGCCGCAATAACAGCGAGGCGCTGCACCAGCGCGCGCGCCGCATGCTGGACTGGTTCGTGGCCATCCAATTCCCGGAAGGCGGCTTCCAGGGCGGCCGTGTCGACTCCACGCCACGCGTGCCGGTCACGTTCAACACCGGCCAGATCCTGCTCGGGCTGGCTGCCGGCGCCAAGGAATACGGCGACGCCCGCCACCTCGAGGCCATGCACCGCGCCGCCGCCTGGCTGCGCGATTCGCTGGATGAGGACGGCTGCTGGCGCAAGCACCCGACGCCATTCGCCAAGCCGGGTGAAAAGGCTTATGAAACCCACGTGGCATGGGGCTTGTTCGAAGCGGAGCGCGTGGCGCCTGGCCACGGCTATGGTGAGGCCGGGCTGCGCCAGGTAGCCTGGGCGCTGACGAAACAGCAGGCCAATGGCTGGTTTGCCTCCAACTGCCTGAACGATGCCGACCAGCCGCTCAGCCATACCATTGGCTACGTGCTGCGCGGCGTACTGGAGGGCTACCTGCTGTCCCGGCGCCCGGAGCTGCTGCAGGCGGCCCAGCGCACCGGCACCGCCTTGCTGGACTTGGTGGACGAGCAGGGCTTCCTGGCGGGCCGCTTCGACCAGCAATGGCGCCCTTGCGTTGATTTCGCCTGCCTGACCGGCTCGGTGCAAATCGCCCACTGCCTGTTCCTGCTGTACCAGCTGACAGGCGAGCAGCGCTATTTCGATACCGGCCTGCGCCTGAACCGGTTTGTGCGCCGTACCGTCAAGATCGACGGTCCGAAAGAAACGCGCGGCGCGGTCAAGGGCAGTTTCCCGGTCAACGGCGCCTACGGCAAATTCGAATTCCTGAACTGGGCCGCCAAGTTTTGCATCGACGCCAACCTGCTGGAGCAGGACTTGCTGAAAGCGCGGGATGCTTAAACCAGCCAAGCGCATGGTCAAGCAGCTGCTGGAGCGCTTGCGCCGCTACAGCAACGCCAAGGCACTGAAACAGACACGCCGCCATATCAGCCGCGAGGAACTGGTCGCCGGTCTGGCCAGCCTGGGGATTGACAAAGGCGATGCCGTGTTCATCCACTCTTCGCTGAAAAGCCTGGGCTATGTGGAGGGCGGCGCCGCAACCGTGGTGCAGGCGCTGCAGGAGGCTGTCGGACCGCAAGGCACGCTGGTGCTGCCCACCTACTACATGCCCGGCGGCTCAATCCGCGCCACCTGCGAAATGGCAGACTATGTGTTCGACGTGCGCAAGCATGGCACCAATATGGGCCGCTTGCCGGAAGCCTTCCTCGCCAGCCCCGGCATCCAGCGCAGCGTGCATCCAACCCATTCGGTGTCGGCCTGGGGCCGCCACGCAAGCTACCTGACGGAAGCCCACCACCACGCCCCTTCGGTGTTTGGCGAAGGCTCGCCCTGGCAGCGTTTTGTCGGCCTGGAACATGCCAAGGTGCTCGGGCTCGGCATATCGATGGGACCGGTCACTTTTTACCATGTGCTGGAAGACGCCATGGGAGACGCCTTCCCGGTCAAAGTCTGGGGCGAACAAACCTTCCGCATGCCGGTCATCGACCAGCATGGCCAGCGCAGCGAAGTACCGGTACGGCCGTTCGACCCGGAGCTGGCCAAGCAGCGCATCGACCATCCTTCGCGCGAAGACCTGCGCAATTTCTTTATGGACGAGTTCAAACGCGCCGGCCTGCTGCATCGCGGCCAGGTTGGCGAGGCGCCGTCCTGGTGGATCCCCGCACGCGGCTTTTTCGACCATCTGCAACACATGGCGGCTGGCAACCTGACTATCTACTCCGCGCCGGAACAGTTGACGGCAAATTCAGGGCGGAGCCCAACCTGATCATCGGCTGCTCGACCATGTGGTAGGCGAGCCAGGGCACCAGGACCAGCAACGCTGCCAGCACGCCCCATTGCAGCAAGGCGGGCGCCTGCGCCAGTACCACGAAAGACAGCCATAACATGAGCGGGTGGAACAGGTACAGGCCATAGCTGTAGCGGGCAATCTCCTTGCTCACCCGGTTCACCCAGGGCAAGCGCCATTCACGCAGGCAGGGAATGACAAGACCCAGCGCCAGGCACACCAGCCAGCGCCCATAATTATTCAGGCGCGGCTGCGCCAGCGCAATGAACGCTACGCTGGCCAGCCCTAGGGCCAGCGGCCACAGCCACCCTGGCCAGCGCGCCCTGCCCTGTATGCGCCAGGCCAGGACGCCGGCCAGGAAGCAGGGGGAGAATTCCAGCACATTCAGGCGGGCCGTCACCAGCGGTTGCAGCATGGCGAGCGGCACCGACAAGGCCCACAGCCCGAACAGCTGATGCGGCGGGCGCTGGCGGAACACCAGGTACAGCAGCGGCAACACGCTATACATTTGCACCTCCAGCGGCAGCGACCACAGGATTTCGGCCATGTAGCGGGAATACACCAGATTCTGTATCAGCAGTGCATTGGCGGCAATCTCCCAGCGGCTCCAGCCGCGATCGAGCAGCAGATAGATCGCCAGCAGCATGACCAGGCACAGGGGATAGATGCGGAAAACGCGCTGGATATAGAAATGGCGGAACAGCGCCGCGCCCGTCGCAGCCTGCCGCTCCAGCGACTGCATGAGCACCAGGCTGGTATGAACGAAAAACAGCATGACGCCCAGCTGCCCCATGGCATAGGTGGTGGGGGTGGTTTTGATGGTGTATCCCGCCACGTGCGCGGCCAGCACCAGCAAAACAGCGACCGCGCGCAGCAAGTCAAGGTTGGGATTGTGCATAACCCCATTCTGGCGTGCATGCACAAGCTGGCTTTGCGCCAGATCAGCAATTGATGGCAAACACGGGGAATGTGGCGCGGCTGGCGGGGATCGAACCCACGACCCTCGGCTTCGGAGGCCGATACTCTATCCACTGAGCTACAGCCGCAGGCTGATACTGAAGAGACACGAAGGATAGCGGGTTTCCCTCAGAATTGGAAGCCCGAACCCATTCCACTACCATGGGTTTCCGTCTATAATCACAGGTTTGACGAGGGTCTGGCGCTCAAAATGCCAAAAACACAACCCTCCTACAGCTTCGAAAAACTGTCCTAAGGAAATCATGAGCCACGAATCCGCTATCAGAACGCCTAAGCAGCTGGTCGCTGCTGTTGTAGGTTTCTTCGCCGTCACCATCATCGGCATCGTCTTGCTGGTGCAGTTTGTGACCGCAGAAAAACTGACCGGTGCCGGTTCCGAAAGCCAATCCGCGGAAGCCGTTGCGGCCCGCCTGAAACCAGTTTCCGATCAAGGTTTCACCCTGAAAGATGCTAATGCACCGAAAGTGCTGCAAACCGGTGAAGCTGTCTACACTGCAACTTGCGCAGCTTGCCACGGTTCCGGCGCAGCCGGCGCACCGAAAGTTGGCGACAACGGCGCCTGGGGTTCGCGTCTGGCGCAGGGCTACGACACCGTGGTCAAGCACGCTGTTGAGGGCCTGAAGGCAATGCCTGCCAAGGGCGGCAACCCAGACCTGGATGATGTGGAAGTGGCACGCGCTGTTGTGTTCATGGCCAACAAGTCCGGCGGCAAGTTCAAGGAGCCAGAAGTTAAGCAAGCTGCTCCAGCTCCTGCTGCGGAGCCGACCAAGGGCTGATTGCTCGCTGGTGTATAAAAAAACCGCTCGTGAGAGCGGTTTTTTTTTGTCTGCTTGAAACCGGTAAACCTGGGTCAGATCCGAGGGTCTGACCCCGTCTGCTCGTCTTGCCGGGTTACCAGATGATGACGCGGTCTTTCGGCGCCAGATACATCTTGTCGCCTTTCTTCACATCAAACGCTTCGTAGAAGCCGGGCTGGTTGCGCAGGGTGCCGTTGGTGCGGTATTCCTCCGGCGAGTGCGGGTCGGTGGTGACCTGGCGGATCAGCGCCGCTTCGCGTGCCTTGGCGCGCCATGCCTGGGCCCAGCCCTGGTAGAAGCGCTGTTCGCCGCTATAGCCTTCGATCACCGGCGCCGGCTTACCGCCCAGGGACAGCTTGTAGGCTTTGTAGGCAATCGCCAGGCCGGAGTTGTCGGCGATGTTTTCGCCCAGCGTCAGCTCGCCATTGACCTTGTAGCCTTTGACCGGGCTGAAAGCGCCGTACTGCTTGACCAGCATCTGGGTGCGCGCCTTGAAGTTCTTGTGGTCGCGCGCGGTCCACCAGTCGCGCAGGTTGCCGTCGCCGTCGTACTGCGCGCCCTGGTCGTCGAAGCCGTGCGAAATCTCGTGGCCGATCACGGCGCCGATCGCGCCGTAGTTGACCGCGTCGTCGGCATTGGCGTCGAAGAACGGCGGCTGCAGGATGGCGGCCGGGAAGACGATCTCGTTCAGCTCCGGGTTGTAATAGGCGTTGATGGTTTGCGGCGTCATGCCCCATTCATCACGGTCGATCGGCTTGCCCAGCTTGTCCAGTTCCTTCTGTACCGTGAACTGGTTGGCGCGCGCCACGTTGCCCGCCAGGTCGTCGCGGTCGATGACCACCGAGCTGTAGTCGCGCCACTTGTTCGGGTAGCCGATCTTCGGGGTGAACTTGGCCAGCTTGGCTTGCGCTTCCTTCTTGGTCTTTGGGCTCATCCAGGTCAGCTTGTCGATGCTGTCCTTGTAGGCCGCCAGCAGGTTCTTCACCAGTGCTTCCATGCGCTCTTTATTCGCGGCCGGGAAGTGCTGCTCCACGTACACCTTGCCGATAATCTCGCCCAGCGCACCTTCGGTGGCGGATACGCCGCGCTTCCAGCGTGGGCGCTGTTCGGTGGCGCCGCCCAGCTGCTTGCCGTAGAACTCAAAGCTGGCATCGACGAATGCCTTGGACAGGTATGGCGCATGGGCGCGCACCACGTGCCAGGCGAAGTAAGGTTTGAGCGTTTCAAGCGGGGTTTCGGCCAGCAGCTTGTCGAGCGCTTTCAGGTAGCTCGGCTGGCTGACGATCACGTAATCGACCTTGCCGGCGATGCCCAGGCCGGACAGGTAGGCATTCCAGTCATAGCCCGGCATCAGTGCGCCCAGCTTGGCGACCGGCACCTTGTTGTAGGCCTTGATCGGGTCGCGCAGGGCGACCTTGTCCCAGTGCAGCTGGGCGATTTTGGTTTCGAAGGCGACCACGGTGCGGGCGTTGGCGGCGGCGTTGGCGTCGCCGGCCAGCGCCAGCATTTTCTCGACGGTGGCCTGGTACCTGGCCAGGGTCTCGGCCATCTTGGCATCGTCCTTCTTCAGGTAGTAGTCGCGGTCGGGCATGCCGAGGCCGGACTGCACGAAGTCGATCACATATTTGGTCGAGTCCTTGTTGTCCTGGTGGATGCCGAAGTCCATCGGCGCCGCGAAGCTGTGGCGGTTGTGGTGCGCGAACAGCGCTGGCAGCTGCTTCTTGTCGGCCAGGGCGGCAATGCGCGCCAACTCCGGCTGCAGCGGCGCCGCGCCCAGCTGCTCGAGGCGCGCTTCGTCCATGAAGGAGGCGTAGAAGTCGCCGATGCGTTTTTGATCGGCGTTGGCGGCGCTCTGGGCGGCGTCCTCGATGATCTTGCGCAGCTGCGGCTGGATGTCTTCGTACAGCTTTTCCCACACGCCCCAGCTGGACATTTCAGCCGGGATTTCGGCGCTGGACAGCCACTTGCCGTTCAGGTGTTTGAAGAAGTCGTCCTGCGCGCGGACGGCGGGGTCGATGTGTTGCAGTTCAATGCCGGATTTCTCGGCGGCGCCGGCCATGGAGGCCAGCACCGCCGCCGCGGCTGCGGCGATCAGGTGCTTTTTCATGGGGCTCTCCTTACCAGATGATGGCGCGCTCTTTTGGCGCCAGGTACAGCTTGTCGCCTTCCTTCACGCTGAAGGCTTCGTAGAAGCCCGGCTGGTTGCGCACGCTGCCGTTGGCGCGGAACGGGCCTGGCGAGTGCGGGTCGCTCTTCAGCTGCGCAATTAGGGCGGCATCACGGTACTTGGTGCGCCACACCTGGGCCCAGCCCATGTAGAAGCGCTGGTCGCCGGTCAGGCCGTCGATCACGGGCGCCTTCTTGCCCTTCAGCGACAGCTTGTAGGCCTTGTAGGCCACGGCCAGGCCGGAGTTGTCGCCGATGTTTTCGCCCAGGGTCAGTTCGCCGTTGACCTTATAGCCAGGCAGCGCTTCGAATTCGCCGTACTGCTTGACCAGGATGCCGGTGCGCTCCTTGAAGCGCTTGCCGTCTTCCTCGGTCCACCAGTTGCGCAGGTTGCCGTCGCCGTCGTACTGCGAACCCTGATCGTCGAAGCCGTGCGAGATTTCGTGGCCGATCACGGCGCCGATGCCGCCGTAGTTGACCGCGTCGTCAGCCTTCATGTCGAAGAACGGCGGCTGCAGGATGGCGGCCGGGAACACGATCTCGTTCATCTCCGGGTTGTAGTAGGCGTTGATCACCTGCGGTGGCATCAGCCATTCGTCGCGATCAATCGGCTTACCGAGCTTGTTCACCTGGCGCTCATGCTCGAACTGGTTGGAGCGGATCACATTGCCCACCAGGTCGTCGCGCTTGATTTCCAGCGCGCTGTAGTCGCGCCACTTGTTCGGGTAGCCGATCTTGGTAGTGAACTTGGCCAGCTTGGCGTGCGCTTCCTTCCTGGTCGCTGGGCTCATCCACTCCAGCTTGTCGATGCCCTGGTTGAAGGCTTGCAGCAGGTTTTTCACCAGCTTTTCCATGCGCGCCTTGGCTTCCGGCGGGAAGTGCTTGGCGACGTACAGTTTGCCGATGGCTTCACCCATTGCGGTTTCGGTCAGCGAGACGGCGCGCTTCCAGCGTGGGCGCAGTTCGGTGGCGCCGCTCAGGGCGGTGCCGTAGAAGGAGAAGTGCTCGTCAACGAAGGCTTTCGACAGGCGCGGCGCGTAGGTGGCCAGCAGGTGGTAGTCCATATAGGCCTTCCAGTCCTCCAGCGACACATCGGCGATCACCTTGTCCAGCGCTTGCAGGTAGGTTGGCTGGCTGACGATCACGTCTTTCACCTTGCCGCCGATATGCACGCCTTCCATCCAGGTGGCGAAGTCGAAGCTTGGCATCAGCTCTTTCAGCTTGGCGACTTCGTATTTGTTGTAGGCCTTGACCGGATCGCGCAGCTCGACCTTGGTCCACTGGATTTGCGCGATGCGGGTTTCCACGTTGACCACGGCTTTCGCGGTGGCGGCGGCGTTCTGGTCGCCGGCCAGCGTCATCAGCTTGGCCACGTGCGCTTCGAACTTGGCCAGGGTTTCGGCCAGCTTGGCATCGTCTTTTTTCAGGTAGTAGTCGCGGTCAGGCATGGACAGGCCGGACTGGGACAGGTCGGCCACATAGCGGGTCGAGTCCTTGTTGTCCTGGTGGATGCCGACGTCGAACGGGCTGCTCACGCCCATGCGCGAGAAGTGCGAGAACTGGGCGGCCAGCTGCTTCTTGTCGTTCAGGGCGGCGATGCGGGCGCGCTCGCCGGCCAACGGGGTCAGGCCGAGCTGCTCGGCGCGTGCTTCGTCCATCATGGAGGCGAACATGTCGCCGACGCGCTTGGCGTCGGCGTTGCCGCCCTTGGCGGCCGCTTCTTCGATCAGGGCGCGCAGGCGCGGCTGCAATTCTTCCGACATCTGGGCGAACGTGCCCCAGGACGAGCGGTCGGCCGGGATCTGGGTGTTCTTCATCCAGTTGCCGTTGGTGTTCAGGTAGAAATCGTCGGCGGCGCGCACGGCCTTGTCCATATTGGCCGTATCGATGCCGGATTTCAGGGGTGCTTTGCCAGCAGCAACGGCTGCATTGGTGGCGAAGAGGCCGATGACGATGGCGCTCAGGATCTTGCGTTTCAAGGTTACCCTCCTAGGTAGATGTGACGGTATCGCGGGACTCTAGCACGCCACCCTGGAAAAATTAAAAAAAAAGCCACGCAAGGCGTGGCTTTTCGTGGCTTTTTTGCCTCTGGAAGTATTACCAGATAATGATGCGGTCTTCTGGCTTGACGTACATCTTGTCGCCTTCTTTCACGTCAAAGGCTTCGTAGAACGCAGGCTGGTTAACCACGGTGCCGTTGGCGCGGAAGCGGCCGGCCGAGTGCGGGTCGGACTTGACCTGCACGATGGCCTGCTGGTCGCGCATCTTGGTGCGCCATACCTGGCCGAAGCCCATGAACACACGCTGTTCGCCGGTCAGGCCGTCGATCACCGGCGACGGCTTGCCGCCCAGGGAGATCTTGTACGCCTTGTAGGCGATTGCCAGGCCGGAGTTGTCAGCGATGTTCTCGCCCAGGGTCAGCTTGCCGTTGATCTTGTAGCCTGGCACCGGCTCGTAGCCTTCGTACTGCTTGACCATGGCGTCGGCCTTCACCTTGAAGGCGGCGCGGTCTTCCTTGGTCCACCAGTCGCGCAGGTTGCCGTCGCCGTCGTACTGCGAGCCGGAGTCGTCGAAGCCGTGCGAGATTTCGTGGCCGATCACTGCGCCGATGCCGCCGTAGTTGACCGCGTCGTCAGCCTTCATGTCGAAGAACGGCGATTGCAGGATCGCGGCCGGGAACACGATTTCGTTGGCGGTCGGACGATAGTAAGCATTGATCGTCTGCGGAGTCATGCCCCATTCTTCCTTGTCGATCGGCTTGCCCAGCTTGTCGACGTTGCGGTTATACGCAAATTCGGTAGCGCGGCGCAGGTTGCCGGCCAGGTCATCAGCCTTGAACTGCAGCTTGCTGTAATCGCGCCATTTGTTCGGGTAGCCGATTTTCGGGGTGAACTTGGCCAGCTTTTCCTGCGCCTGCTTCTTGGTTTCTGGGCTCATCCAGTCCAGGCCGTCGATGCTCTGCTTGTAGGCCACCAGCAGGTTCTTCACCAGTTCTTCCATGCGCGCCTTGCGCTCGGCCGGGAAGTGCTTGGCCACGTACAGCTTGCCCATGCCTTCGCCGATGGCGCCTTCCACCACGCCCACGCCACGCTTCCAGCGCGGCTGCTGTTCGGTCACGCCGGTCAGCACGGTGCCGTAGAAGGCGAAGTGCGCGTCGTCGAATGCTTTCGACAGGTATGGCGCTGCGTCACGCAGCACGTGCCATTCGAAGTAGGCTTTCCAGGTTTCCAGCGGGGTGCTTTCCACCAGCTTGGCGAATTCGGTCATGTAGCTAGGCTGGGACACGATCACGGTGTCGGTCTTGGCAGCGATGCCGGTGCCGCCCAGGGCAGCCTTCCAGTCGTAGCCTGGCGCGATGTCAGCCAGCTTGGTGATTTCCATCTTGTTGTAGCGCTTGACCGGGTCGCGGTTTTCCACGCGGGTCCACTGCGCCTTGGCCAGTTCGGTTTCCAGGCCGACGATGGCCTTGGCCATCTCAGCGCCGTTCTTGTTGCCTGCCATGCCCAGGATCTTGGCCACGTGCAGTTCGTACTTGGCCAGCACGTCGGCCATTTTCGCGTCTTCCTTCTTCAGGTAGTAGTCGCGGTCAGGCAGGCCCAGGCCGGACTGGCCCATGTAGGCTGCGTATTGGGTCGAGTTGCGCGCATCCTGGCTCACGCCCACGCCGTATGGCGCCGGCACGCCGGTCTTGTTGAAGTGGGCGATCAGCGCTGGGATGCCCTTCTTGTCTTTCAGGCCGCGTACCTTGGACAGCTCGCCGGCCAGCGGTTTGGCGCCCAGCTTTTCCAGCTTGGCTTCGTCCATGTAGGAGGCGTACAGCGCGGCGATCTTGGCTTCGTCGCCTTTCAGGCCTTTCTGCTTTTGCAGGTCCTGGATCAGGTCGCGCAGTTGGAACAGGGTGTCGTCGCGCAGCTTGGCGAAGGAACCCCAGCTCGATTTGTCGGCCGGGATTTCAGTGGTCTTCAGCCACTGGCCGTTCAGGTGCTCGAAGAAATCGTCCTGTGCACGTACGCTCTTGTCGATGTACTGGATGTCGATGCCCGAGGTCAGGGCTGGAGCGTTGTGGTTGTGGCCATCGTGGCCGGAAGCGTGGGCGAAGGCTGCCATCACGCTCAGGGTGATAGTGCTCAGGATGTAACGTTTCACTCTGTTGTCCCTTTAGAATTTAGTTTCAAGTCGAACACTCCACTGGGTATAAGTGGGGTTCAGCGAGGCCGCTTGTGCAGCAAGCCCATTAGCGTACACCAGGTTGTACCCGGTTGCATCATCCGCCAGCAGGTTGTTGGCGCTGATACGCAACTGCGTGCGGCTATCGAAACGCCACAGCGCATACATGTCCAGCACGCGTTTGCGGCTGGTTTCCACGGTCTGCTTTTCGCTGACCCGGGTGCGGATCGGCGGGGTCCAGTTGTAGCCGGCGCCCAGCGTCAGTGGGATGTCTTTCAGGCGGTAGTCCATGCCCAGGTTGGCCGTCTGCCTGGCTTGCTGGTCGAGGCGGTTGTCCGGGCCAGGGATGCCGTCCACATTGGACCAGAAGCGGCTGTAGTTGCTGCGGAAGTCGACTTGCGGCGCGTCTTCCATCAGCTCCGCCAGCGAGAACTTGGCTTCCAGCTCGATGCCGCTGGTGCGCGCCTTGCCTACATTGGACGGCGCGGAGACCCAGCGCAAACCGAGCTCGGTCTGGCGCTGCACCAGGTCGCGGCGGATCAGGTCGTCGATCTTGCGCACAAAGCCGCTGATGCTGACGATGCCGTTGCGGCCCAGGTAATGTTCGTACGCCAGGTCGAGGCCGGTGGCCAGTTCCGGCTTCAGGTTCGGGTTGCCGGTGCGGTCAGGGCTGGTGGCGCTATTCAGGCGCGACAGCGCCGGCGCGGCGATCAGGTCCTGCACATTGGGCGACTTGTAGCTCTTGGTCAGGCTGGCGCGCACCTGGTCTTTTTCGTAGCCGGGGATTTTCCAGACCGCGTGCAGCAGCGGGCTGAATACCTTGCTGGTGTTGGCGATGCTGCCGTCGCTGCGGTCGGAGGTGGTGCGGATGCCTTCCCAGCGCGCGCCGAGGGAGGCCGACCATTGCGGCGTGATGTCCCATTCATCCTGCGCGAACAAGGCCACGCGGCGGGTGTCGGCTTGCAGGTTCTCGCCGGAGTCGGCGAATTGCGGCTTGCCGTCCTTGTCCAGCGAGACGCGCAGCTGTTCGCGGTTGCTGGCTTCCAGGTCCCAGCCGGCGGCGAGCAAGTGGCCGGCGCCCAGCGGCGTGGTGTACTTGCCGCCGGTGTTAAGGCTCTTGTCCTTGGTGTGGTCGGTGTCGGTGAAGCGGTCCAGCAGCGCGCCGCCATAATCGTACTGGTTGCGCACGGAATCGCTGTCACGCTTGCCCAGGCCGAAGCCGAACTTCACATCCAGCTTGCTGGCGCCCTGCAGGCGGTGCACCCAGTTGCCGAAGCCGCGCAGGAAGGTGACGTCGTTGTCGTTGCGCTGCTGCGCCAGGTTGTATTCCGGTCCGCCTGGACGTCCTGCCGGCAGCAGCGGTAAGGGCTGGTCGAGCGAAGTGGTGGCGTTGCTGCGGCCTTGCTGGTGCATCAGGAAGGTCTGGAAATTCAGCGTATCGCCGTTCTCGAACTTGTACGACAGGCGCGGCACCAGGTGCAGCATCTTGTTGGTGCCGGCGCTTTCGCTGTGCAGGAATTGCTCCTTCACCAGGCCGCCGTCGGCATCCGTTTCGGTGTTGTGGGTCTTGCTGCTGTCATGCTGGCGGTTCACGTTGAGCGATGCCGACAGGGTGTAATTCAGCGCGCCCGATTTGCCGGGAATAGTCACCGACAGTTCCGGCGAATGACGTCCCTGCTCCAGGCGGTCGGAGGCTTTGACCTGGATGTCGCGCACCTGGTAGCCGTCGCGCAGCACGATATTGATGGTGCCGGCAATGGCGCGCGCGCTGTGTTCCGCCACCGGGCCGCGCATGATTTCAATGCGTTCGACCTGGTCGGGCGACAGTGATTCCATGGAGAAACCTGCTGGCGGGCGCTCGCCGTTCACCAGCACCTGGGTATAGCCGCTGCCCAGGCCGCGCATGCGTACTTCGCCGCCACGTCCCGGACGGCCGCCCAGGGTCACGCCCGGCAGGCGCTTCAGCACGTCGCCGATATTGTTGTCGCCATTGCGGTCCAGCTCTTCGCGGCCGTAGATTTGCTTGCCGGCGGTGGAATTGCGGCGCTCGACCATATCGTCCTGGCGGCCGCCGCTGATGGTAACCTGGGGCACGACTGGATCGCTTGGCTTGCTGGCCGGCTGGGTCTGGGCGGCGGCGCTGGCCGCCACGCCCAGGCTTGCCAAGGCGAGTGGGATGAACTTCTTCTTCATGGAGCGGGATTGTAAACCCCGCCCCGGTAGCCGGCGCACGGCCGGCGCCTTTTTTACTATTTGATACTTACATGCCGCGGCCCGGGCCGCCACCCATGCCGCCGCGTCCACCAGGGCCGCCGCGATGGCCACCCTCGCCGCCAGGCGGACGCTCACCGCGACCGCCTCCGCCAGGACCGCCTTCCACGCGGACTAGTTGGTCCAGGAGAAACTTCGCCGCCGCCTCGCGCTGCCTGTCGTCCAGCGCATCGTTGATGCCCAGCCACCACTCGCGCAGCTGGCGGTCTTCGGCCGCCGACGTGGCCTGCTCCGCTTCCAGGCCGGCCTGCAGCTCGCGCAGTTCGACGTTCTGGGCCTCCAGCCGCTGGCGCGTGGCTTCCTGCAAGCGCTCCCGGCGCGCCTTGCGCTCACGCAACAATGCCTTGCTCTGGCTTTCCACTTTCGACCACAAGGTGGACTGGTTGGCGTTCAGGTTGAGGGACTTGCGGAATTCGGAGGCCATCGGCACCAGGTCTTCGGCGCGCATTTCCATGACAGGCACGGCAAATGCCGGGGCCACGGCCATGGCCAGCACCAGCCACGCTGCGCGGGCAGAACGGATCAGTTTCATGTCTTGCTCCAGATAAAAAAAGTGCCTGCGGGGCCGCAGGCACAAACCACTTAGGGTAGAGAGAGATAGCAAACCCAGTGTAGGGCGGCCCGTTACGGCCAACTGGCTTTCTTACAAATATTTACTCCGGTAAAAACCTTGGCATACAACTACAAACTTAGTAATTTTTCGTGGCTTTTCCTCGGATTTATTCCATGTCGGCAGCTACGATTGCTGGAAATCAGGTTTATACTGATTTCCAATGGCGGTCGAGTTAACCGCTGTATTCGGAACGGGTGACACATGGGCAAGAAACTCAAGAACGCCGGCCTGATTGGCTTGGGCGTGGTGGCAGGGGTCGCGGTATCCCTCCAGTTTTCCGCGATGGCACAGAAGCAGGTCGATCCTGTCCTGCCGCTGGAAGAGCTCAAGCAGCTCGCCGATGTGTACGGCCTGATCAAATCCGACTATGTCGAATCGGTAGAAGACAAGAAGCTGCTGACCGAAGCCATCGCCGGCATGGTCGCCTCGCTCGACCCGCATTCCGCCTACCTGGACAAGAAAGCTTATGCCGAGCTGCGCGAAGGCTCGCAGGGCAAGTTCGTCGGCCTGGGCATTGAAATCGGCCAGAGCGACGAGGGCTATATCAAGATCGTGGCCCCGATTGAGGATTCCCCGGCTTACCGCGCCGGCATCAAGCCAGGCGACATGATCACCCGCCTGGACGCCACTTCCCTGAAGGGCCTGAGCCTGGACGAGTCGGTCAAGAAAATGCGCGGCGAGCCTGGCACCAAGGTGACCCTGACCATCATGCGCAAGGATGAGCCGCAACCGCTGCAGTTCACCCTGAACCGCGAAGAAATCCACCAGAAAAGCGTGAAGGCGCGCATGGTCTCGCCGGGCTATGCCTGGGTGCGCATCTCGCAATTCCAGGAACCGACGGTGGAAGACCTGGCCACCAAGATCACCGAACTGTACCGCCAGGACCCGCACCTGAAAGGCCTGGTGCTGGACCTGCGCAACGACCCGGGCGGCGTGCTGCAAGGCGCGATCGGTGTGGCGGCAGCCTTCCTGCCGAAGGACACGCCGATTGTGTCGACCAACGGCCAGCTGCCCGATTCCAAGCAGATCTTCTACGGCCGCGCCGAGTACTACTCGCTGCGCGGCGACGGCGACCCGCTGGCCAAGCTGCCGGAAGCGGTCAAGCATGTGCCGATGGCCGTGCTGGTCAACACCGGCTCCGCCTCCGCCTCGGAAATCGTGGCCGGCGCCCTGCAGGACTACAAGCGCGCCACCATCATCGGCTCGCAGACCTTCGGCAAGGGCTCGGTGCAGACCATCCGCCAGCTGACGGCCGACACGGCGGTCAAACTGACCACCGCGCGCTACTACACCCCGCACGGCCGCTCGATCCAGGCCAAGGGCATCTCGCCTGACCTGGCGGTGGATGAGAACGAGGATGGCGACGGCCTGAACGGCTTGCGCATGCGCGAGGCCGACCTGGCCAAACATCTGTCCAACGACCGCGAGCAGGAAGCCGGCAAGCTGCAGCGCGACGAGCTGGAAGAACAGATGCGCATCCTGGCGTCCGAGAAGAAGCGCAAGCCGCTGGAATACGGCAGCGGCGAGGACTTCCAGCTGAAACAGGCGCTCAACCACCTGCAAGGCATTCCAGTGCAGCTGGCCAAGGCGGAATCCAAACTGGTCAAACTGGACCCGCCACCCAAGAAATAAGCGGTGAAAGATCAAGGCGGCGCCCCCTGGGGCGCCGTTTTTCGTTACAGATGCGGTAAAATCGGCCGGCTAACCGGTCGCTTGACCCATTCCCAAAAAAGAAAGATTGATCATGAAACAAGCCGTCATCAGCGGAACCGGCCTCTATACTCCAGAAAACTCGATCAGCAACGAGGAACTGGTCACCGCTTTCAACGCCTACGTCGAGCTGTTCAACGCGGAAAACGCCGCCGCCATTGCGGCAGGCACCATGACCGCGCTGGAACCATCCAGCGCCGCCTTCATTGAGAAGGCTTCCGGCATCAAGTCGCGCCATGTGATGGAAAAGAGCGGCATCCTGGACCCTAAGCGCATGACCCCGCGCATCCCTGAGCGCAGCAACGAAGAACTGTCGCTGCAGGCCGAGATCTGCGTGGCCGCCGCCCGCCAGGCGCTGGACCGCGCCGGCCGTACCCCTGCCGATATCGATATGGTGCTGGTGGCTTGCTCGAATATGCAGCGCGCCTACCCTGCGATGGCGGTGGAAGTGCAGCAGGCGCTGGGCATCGAGGGCTTTGGCTTCGATATGAACGTGGCCTGCTCCTCCGCCACTTTCGGCATCCAGCAAGCGGTGACCGCGGTGCAGACCGGCCAGGCGCGCGCAGTGCTGATGCTGAATCCTGAGATTACTTCCGGCCACCTGGACTACCGCGACCGCGACAGCCACTTCATCTTCGGCGACGCTTGCACGGCGGTGATCGTGGAGGACAAGGAGAATGCGGTGTCCAAGCACCAGTGGGACATCCTGGATACCAAGCTGAAGACCAGCTTCTCCAACAATATCCGCAATAACTTCGGCTTCATGAACCGCTTCGACGAAAGCGGCATTGGCGCACCGGACAAGCTGTTCAAGCAGCAGGGCCGTAAGGTGTTCAAGGACGTGTGCCCGATGGCAGCGCAGATGATCAAGGATTCGATCGACCGCGCCGGCCTGAAGGTTGAGCAGATGAGCCGTTTCTGGCTGCACCAGGCCAACCTGAGCATGAACCAGCTGATTTCCCGCACCATCCTGGGCCGCGATGCGGAGCCGCTGGAAGCGCCGGTGATTCTGGATACTTACGCCAATACCTCCTCGGCTGGCTCGATCATTGCCTTCCATAAGCACCAGGACGATCTGCCGTCCGGTTCTTATGGCGTGATCTGCAGCTTCGGCGCCGGTTACTCGATCGGCTCCGTGGTCGTTCGCAAGGTTTAAGGGCGATCAAAGGGGCGTGCTTTATACTCCTTGAGAAAGGAGTCCTGCATGCCCCATGACGTCAGCCTGATTACCACTATTGCCGCAGCCCTTGGCTTCGGTCTCGTCTTTGGCTTTATCGCCACCCGCCTCAAGCTCCCCGCCCTGGTTGGCTACTTAGCCGCCGGCATCCTGATAGGTCCCGCCACTCCCGGCTTTGTTGCCGATACCGCCCTTGCCGGCCAGCTGGCCGAAATCGGCGTGATGCTGATGATGTTCGGCGTCGGCCTGCATTTCTCGCTGGACGACTTGTGGGAAGTGCGCAAGGTCGCCCTGCCCGGCGCCATCCTGCAAATCGGCGCCGCGACCGGCATGGGCATGGCCCTGGCGCACTGGTGGGGCTGGAGCCTGGGCGGCGGCCTGGTGTTCGGTTTGGCGCTGTCGGTCGCCAGCACGGTGGTCCTGCTGCGCGCGTTGGAGGAACGCGGCACGCTCGATTCCTTCAACGGCCGCATTGCGGTCGGCTGGCTGGTGGTAGAGGATCTAGTCACCGTGCTGGTACTGGTGCTGCTGCCGGCCGTGGCGGGCGCGCTGGGCGGCAACGCGAGCGATGCGGCGCACGGCCATGGCGCGGCTGAAGGCGGCCTGCTCAAGGCGCTGGCTGTCACGCTGGGCCAGGTCGCGCTGTTCGTCGGCTTCATGCTGCTGGTGGGCCGCAAGCTGTTCCCCTGGGTCCTGTGGCAGGTGGCGCGCACCAACTCGCGCGAGCTATTCACGCTGTGCGTGATTGCCGCCGCTGTCGGTATTGCCTATGCCGCGACGGTCCTGTTCGGCATTTCCTTCGCGCTGGGCGCTTTCTTCGCCGGCATGGTGCTGCGCGAGTCGGAGCTGAGCCACCGGGCGGCGCATGAATCGCTGCCGCTGCGCGATGCGTTTGCGGTGCTGTTTTTCGTATCGGTCGGCATGCTGTTCGAGCCTGCCATCCTGGTCGAGCAGCCGCTGCGCGTGCTGGCCGTGGTGGGCGTCATCCTGTTCGGCAAATCGCTGGCAGCGTTCGCGCTGGTAGTGCTGCTGCGCTATCCGGCCGGCACCGCACTGATGGTTTCGGCCAGCCTGGCGCAGATTGGCGAGTTCTCCTTCATCCTGGCCGCGCTGGGCATATCGCTCGGCCTGTTGCCGCATGAAGGCCAGAGCCTGATCCTGGCTGGCGCCATCCTGTCGATTGCGCTGAACCCGGTGATGTTCCTGCTGAGCGACGGGCTGGGGCGCCTGCTGGGCAAGAACAAGGCGCTGGCGGCGCGTTATGCCCGCAGCACCGACCCGCTAGCCGAGCTGCCGATGACGACCGCAGCTTCCAAGCTGGAAGGCCAGGTGGTGCTGGTGGGTTACGGCCGCGTGGGCCGCAATATCGCCGAAGCGCTGACTGCGCAGGGTATCGAATACGTGGTAGCCGAGCAGAACCGCGAGCTGGTCGACCAGCTGCGCCAGCAAGGCATCGCCGCGGTGGCGGGCAATGCCGGCGAGCCGGCCGTGCTGATCCAGGCACACATCCACAAGGCGCGCATGCTGGTGGTGGCGACGCCGGATACCTTCCATGTGCGCGCCATGATCGAAACGGCGCGCGCGCTGAACCCGGATATCCAGGTCGCCGTGCGCACCCACAGCGAAGAAGAGGCGGCGCTACTGCGCAACGAGCGCGCCGGCGCCATCTTCATCGGTGAGCAGGAACTGGCGAAATCGATGGCCGCTTACATCACGGAAAAAATTGTCCTAAATCGTTCCTGACCCCAAAACGGACAATTAGAGCCTGGAGGCAAGTTCGGCGCCTTCTTTGATGGCGCGTTTGGCGTCGAGCTCGGCTGCCAGGGCGGCGCCGCCGATCTTGTGGAAGCGGGGGGCGCCGGGGGCGGGTGCTTCGCCTTCGGGCGGCATCAGCTCGGTCAGGCTTTCCTGGCCGGCGCAGATCACCACATTGTCCACGGCCAGCAGGCGCTCTTCTTCGCCGACCACGATGTGCAGGCCGTGGTCGTCAATCAGCTTGTATTGCACGCCGGGGATCATGACCACGCCGTTGCGCGCCAGTACGGCACGGTGCACCCAGCCGGAAGTCTTGCCGAGGCCGGCGCCGAGCTTGCTGGTCTTGCGCTGCAGCAGGTAGAGCTGGCGCACCGGTTCGGCCACCTTGGCCGGCACCAGGCCGCCGCCGCTCTTGGCGTGCAGGTCGACGCCCCATTCGGCAGTCCAGTGCTCTTTCGCCAGCGGCAGGGAGTGCGCGGGGTTGTGCAGCAGGTATTCGCCTACGTCGAAGCCGATGCCGCCGGCGCCAATAATCGCTACGCGTTTGCCGACCGGCTTCTTGTCTCGCAGTACGTCGAGGTAGGACAGCACCTTCGGGTGGTCGATTCCGTCGATCTTCGGCTTGCGCATGCGGATGCCGGTGGCGACGATCACGTCGTCATAGCCGCCGGCCAGCAGTTCTTCGCGCGTGACGCGGTGGTTCAGCTTGAGCTTGACGCCGGTCAGCTCGATCTTGCGGCCGAAGTAGCGCAGGGTTTCGTTGAATTCTTCCTTGCCGGGGATTTGTTTGGCGATGTTGAACTGGCCGCCAATGCGCTCGCCTGCGTCAAACAGGGTGACGTCGTGGCCGCATTCGGCCGCCACCGTCGCTGCGGACAGGCCGGCCGGGCCGGCGCCCACCACGGCCACCTTGCGGCGTGCGGCGGCCTTGCGGTACACCAGCTCCGTCTCATGGCAGGCGCGCGGGTTCACCAGGCAGCTGGCGCGCTTGTTCTGGAAGGTGTGGTCGAGGCAGGCCTGGTTGCAGCCGATGCAGGTGTTGATTTCGTCGACGCGGCCGGCGGCGGCCTTGTTGACGAACTCGGCATCGGCCAGGAAGGGGCGCGCCATCGATACCATGTCGGCATCGCCACGGCGCAGGATGTCTTCTGCTTCGGCCGGCATATTGATGCGGTTGGAGGCCACCACCGGAATCGTGACTTCCTTGCGCAGGCGCCCCGCCACTTCGGCAAAGGCGGCGCGCGGTACGGAGGTGACGATGGTCGGCACGCGGGCTTCGTGCCAGCCGATGCCGGTGTTCAGGATGGTGGCGCCGGCGTGCTGCAAGGCCTTGGCGACAGTCACCACCTCGTCCCAGGTATTGCCGCCGTCAACCAGGTCCAGCAGCGAGTGGCGGTACATGATGATGAATTCGCGGCCCACCGCCTCGCGCATGCGGCGTACGATTTCCACCGGCAGGCGCATGCGGTTTTCGATGCTGCCGCCCCAGCGGTCGGTGCGCAGGTTGGTGCGGGCGCACAGGAACTGGTTCAGCAGGTAGCCTTCGCTGCCCATCACTTCCACGCCGTCATAGCCGGCCTTCTGCGCCAGCCTGGCGGCGCGCACATAGGCCTTGATGGTCGATTCGATGCCGCCTTCGGTCAGCGCTTTCGGCTTGAAAGGCGAGATCGGCGATTTCTTGTCGGAGGCCGAGACGGCGAAGGGCTGGTAGCCATAGCGTCCCGCATGCAGGATCTGCATCAGGATCTTGCCGCCTTCTTCGTGCACGGCGCTGGTCACCTTGCGGTGGTTGAAAACGTCGCCTATAAAGTTCATGGTGCCGCCAAACGGCAGCAGCCAGCCCTGGCGGTTCGGCGAGATGCCGCCGGTGACGATCATGCCCACGCCGCCCCTGGCGCGCTCGCGGTAGAAGGCCGCCAGCTTGTCATAGTTGTAGAAGCGGTCTTCCAGGCCGGTATGCATGGAACCCATGATGACGCGGTTGCGCAGGGTGGTAAAACCCAGGTCCAGGGGGGACAGGAGATGAGGGAAATTCGTGGTCATGGCGGTATGGCGGGAGTTACGTGCGCTGGCTAACGAAGGAAGCGCGCGGCGCTTGTATTCTGCCATCAGTTCCCTTACGCTGGTAGCATGAAGCGACTGTTATTAGTACTGTTCCTCGGTTTTGCTGCGCCTGCGTTTGGCGCAGGGCAGGCGTCCCGGGTGGAGCTTCCGAAGCTGGAAGTGACCGTCCACCGGGTCAAGGCAGACGCGCTTCAGCTCTATGAAGTCAACGCCAGCGGCTCGGTGCATGCGTCGCTGCCGACGGTGTGGCGCACCCTCACCTCCTACGACAATATGGAGGAATTCGTGCCGGACATGGCTTCGTGCCGGGTGCTATCGCGCAATGGCAATGAAGTCATTATTGAGCAATTTGGTACGGCGCGCTTCCTGTTCATGTCACGCTCGATCCACCTGGTGGTGCGCGCGACGGAGCAGCCGATGTCTTCGATCGACATCGCCCTGGTCTCGGGGGATATGAAGCACTATGAGGCGCGCTGGGAATTGATTCCCATTCCGGAAACCGGCGGCACCCGCGTGATCTACAGCGGGCGCCTGATGCCGAACTTCTATGTACCCGGCATCCTCGGCACCAACATCATCCGCGGCGACGTGGAGCGCATGATGGGTGCGGTGCTGGCCCACCTGGAGCGCCAGCCGGCGCTGCCGAAACAGTCGGAGATGGCACGCGGCCTGGTCGGCGGCGTGCAAAACCCTTAAGCCGTGTAGTGGTCGCGGTCGCGCACTTCCGCGAAGTTTTCCAGGCTGCCGATGCGGATCATCACCGGGTTCATGCTGGACTTGGACTGCATCGAACGCCAGGCGAATTGCCATTCTTTCTCGACTGCATCTTCACGCGTCTTGGTGAAGGCCGCGCCCAGGGCGGAGCGGCCAAAGTATTCCATGGCGCCATCGATACCGGCCCAGTTTGGCAGGGTGCGCTGGACGGCGCGGTGGATGCGCTCGCCGAATTCTTCGGTGTTGTGGATGACCAGGCAGCTGTCGGCGCCGAAATGGTCGAACAGTTCACGTTTCCAGGCTTGCGAGAAGCTCAGGGTCAGGAAGCTGCCCACAGGGCGCAGCACGAACTGGCCTTCCTTCAGGGCTTGTTCGAGTTCGCTGCGCGGGCCGTAGCGGTGCAGCGTAGGGGGACGTTTGTAGTCGTGCATGATGTTTCTTAGTTCTGGTTTCTTTCAATGTGCCGCACATGGCGGTGGGCACGCATAAACGTCGAGGCGATGAAGATTTCGCGCAGCAGGTAGCCGAAATTGCCGATCAGGCAGATCATCGCGGCGATGAACAGGCCGGCGATGTATTTGTCCAGCGGCAGGTTGGTGGTGTCGCCGACGAACAGCAGGGCCACCACCAGGCAGACCAACAGGCCGCAGGCCGTGGCCAGCGCAATCGCAACGTTGATCAGGTGCGAACGGCGGTACAGCACGTCCAGTTCGTTGATGTAAGTGTCGTTATAGGCTACATCCAAACGCTCTTCCAGCACGCGCGATCGGTCGATGATGCGCGCCAGGCGGTTCAGCAGCACCAGCAGGTTGGTGCAGACGGTGGACAGCATGAACACCGGGGCAATCGCGAGCTGGATGATGTGGGCGATATCGCCAAGCTGGAGATTCATTATGCGAAGCGTCCTTGCTGTCGGAATTGTTCGGTGGCGCCGACCAGGGCGCGGCTGATGCCCAGCTCCATGGCGCCGTGGCCTGCATCCGGGATCATTTTCATGACGGCGTTGCCGCCCCAGGCTTGCTGCAGGCGCCAGGCCGATACCGGTGGGCAGATCACGTCATAGCGGCCCTGCACGATCACGGCCGGCAAATGGGCGATGCGATCCACATTGGCCAGCAGCTGGTTGTCGCTGAAGAAGCCCAGGTTGGCCATATAGTGCGATTCCATGCGGCCGACGCCCAGGTCCAGGGTGTCCGACGGCGGTTCGTCCGGCTGCGGCAGCAGGAACACGCGGCGGCCTTCGAATTTGCTCCAGGCGCGCACGGCGGGCCAGTGCACGTCCGGATTCGGGTCCATGATGCGTTTGACGTAGGCTTGCAGCAGGTTGCCGCGCTCTTCTTGCGGGATGGGGGCGATGAATTCGTCGTACACCTCGGGGTGGAACCATTCGGAGCCGCCCAGGAACCAGTCGATTTCCTTCTGCGTGCAGAGGAAGATGCCGCGCAGGACGAAGCCCAGGCAGCGCTCCGGGTGCGCCTGGCCATAGGCCAGCGCCAGCGTGGAGCCCCAGGAGCCGCCGAATACCAGCCATTTTTCGATGCCGAACAGGGTGCGCAGGCGCTCGATGTCCTCGATCAGCAGCTGGGTGGTGTTGTTGCGCACTTCGCCCAGCGGGGTCGATTTGCCGGCGCCGCGCTGGTCGAACAGGATCACGCGGTAGTGGTCCGGGTTGAAGAAGCGGCGGTGCTGCGGCGACATGCCGGCGCCGGGGCCGCCATGGAAGAACACCACCGGGATGCCGTTCGGGTTGCCTACCTCTTCCCAGTAAATTGTATGGATGTCATCAACCGCCAGCATGCCGCTGCTGCGGGGCTGGATCGGGGGGAACAGGTGTGGCAAGGCGTCAGGCATGGTTATCCTCTGTGCGTGAAGCCAAGATTGTAACCGCTCAGAAGAAGGTGTTCACGGCTTGCAGGACGTTGTACGTGTCATCCACAAGCAGCAGCACGGGCCATTTGTCGAAGGTGGTGCAGGGATGGGAGATGCCGCAGCCTACCAGGTCGCCCACCTGCAGGTCGGCTTGCGTGCCTTCCGGCCAGCGCAAATAGGCGTGCTGGTCGTTCATTTTGTCGATCACGGCGCCGGCCGGCAGCGCCAGCGGCGCGCCGCCGGGACGGTGCGCCGCGATTGCCATCGGCAAGCCCAGGTCGAAGCCGGCATCGCGCTTGCCCATGGACAGGATGGCCAGGTTTGGCTCCGGGCGCGAGAGCACGGTGGTCCAGACTTCCAGCGCCGGGCGCAAACCCGCGCCGGCCTTGCTGCCTTCGCGCGCATCCAGTTCGGCGATCTGGTTGAAATAGTGGCCATGGTCGTTGGTCAGGTAGCAGCCGCTGCGCAGGACAGGTAGCACCTTCTTGCCCGTCACCGCCAGACCACTGAAGCCGCGCGCCACCAGGTCGAAGTACGACGAACCGCCAGCGGAGATGATCACCTGCTCGCCAGCGAACAGGCCCTCGCCCGCTGCGGCCTGCAGCAATTCCCCCATGCGGCCGAGGAACAGGTTGACGGTGTCCACATCCGACGCCAGGCCTTCGTAGCCTTCAATGCCGGCCAGCTGCAGGCCCGGCGCGGCGGCCACCGCACGCGCCACCGCCATCACCTCTTCCGGTTCGCGGCAACCGGCGCGCTTGCCCCGCATGCCCAGCTCTACCAACAGCGGCAACGGCCGCTCCAGCCCGGAGGCCTGCACCGCCTGCGACAGGCGCTGCACGCCTTGCAGCGAATCGGCCAGGGCGAAGAATTCGAAGCCGGGATCCTCCTGCATCAGGTGCAGCACGGCGCGGATATCGGCCGGCGCCACCAGCTCATTGGCCAGGATCACCCGCCGCACGCCAAAGCGCACCGCGATCTGCACCTGCGGGATGGTGGCCAGCGTAATGCCCCAGGCCCCGTTCTCGATCTGCGCCGCGAACAGCTGCGGGCACATGGTGGTCTTGCCGTGCGGCGCCAGCAGCACCCCGTGGCGCTCGCAGAAGCCGCGCATCCAGGCCAGGTTGTGCTGCAAGGCAGAGGCCTTCAGCACCGCCACCGGCAGGCTGGTATCGGCCGCCAGCACGTTCCAGTGCTGGGCGCCGACCATGTGCTGGCGCAATGGTTCCAGCAGCGGAAGGCCTTTGACGCCGGGCAGCAGGGTCTGTTCATCAAGTTCAGGCAGGGCGTACATAGGATTCGGCCTCGAAATAATAGTTCTCGCCTTCGTCGAGATAGGAATTCACCAGGCGCATCCCGGCGGCGGCAAGCAATTGCCCATATTGTGCCTCACCCAGCGACTGCGAGGGCCGGCCAGTCTGGAGGTCGATCCACTCGGCGGCCTGGCGCGGTGCGCTGAACAGGAAACGGCCACCCGGCTTGAGGGCCCGGCCGACGCGTTCGATCAGCTGTCGCTGCCCGTCCGCCGGCAAAAGGAAGATGAGGCCGACTGCAATGGCCGCGTCAAAGGTTCGATTGAAAAAGGAGCTGGCCTGGGCCGTTTCGCAGGCGGTTGGCGCATCAGGAAAGCGGTGGCGGAAGGCTGCCAGCAAGGTCGGGGAAGCGTCGATGCCGAAGATGCTGAAGCCCTCTTCCGCAAGGGTAGCGGCGACCGGTACGCCCGCACCGCAGCCGATGTCCACCACCTCTCCGCCCCGGGGCAGCGTTTTAGCCCAATGCCGCACGACATTGCGCCCGATATCGGAACGGGCTGCAATGAAGTCGTTGGCGATGGCTTCCCAGCCGCCGGAGGGGTCGTCAATCAATGCCAGAGCCCCAGGATCAGGCCGAACACCAGGAACTGGGCGGTATGGTAGCCGCCGTCGATCAGCCACAGCTTGAAGCTGCGCTGGGCGAACTGGTAGTTGATGCCAAAGCAGGCTGCCGCCATGCCGAAGCCTGCCATGAGGCCGTGCTTGAGGGCGTATTCCAGCGAAGCTTCCGGGCCGATCCAGCGCGCGAACGTGACGGCGGCCAGCAGCGAGAACAGGAAGGCGATGCCGAATACCTTGGCCGGGTGGCCGTCCTGCTTCACGCCGCCATTTTCATCATTCCACATCTTGCCGAACAGGACTGGCGAGTACCACAGGCCGCCCAGCATGAAGCTCGATACCGCCGCCAGCAAAACTGCCCAGTAATTCATTCCCCACATTTCCATCGTTGTCTCCTGTTGGTTATTGTTGAGCAGAACGATATGCGAGGTGGGGCCGGCGGTCAATTAACTGTTGCAATGCTCGGAAAGCAGCTCTCCCATCTTGCCGGCGGCAGCCTGGCGGTCGTCGGCCCAGGTCAGGGCGGATTCGGTGGTGGACGGGGCTTCGCGGCGCAGGAAACTGACGTAGGTGGAGCCCTTCCTGCCGGTCACATGCAGCAGCCGTACTTCGCAGCTATAGCGTTCGCCACCGTTGCCCGCTGCGGACTTGGCGGTGCTCAGTACGTCGACCTTGGTGACTTGCCCGATATGGGCCACCAACTGCGCGCGCTCGTTGAGGATGTCGACCAGCTTGTCCTTGGGGATGTCGCGGCTGCAGGCGGTTGCGGCCAGCGCCAGCGATACAGCTAACAATTTCTTCATTTGGCATCCATGGAAAAAACGCCGGCCGGTACGGGGACCGGACGGCGTTCGCGTTGCGTTGCTCTTTGCTGCGATCAGGACATGTGCTGGCCGCCGTTGATCGCGATATTGGCGCCGGTCAGGAAGGCCGCTTCGTCGGAAGCCAGGTAGGCCACCAGGCCTGCCACTTCTTCCGGCTTGCCCAGGCGCGCCATCGGGATTTGCGGGATGATTTTCGAATCCAGCACGTCCTTAGGGATCTCCATCACCATCTTGGTGCCGATATAGCCTGGCGAGATGGTATTCACGGTGACACCCTTGCGCGCCACTTCCAGCGCCAGCGCCTTGGTGAAGCCGTGCACGCCGGCCTTGGCCGCCGAGTAGTTGGTCTGGCCGAACGCACCCTTCTGGCCGTTGACCGAGGAGATGTTGATGATGCGGCCCCAGCCGCGATCAACCATCTTGTCCGCGACCGGCTTGGTCATGTTGAACACGGAATCCAGGTTGGTCTTCATCACGGCATCCCAATTGACCTTGTCCATCTTCTTAAAGGTCATGTCGCGGGTGATACCGGCGTTATTCACCAGCACATCCACCACGCCGATGTCGCGCTCGACCGCAGCGATGCACTGCTGCGCCGAATCGTAGTCCGACACGTCGCAAGGATAGGCTGCGAAGTTATAGCCCTGGTCCTTCATCGTGGCCAGCCACGATTCATGCGTCTTATTACTTGGGGAATACGTGGTTACCACCTTGTAGCCCAGTGCGCTCATCTTGATGCAGATCGCTTCGCCCAGACCACCCATGCCGCCCGTTACTAATGCAACTCGTGCCATTTATGTTCCCCTCTTTATTTAAACGAAAGCTCAGTCGCGCTCAACTGCCAGTGCTACACCCATGCCACCGCCGATGCACAGCGAGGCCAGGCCCTTCTTCGCGTCACGGCGGACCATTTCATGCAGCAAGGTCACCAGGATACGGGCGCCGGAAGCGCCGATCGGGTGGCCAATCGCAATCGCGCCGCCATTGACGTTGATCTTGCTGGTGTCCCAGCCCATTTCCTTGTTCACGGCGCAGGCTTGCGCAGCGAATGCTTCATTGATTTCCATCAGGTCCAGGTCTTGTGGCGACCAGCCGGCCTTCTTCAGGCACAGCTGCGATGCCGGTACCGGGCCCATGCCCATGTAGGCTGGATCCAGGCCGGAGGAGGCGTAGGCCTTGATGCGTGCCAGCGGGGTCAGGCCCAGCTGCTTGGCCTGCGACGCGGACATCATGATCACGGCAGCAGCGCCATCGTTCAGGCCGGAAGCATTGCCGGCGGTGACAGAACCCGCCTTGTCGAAGGCTGGGCGCAGGCCGGCCAGCGCGTCCAGGGTGGAGCCCGGTTTGACGTACTCGTCCTGGTCGAACAGGATGCTGCCCTTCTTCTGCACGATTTCCAGCGGGATGATCTCGTCCTTGAACTTGCCTTCCTTCTGGGCCGCTTCGGCTTTCAGCTGCGACTGCAGGGCGAACTCGTCCTGCTGGGCGCGCGAGATATCGTATTTCTTGGCGACGTTCTCGGCGGTGATGCCCATGTGGTACTGGTTATAGACGTCCCACAGGCCGTCCACGATCATGGTGTCGACCATCTTGGCGTCGCCCATGCGGAAGCCGTCGCGCGAACCGTTCAGCACGTGCGGCGAGGCGCTCATGTTTTCCTGGCCGCCGGCGATGATGATGTTGGCGTCGCCGCACTTGATGGCTTGCGCCGCCAGGTGGGTGGCCTTCAGGCCGCTGCCGCAGACCTTGTTGATGGTGTAGCCCGGAACGCCATGTGGCAGGCCGGCTTTGACGACTGCCTGGCGGGCAGGGTTCTGTCCCACGCCAGCGGTCAGTACCTGGCCCATGATCACTTCGCTGATCAGGTTTGGATCAATGCCAGTCTTGGCCAACAAGCCCTTGATGACATGCGCGCCCAGCTCTGCTGCCGGGATCTTGGCCAGGGAACCGCCAAACTTGCCTACTGCGGTTCGGCCTGCTGCAACGATTACTACATCATCCATTCTGCTTCTCCGGGGGTGGTATGAAAATGTTTCAATGCATTCTAGCTAACTGTCTGCAATGCGGCCACAATGGCCTACCGGAACAGGGGCTTATTCAAAGCCACATCTGTTGCCTCCCGTCCAAAGGCTTGGGCGCGGTCGAGCACTTGCATCCCCTGGTCGGTCGCCATTTGCAGCAGGTCTTGTGGATGCTGGATGGCCAGGAATTCGTTGGATGCCGCGGTCATGGCGGCCAGTGAAGCCCATGCGGTATCACGTTGCCAGTCACAAAGACTGACGAAGCTTGCAAATTGTGCGTCAAAGGCCGCTTGCGTGGCGCGCGCGAATTCATCATTGAACGTGACCATGGCCGTGCTCCTTCAAATTGATGACTGATAAACCGCAAGACTTCTCATGTTATTACGCGATTCGTGAGAAACGTTTGATAAACATCAAGGCTGCTTTCATTTTGCATAATTCCCAAAGCGATGTCACGACAATAACTTGATACCGTCCAGTGCGCCGGCGCACTGCTCGCGTATCACGTTGACGAAGTCGGTTACATAGGCCTTGTGCTGCAAGGCTGGCGGCACGGACACGAACAAATCGCTCCACAAGCCGGTTTCGCCCACCGGGCGCGCGACCACGTAGTCGTAGTCGACATAGTTCTTGATGGCCCAGTTGGGCAATGCAGCCACACCGCGCCGGCTGGCGACCAGCTGCAGGATGGCGACGGTAAGTTCCGCCGTGCGGCGCTGGAAGTCCACACCAGCGGGACGCAGCACTTCGCGGATCAGGTCGATGCGCTGCTCCGGTACCGGATAGGTGATCAGCGTTTCGCCGGCAAAGTCTTGTGCCGCAAGGCGCCGTTGCGCGGCAAGCCGGTGCTTTTGCGCCATCACGGTCAGGATTTCAAAACGGAACAGCGGGAACGTCGTGTACTCGGCGCTGTAGTCGGAGCCGATCACCAGGTCGGCAGCGCCATTGCGCAGCAGGTCGGCGGGCTCGCTGTGGAAGCCGGACACCAGGTCGATCTCCACGTCCGGCCAGCGGGTGCGGAATTCATCCATCACTGGCATCAGCCAGTCGAAGCAAGTGTGGCATTCGAGGGCGACGCGCAGCTGGCCAGTGTCGCCTTGCGACAGGCGGATCACGTCGCGTTCGGCGCGTTCGACTTCCGGTAACAGCATATCGGCCAGTTTCAGCAGCCGTTCGCCGGTGGCGGTGAAGCCGATCGGCATGGATTTACGCTCGAACAGCGGCGATCCGTAGCGATCTTCCAGCAATTTGATTTGATGCGACAAGGCCGACTGGGTCAGGTTCAGCAATTGGGCCGCCTTGACCAGGCTACCGGAAGAGCGCAGGGCCGACAGCGTGCGCAGATGACGAATCTCGAGCATGTGTATGAATATTTTTCAAGTTAATGCGCAAAAAGTTTCGTTTTTATTATATGCCGCCATGCCGCAAACTGTACGTCACCAATATTTCGTAAGCATGACAATAATGAAACTCGTACAAACACATATTCCTGGTTTTCCCCGCATCGGCGCCGCACGCGAACTGAAGTTCGCGCTTGAGCGTTTTTGGCGCGGCGAGCTGTCCGAATCGTCCCTGCTTGAGACTGGGAGCAAGCTCCGTGCCCAGCACTGGGAAATGCAGCGCCAGCAGGGCCTGGACTTTGTAACTGTCGGTGATTTCGCCCTGTACGACCATGTCGCGAACCACATCCAGCTGTTCGGCTGCGAGCCGGAGCGCTTCGGTTTTCGCGGCTCGGAGACGCCGCTGGCGCGCTATTTCGCCATGGCGCGCGGCGATGGTGCACATGAATCGTGCGCATGTGGTCAAAATGGTGCGGCGCTCGAGATGACCAAGTGGTTCGACACCAATTACCACTACCTGGTACCCGAATTCAGCGCAGGTACGGAGTTCGCGCTGCACAGCGAACAGTTGCTGGCCGAAGTCGCGGAAGCGCGCGCGGCCGGCCATCCCGTCAAGGTCGCCTTGCTCGGCCCGCTAACGTTCTTATGGCTTGGCAAAGTGCGCGACGCGGGCGCCGCCACCGCGGACGCCGCTGCCGGCGGCGCCCACGATGCGCGCCTGGATCTGCTAGAGCGGCTGCTCCCGCTCTACAGCCGCCTGCTGGTGCAGTTGCGCGCCGCCGGTGCCGAATGGGTGCAGCTGGACGAGCCGATTCTCGGACTCGACCTGCCGAACGCGTGGCGCAACGCGTTCGAACCCGCTTACTGGCTGCTCAGCCAGTCCGGCACGCAACTGATGCTCGCCACCTATTTCTCGCCGCTGGAAGAAAACGTCAGCCTGGCCTGCCGCCTGCCAGTCGCTGGCCTGCACGTCGACGCGGTGCGCGCCGCCAGCGAGCTGACCAGCTTGGCCGACTGGCTCCCTGCGCATAAAGTGCTGTCGATCGGCATCGTCGACGGCCGCAACATCTGGCGCACCGACCTCGACGCCGCGCTCGCGACCCTGATGCCCGTGCTGGCTAAACGCAGTGGCGCGGTCTGGCTATCCACCTCTTGCTCGCTGCTGCATGTGCCCTACAGCCTGGCGGCCGAACCGGCACTGGACAACGAACTGCGCTCCTGGCTCGCCTTCGCAGAAGAAAAACTTGCCGAGCTGGCCCTGCTGAAGACCGCACTGTCGGCCGACGAGCGCGTGTCCGGTCAAGCTGCACGCGGCTTCGCTGCAGCACGCGCCGCACATGCCAGCCGCCGCACCAGCCCACTCGTCCATAATGCCGGCCTCCGAGCGCGCGTCGCCGCGCTGGCGGCTGAAAAGGCGCCCGACCGCCGCCACTCCCCGTTCGCGGACCGCCAGCGCCAGCAACAAGCGCGCCTCAAGCTGCCCGCCTTCCCAACCACCACCATCGGCTCCTTCCCGCAAACGCCGCACATCCGCGCCGCCCGCGCTGCCTTCAAGCGCGGCGAGCTGACTGCGGCGGTCTACGAGCAAGCAATGCGCGAAGAGATCGCCCACGCCATCCGCGAGCAGGAAGTGCTGGGCCTCGACGTACTGGTACACGGCGAAGCCGAGCGCAACGACATGGTGGAGTACTTTGGCGAGCAACTCGATGGTTTCGCCTTCACGGCCAACGGCTGGGTGCAATCGTATGGTTCACGCTGCGTCAAACCACCCATCATTTACGGCGACGTGCAGCGCCCGCAGCCGATGACCGTCGGCTGGGCGGAGTACGCGCAGAGCCTGACCGCCAAGCCGGTGAAAGGCATGCTGACCGGCCCGGTCACCATCCTGCAATGGTCGTTCGTGCGCGACGACCAGCCGCGCGATGCCACCGCCTGGCAAATTGCCGCCGCCATCCGCGAAGAAGTGCGCGACCTGGAGCAGGCCGGCATCGGCATCATCCAGATCGACGAACCGGCTTTGCGCGAAGGCTTGCCGCTACGCCGCAGCCGCTGGGATGCCTACCTGGCCTGGGCCACCAAGGCTTTCCGCTTGAGCGCCGCAGTGGCAGGCGATGCCACGCAGATCCACACCCACATGTGCTATGCCGAGTTCAACGACATCCTGCCAGCAATTGCCGCGCTGGATGCCGACGTGATCACGATCGAATCCAGCCGCTCGGCAATGGAGCTGCTGGGCGGCTTCGCGCGCTTCCGTTACCCGAACGAGATCGGCCCCGGCGTGTACGACATCCATTCCCCACGGGTGCCTGGCAGCGAAGAGATGGCCGCGCTGCTGCGCAAGGCCGCCAAGGTCGTACCGCCCGCCCAGCTATGGGTCAACCCCGACTGCGGCCTGAAAACCCGCGCCTGGCCCGAAACCACCGCAGCCCTGCAAAACATGATCACCGCTGCCCGCCAGCTTCGAAAAGAGATGGAACTTTCCTGAACTGTCCCTGTCCAAGCTCAAAGTCCCTCCAATCGAATGCGCGCAAAGTTAAGCCATTCGATGGGAGGCCATATGGATGATCGCGAGCGGATTGCTAAAGTGGAGACTGAGGTGACCGGCATGCAAAAGGATATAGACAGGTTATATGGTGCAATCGAATCCTTGCGTGAGCATATGGATAGGGGCTTCGCCGAACAACGCAAGGAACTTGCTGTAATGACGAGGTGGATGGTTGGCCTGACGATCATGCTCGCAGGCATGTTTGGTCGGCTTTTTGGCCTGTATTAGCCGATGGAATAGGTCCACCGCACGACAGTTTCGCCGTCGGAATCGACAAATGACTCGCCTTGGGCAAACCCGAGGCGAGTTACCAGCTTGGATGAGGCGATGTTCGCGGGGAGGATCTCTGCAATTACTGTCCGCACGCCCTCCCGCCCTGCCAGCACCAGAAGCTGCCGTACCGCCTCCGTTGCGATACCGCGGCCGCGCGCGGTCATCGCGACACCATAAGCAATCCCCACTTCGCCGCAGGACGGCAGTCCTTTAAAGGTGCAGCCGCCAAGCACTGCTCCGTTGGCCTTATCAACCATCAGGAATGGCGCACTCCAGAATGCCGGCACGCCGGCATCTATTTGGGCCAGCGCACGCGCGGCAACGTGCGGCGGTGGCATTGCGCCTTCCGCCGCACCAACCAAGTGGGCAGCAGGTGCCGAGTCGGCCAGTCCGCGCAAGTCCTCGTAAGCCAGTTGTACCAGTTCAACCGCGGCCATAATCAGCTGCCGCCCAGCACCGCGATGGCATTGATCGTGAGGACCGCGCCCGGCTTCGGCAGGGCTGCCACGCCAATCACGCTCCGCGCAGGATATGGTTCGGTAAAGAACTCGGCATAAGCGCGGTTCATTTCCGCAAAGTCGGCAACATCCACCAGGTTGACCTGCATATGCACCACATCCTGCAGGCTCGCATCCGCAGAGGCCAGCATAGCCGCAATATTCTTCAGGGTCTGACGTGTTTGGGTATAAGCGTCCGGCCCGGCAAGCTGGCCCGTAGCGGGATCGACACCCGGCGTTGCGGCGACGAACACTTGCCCGCCAGCCTTGACAGCGTGGCTGTATGGCCCGATTGGCGGGAAAAGATCCGAATTGACCAAAGTTCTTGGCATCACCGCCTCCTCATGGTTGCATTTTTAGTAATTTTATCACAGCAATTTTCCCGGTCAGCAGCCGCCGAGGCCGCATAAATGCAGGGTTCGCTTCCCCAAGCAACGTTTAGCAAAGTACAATGCACGCAGCCTGGGCTGAGCCCGTTTACCTTGCGATTGTTATGCCGAAGAGCACGTTCCAAAAGCCTATCGAAATCAAGATTTCCACCGTCGTTGCGGTGTCCGCCATCATGTACACCAGCGACCTGCAGGCCCTCGACGCCGCCATGCACGAAATGACTGGCGGGGTGCCGGACTTCTTCGAAGGCGACCTGGCGGTCATCGATGTGGGCGATCTGGCGCCGGGCTGCGAACGCATCGACTGGGCGGCCACCATCGCCCTCCTCAAAAAATACCGCCTGAATCCGGTGGCCGTGCGCAACGCCACGCCGGACATGGTGGAAGAAATCCAGCAACACGGCCTGCAACTGGACAGCGGCAAGCGCGACGAAGCGCCAGCCGCCGCGCCAGTGCAAGCAGCGCCTGCACCGGCCCCCGCGCCGGCCCCGGCACCTGTCCAAGCGGCGGCGCCAGCGGCACCAGCTTTCAGCGGAACCATGATCATCGATACCCCGGTCCGCGCCGGCCAGCGCATTTACGCGCGCGGCGGCGACCTGATCGTGATGGCCGTCGTGAACAACGGCGCCGAGATCATCGCGGATGGCAGTATTCACGTTTACAACACTTTGAACGGCCGTGCCCTGGCGGGCGCCTCCGGCGACACCAATGCCCGCATTTTCGCTCTGTCGATGAGCCCGGAACTGGTCTCGATCGCGGGTGTTTACAGCACGTTTGAAGACGGATTCCCGGCTGCGCACGCACGCCAGCCGACACAAATCCGGCTGAATGGCGACAGACTGGATATACAATCTGTCAATTCCGCAAAATAATTAAGTTCAGTAAAGGATTCTTTGTGGCACGAATTATTGTAGTTACGTCCGGCAAGGGCGGTGTCGGCAAAACGACTTCCAGCGCCAGCTTCTCCACCGGCCTCGCCCTGCGCGGCCACAAAACCGTCGTCATCGACTTTGACGTCGGCCTGCGCAACCTGGACCTGATCATGGGTTGCGAACGACGCGTTGTGTATGACCTGATCAACGTGGTGAACAAGGAAGCCACCCTGAACCAGGCCCTGATCAAGGACAAGCACTGCGACAACCTGTACATCCTGCCGGCGTCCCAGACCCGCGACAAGGATGCGCTGACCGAAGACGGCGTGGAAGCCGTACTGGCCGAGCTGATCAAGATGGAATTCGATTTCATTATCTGCGACTCGCCAGCCGGTATCGAGCACGGCGCCCTGATGGCGCTGACCTTCGCCGACGAAGCCCTGATCGTGACCAACCCGGAAGTATCGTCGGTGCGTGACTCCGACCGCATCCTGGGCATCATCCAGGCCAAGTCGCGCCGCGCGCTGTCGGGCGGCGAGCCGGTCAAGGAACACCTGCTGATCACCCGCTACTCGCCGAAACGCGTGGAAGCGGGCGAAATGCTGTCCTACGGCGACGTGCAGGAAATCCTGCGCATCCCGCTGATCGGCATCATTCCGGAATCGGAACAGGTGCTGCACGCGTCCAACCAGGGCAACCCGGCGATCCATTTCAAGGGCACCGACGTGGCCGAGGCCTACACCGATGTGGTGGCGCGCTTCCTGGGCGAGGAAATTGAGCTGAAGTTTACGGACTACGAGAAGCCTGGTTTCCTGAAGCGTATCTTTGGAGCTAAATAATGGCGCTGCTCTCTTTCCTGTTCCAGAACAAGCCAAAAACGGCGAGTGCGGCCAAGGAGCGCCTGCAGATCATCATCGCCCGCGAGCGTAACGGCCGCGCGGGCCCGGATTTCCTGCCGGCGCTGCATAAAGAACTGATTGATGTGATTTCGAAGTACACCAAGGTGTCGGCGGACGATATCAAGATCTCGCTGGACCGCCAGGGCAACCTGGAGGTTCTGGACGTGAACGTCGTTTTGCCGGACGCTTAAACCCGGTAAACCTGGGTCTGACCCAAGGGTCTGACCCAGGTTTACCGGTTCTGGGCGCCAGCCACCACCTGCCGTGCCACATTGGCACACGCCTCCACATGCTGGTACCCAATCTGCCGAAAGGCAAAGAAACCAATAGTCGCTGAAGCAATTTGACCAGCGATAGGCACCAGCTTGCCCGCCTGCTTCGCCGCCAGCTTGCCCGCACTGCGTTTCAGCACCGTCCCGACCAGTTCGCGCGTCACCACCTTCCCCACCAGCATCCCGCCCAGGCTGATCACCGCCTCGTAGGCGATGAGCTTCAATTTCGGCTGCATCCGGTCGATTTGCGCCGGCGACAAGCCGAATTCATGGTTCACATCATCGATGAGCTGGGTGAACAGCCGCAGGTCCGAAACCACGTCGATACCCGGGATCGGCACCGCCGCCACGCCGGCCGAAACCGCAGCCCGGCGCCGCACCAGACGGCGGCAACGCTCCCGTACTTCAGCAATATCCGCCTCGCTCGCCGGCATTACAGTCCAGTCGTTTTTCATGGTTTTTGCCCCTTTTCCGACTTGCAAAACATCATCTAATCCATTGTGCTAGCCGCCCAAGCAGTGTACCGTGTGATTGAGAGACAGCCTCGCACGGCAACTAAAGAGTAGTACCATGCGGCAATAAATAATCAAATTGGTAACTATTTCTTGTAAATCTCTGTTATATTCGTGTGACTGCTTCTTAACATTTTGCTGTAAAGAACCATGAGAATCGTTGTCCTTGATGCTGACCGCAGCCAGGCAGACTTGATCTGCCAGGTATTGACCTCGGCTGGTCACGCCTGCCACGGCTTCCAGTCGGCCAAGGACTTGCTCGTTAACCTGCGCAAAGACAGCTACGACATGCTGATCCTTGACTGGCAGGTAGCCGATATGGAGCCGGGCGAACTGGTTCGCAAGGTGCGCGAGAAGCTGCCTGAGAACGGCCCAGTGCTGTTCCTGACCACAAGTTCCGGCGAAGACGATATCGTGGCCGGCCTGGCTGCCGGCGCCGAAGACTACCTGGTGAAACCGCTGCGCCGTGCCGAGCTGGTTGCGCGCGTGCAAGCCCAGCTGCGCCTGGCCTACCCAAGCCAAAACGGCGCCGAGCAGTTGCAATTTGGCCAATACGTGTTTGAAACCCGCCCGGGCCGCCTGCTGATGGATGGCCAGGTACTGGACGTCACCCACAAAGAGTTCTACCTGGCCTTGCTGTTTTTCCGCAACATTGGCCGCCCCTTGTCGCGCGCCTACATCCACGAGGCCGTGTGGATCCGCGAAACCGACGTCCCATCCCGCACGATGGACACCCACGTTTCCCGCGTCCGCAACAAGTTGCAATTGAAGCCAGAAAACGGGTTCCGCCTGGTGCCGGTCTACAGTTACGGCTACCGCCTGGAAAAGCTGGGGTCCTAAGCCCCTAGCGACATCAAGGTATAATGGCGGCATGCAACTCCTCGCCGTCGGACTCAATCACACCACTGCACCGGTCGCCTTGCGCGAACGGCTGGCGTTCGCGCCTGAGCAGCTGGGCACGGCGGTGGCGGCAGCGCGCAACTGGTTCGCGCGCGCCGATTCGCAAGGCGGCGACGAGGCGGCCATCCTGTCCACCTGCAACCGAACCGAGCTGTATGCGGCCAGCAATGCCGCCCACCCGCTCGACGCCGGCGCGCAGTTCCTGGCCGACTTCCACAAGCTGAACTATTCCGAGCTGCGCCCGCACCTGTACATGCTGCCGCAGCACGATGCCGTGCGCCATACCTTCCGCGTGGCCTCCGGCCTGGATTCGATGGTGCTGGGCGAGACCCAGATCCTGGGCCAGATCAAGGACGCCATCCGCACCGCCGACGAAGCGGGCGGCCTGGGCACCTACCTGCACCAGCTGTTCCAGCGCAGCTTCTCGGTCGCCAAGGAAGTGCGCAGCACCACCGAAATCGGCGCCCACAGCGTATCGATGGCGGCGGCCGCCGTGCGCCTGTCGCAGCGCATCTTCGACAAGGTCTCCGAGCAGAACGTGCTGTTCATCGGCGCTGGCGAGATGATCGAGCTGTGCGCCACCCACTTTGCGGCGCAGAACCCGAAGTCGATCACCGTGGCCAACCGCACCATGGAACGCGGCGAAGCGCTGGCGCACCGCTTCAACGGCAAGGCCATGCGCCTGGCCGACCTGGGCAACCAGCTGCAGCAATACGATATCGTCATTTCCTGCACCGCCTCCTCGCTGCCGCTGATCGGGCTGGGCATGGTGGAGCGCGCGATCAAGGCGCGCCGCCACAAGCCGATGTTCATGGTCGACCTGGCCGTGCCGCGCGATATCGAGGCCGAAGTCGGCCGCCTGAACGACGTCTTCCTGTACACGGTGGATGACCTGGGCAAGGTGGTGCAAACCGGCATGGAAAACCGCCAGGCCGCCGTGGCCCAGGCCGAAGCGATTATTGAGACCCGCGTGCAATCGTTCATGCACTGGATCGACGACCGCGCCGTGGTGCCGGTGATCCAGGGCCTGCAGGAAAACAGCGAGACCATCCGCCTGCTGGAATTGGAACGGGCACGCAAGCTGCTCGCCAAAGGCGAATCGGTGGATGCGGTGCTGGAAGCGCTGTCGCGCGGCCTGACCGCCAAGTTCATGCACGGCCCGCAGCAAGCGCTGCACCGCGCCCAGGGCGACGAGCGCGCCCAGCTGGCCGAGCTGCTGCCACAATTGTTCCGCGGCCGCCGTTAGCGGCCTCCCCTGCCTTCTTCGTGCCGCCATTTGCGCGGCTGCACCCTCATCGAAAACAGGATTCTATGAAACCTTCAATGCTGGCCAAGCTGGACCAACTGGCAAACCGCCTGGTCGAACTGGACGAACTGCTGATGTCCGAAGGCGCGACGTCGAATATGGACAGCTACCGCAAGATGACGCGCGAGCACAGCGAGCTGCAGCCGTTGGTGGCGCTGTACAAGGATTACCTGCAGGTGCTGGGCGATATCGACGACGCGCAAGCCATGCTGTCCGACCCGGATATGAAGGAGTTCGCGCAGGAAGAAATCGAAGCGGGCAAGGCGCGCCTGGGCGGTCTCGAGCTGGACCTGCAGAAGATGCTTCTGCCGAAGGATGAAAACGACGAACGCAACATCTTCCTGGAAATCCGAGCCGGTACCGGCGGCGACGAATCGGCCCTGTTCGCGGGTGACCTGCTGCGCATGTACACCCGCTTTGCCGAACGCTCGCGCTGGCAGGTGGAAATCGTATCGGCTTCGGAAAGTGACCTGGGCGGCTACCGCGAGGTGATTGCCCGCATTATCGGCAATGGCGCCTACTCCAAGCTTAAATTCGAATCCGGCGGCCACCGCGTGCAGCGCGTGCCGGCCACCGAAACCCAAGGCCGCATCCACACCTCCGCCTGCACGGTAGCGGTGATGCCGGAAGCGGACGAGGTGGAGGACGTGCACATCAACCCGGCCGACCTGCGCATTGACACCTTCCGCGCCTCGGGCGCCGGTGGCCAGCACATCAACAAGACCGATTCGGCGGTGCGCATCACCCACCTGCCGTCCGGCATCGTGGTGGAATGCCAGGACGACCGTTCCCAGCACAAGAACAAGGCCTCGGCCATGAAGGTGCTGGCCGCGCGCATCAAGGACGTGCAGCTGCGCGAACAGCAATCGAAGGAAGCGGCCACCCGCAAGAGCCTGATTGGTTCCGGCGACCGCAGCGAGCGCATCCGGACCTACAACTTCCCGCAGGGCCGCATGACCGACCACCGCATCAACCTGACACTGTACAAGCTGGACATGATCATGGACGGCGACCTGAACGAACTGACCACCGCCCTGACCACCGAACACCAAGCCGAGCAGCTCGCCGCCCTCGGCGACTAAGGCCGAGCCCGTGTCCACCTTGGGGTCAGGCTCTTTGGTAGACACGAGCACATGCGTGCGAAAGCTGAGCCCGTGTCCACTAAAGAGCCTGACCCCAAGGTGGACACGGGCTGGGCTGTAATGCCAGATTAAGGATCGCGCGGGGGCTTTGTGCGAGAATTGGCCGAATTTCTAACTGTTAAGTTTATGACGATGAGCAACCGTAACGTTTTGCTGGCAATCGCCTTGGTGAGCTTTGGCATGATCGGTGCCGCGATGTATCTGCAGCATGTGCTGTTCCTGATGCCTTGTCCGCTGTGCGTGATCCAGCGCTATTTGTTCATCGCCTTGGGTATCGCGGCGTTGGTGGGCGCTTTCAGCTCCAAGCCGAAGGCGGCGGCGGGTGTGGGCTTGCTGGCGGCATTGGGCGGCCTTGGCGTGGCGGGCAAGCAGCTGTGGGTGCTGGCGCATCCTGGCCTGTCCTGCGGCATCGATCCGATGGAAACCGCCCTGAATAAAATCCCTACATCCGAATACCTGCCTTGGCTGTTCTACGCTGAAGGCCTGTGCCAGGATGCGACGGAAAAATTCATGGGGCTGCAAATTCCGGTCTGGTCCTTCATCTGGTTCACTATCCTGGCCATCGGTACCGCCTGGGTGGTGCTGCGTAAGCGCGCATGAGCATCGTGATCGCGGCCGGCACCACGCTGGGGGCGCTGCAACGTGCGCCCTTGATGGATCCGGTCGACCAGCGCATCCTGGTGTGCCACGCGCTGGGCATCAGCCGTACGGCCCTGATTACGCAATCGGAGCGGGCGCTGGAGGCGGACGAAGCGGCGCGTGTCGCGGCCCTGCTGCAACGCCGCGCAGATGGCGAGCCGGTGGCTTATATCGTCGGCCAGCGCGAATTCTTTGGCCTCGAGTTCGAAACCACCCCGGCGGTGCTGATCCCGCGCCCCGATACCGAACTGCTGGTGGAACTGGCGCTGGAACGCCTGCCGCCGCGCGGAAAGGTGCTGGACATGGGCACCGGCAGCGGAGCCATTGCCGTCGCCATCGCCCACAGCCGCCCCGATGCGGAAGTGACCGCCCTCGACGTCAGCCAGGAGGCCCTGGCCGTGGCCAGCCGCAACGCCCTGCGCAACGGCGCGCGCGTGCGCTTCCTGCACAGCGACTGGTATGGCGCCGTAGCGGGCGAGCAATTCGACCTGATCGTTTCCAACCCGCCCTATATCGCGGACGGCGACCGCCATCTGTCCGAGGGTGACCTGCGCTTCGAGCCAAGCGGCGCACTGACCGACTTTGCCGATGGCCTGAACGCCCTGCGCACCATCATCGCCGGCGCGCCGGGCCGTTTGGCGCCCGGCAGCTGGTTGCTGATGGAGCATGGCTACGACCAGGCGGCAGCCGTCCGCGGGCTGCTGTCATCAGCGGGTTACACTGATGTACAAAGCTGGCAGGATCTGCCTGGCATCGAACGGGTTAGCGGCGGCAGGGCACGGTAAAATGCGGCTTCCAGCCCGGTTTTGGGGGCCTTCGCACGCGCTTTTCGGTTTTCGGTTAATCTCGCACCAATCTTGATTTGCTGCAGCGGAAAGGAAGAGCAAATTGTCCAATCTATTGACGCGCCGCCTGGCCTTGCTGGCCGACGATAAGCACCGTGCGGTGCTGGGCGGCGGCCTGCGCGGCATCGAGCGAGAGACCCTGCGCGTGCAGCCCGATGGCCACCTGGCGCATACGCCGCATCCGCTGCCCCTGGGCTCCGCCCTGACCCACCCGCACATCACCACCGATTATGCGGAGACCCTGCTGGAGTTCATCACCCCGGCCGAACACGATATCGCCGTCACGCTGGAGAAGCTGGATGCGATCCACCGTTTCAGCTACACCAAGCTTGGCAATGAACTGATCTGGAGCCAGTCCATGCCCTGCGAGCTGCCGGCCGAAAAGGACATCGAGATCGCCTGGTACGGCAAGTCCAACCTGGGCATGCTGAAGCACGTGTACCGCCGCGGCCTGGCCCTGCGCTATGGCAAGGCGATGCAGTGCATCGCGGGCATCCACTACAACTACTCGCTGGACGAGCGCCTGTGGCGTATCCTGGCCGAGAACGAGGGCGCAACCCACATCACGCCCAAGGCCTACCAGTCGGAAGCCTACCTGGCCACCATCCGCAACTTCCGCCGCTACAGCTGGCTGCTGATGTACCTGTTCGGCGCCTCGCCGGCGCTGGCGGAGGGCTTCCTGCGCGGCCGCCCGCACAAGCTGGAAAAGCTGTCGGGCGATACGCTCTACCTGCCGTATGCGACCAGCCTGCGCATGAGCGACCTGGGTTACCAGAACGAGGCGCAATCCGGCCTGCACCCGCACGAGAACAGCCTGGATTCCTATGTGGCCACGCTGACCAAGGCGGTCAACCAGGCCTACGAGCCGTATGCGAAGATCGGCACCAAGGTGAATGGCGAGTGGGTGCAGCTGTCCACCAACGTGATCCAGATCGAGAACGAGTATTACTCGACCATCCGTCCGAAGCGCGTGATCAACACCGGCGAGCGTCCGATCCAGGCGCTGTGCAACCGCGGCGTGCAGTACATCGAAGTACGCTGCATGGATGTGGACCCGTTCGAACCGGTCGGCATCAATGTGCAGACCGGCCGCTTCCTCGATGTGTTCCTGCTGTTCAGCGCACTGGAAGAAAGCCCGCTGATCACGCCGGAACATGGCGAACTGCTGGCGCGTAATTTCGCCCGCACCGTGAAGGAAGGCCGCCGTCCGGGCCTAACCCTGAACCGCGATGGCGAGGAAGTCACGCTGAAGCAGTGGGGCCTGGACCTGCTTGAGCGCTTCAAGCCGGTAGCGGAGCTGCTGGACCGCGAACATGGCGGCCGCGAACACATGGCGGCGCTGGAAGCGCAGGCGGCCAAGCTGCACGATCCGGAGACCACTCCTTCGGCCCGCGTGCTGCAGGCATTGCGCAACAACGGCAAATCGTTCACGGCCTTCGGCCTGCACCAGAGCGAAAAACACGCGGCCTATTTCCGCAGCCATCCGCCAAGCGCGGAGGATGTGGCGCGCTTTACCGAGATGGCGCGCGTGTCGATCGCGGAGCAGGAAGAGCTGGAACGCACCCAGACCGGCAGCTTCGACGATTACGTCGCAGCCTACCGCGCCAGCAACCTGTGCCCGAACCACTGCACCTGACCCTTGCTCACTTTCTATAACGAACAGCATAGCGATGCATCCCGGGTGCAGCCGGTGCTGTCCGAGCTTGGGCGGCGCGGCCTGGGACAGATCGTCACGCCGCATGGCGTGCCGCTGATGGCGCTGGAGCGTACCCACGCGCCGCGCTACCTGAATTTCCTGCGTACGGCCTGGGCCGAGTGGGTCGCCGCTGCGCCGGGCAATGCGGCGCGCCCTGCCGCGGCAACGCAATGGCCAATCCGCAGCTTCCGTACCGACATCGAACCGGCCAGCTTTGCAGCACGCCTCGGCCTGTATTCGATGGATGCTGTCACGCCTATCACCGCCAGCACCTGGACCGCCGCAAAAACGGGCGCCGATTGCGCCGTCAATGCGGCGCATGCGCTGCGAGTCGGCGAGCGCGCCAGCTTTGCGCTGACGCAGCCGGGCGGCCATATGGCCGGCGCGGATTTCTGCGGGGGCGGCTGCTACCTGAATAACGCTGCGCTGGCGGCGCAGCATTTGCTGGACGACGGCCTGTCGCGCGTCGCCATCCTCGATCTGGACTACCACCATGGCAATGGCACCCAGGGCATCTTCTATGAGCGCCCGGACGTGCTGTGCGTGTCGATCCACGCCGATCCGCGCCATGCCTTCCCGTGGTTCTCCGGCCATGCCGACGAAACCGGCGGCGGCGCCGGCGTGGGCTACAACGTCAACCTGCCCCTGGCGCCAGACGCCACGGCGGCCGATTGGTTCGCGGCACTGGAAACTGCTTGCCTGCGTGTGAACATGTTCCGCGCCGAGGCGCTGGTGGTGGTGATGGGCGATGGCTTCGGCCTGCAGGCCGGCGACTTCCTGCGCGCTGGCGAGCGGTTGTCGTGGCTTGGACTGCCGACTGCTTTCATGTTCGAAAGCGGTGGCCCGCTGATCGTCAATGTGCTGGAAGGCTTCGACTGCGCAGTGGACTAGGGCAGCGTCAAGCGCGCTTCCAGGCCACCGCCCTCGCGCTGGTGCAGCGTCAACGAGCCGCCCATCGCGGTCGCCAGCTGGCGCGCAATCGCCAGGCCCAGCCCGGTGCCGCCGGTCTCGCGGCTGCGTGAGGACTCCAGCCGCACGAAAGGCTCGAACACGGCTTGCAGCGATTCCTGGGGGATGCCAGGTCCGCGATCCAGCACGCTGATCACGACGCCAGTGCCGGGACGCTCCGCCGGCGCCACGTGCACCTCCGCACTGCCACCGAACTTGAGCGCATTGTCGATCAGGTTGCCCAGCACGCGGCGCAGGGCCTGCGGGCGCAGCTCCATCGCATGGCCAACTGCGCCATGCAAAGTGACCTGCTGGCCGGCGTCTGTGTAGTCGTGCACCATGCTGTCCAACAGCGCATCAGGGTCGATGCGTGTCGGCGCCTCGCTGGTGCCGTGCAGCGTGCGCGCATAGGCCACGCCTTCCTTCACCAGCTGCTCCATGGAGATCAGGTCCTGGCGCAGCTTGGCCTGCTGATCCTCATCATCCATCATATCGACGCGCAAACGCATGCGGGTAATCGGCGTCTGCAAATCGTGGGAGATCGAAGCGAGGATCTGTATGCGTTCCGCCATATAGCCGGCAATGCGCTGCTGCATGGCGTTGAAGGCGCGCGCAGCACGCGCCACCTCGGAAGGCCCGTTCTCGGGCAGGTGGGCGCCCTGCATATCCGGCCCCAGCGCATCGGCCGCCAGCGCCAGCTGCTGCAAAGGCCGCGTCGCCAAGCGCACCGCCAGCCAGCAGCACAAGGCAAAGACCGCCAGCTGCGCCGCCATCAGCGCGCCAAACCAGGGCGACATCGGCACGCTGCGCATCGGCCGGAAGTCGATCGTCAGCGGCATGCCATCACTCAGTTCCAGGTGCACCTGGTAGCGCTCCGTCGCGCCGCGAATCTGGTGCACGGTCAGCTTGTACTGTTTGCCCACACCCTCTTCGAACGAACGCACGGCATTGGCCTGCAGCTTGTCCAGATGCGGCAGCGACTCATCGCACGCCTCGAGCCTGAACTCATAGCTGCGGCGCGCCAGGCGCGGCAGCCACTCCGCGCGCTGCGCCGCAGGCAAGGCGTCGAGCAAGGCTACCGAGGTGGCAACCTCGCGCTCGATATAACCCATCATCAGGTTATTGGTCGCCTCATTCCGCTCACGCATGGTGAGCCAGAACGACAGCCCCTGCGCCACCGCCACGCCCAAGCAGAGCAACAGCGCCAAACGCGCAAACAGGCTGCGCGGCCAACGCAGGCGCATCATGGCTCGCCCGCTGCCAGCGTCACCGCTGCAGAGAAGACATAGCCCTCGCTGCGCAAGGTCTTGATATAGCGCGGCTCACGTGCCGTGTCGCGCAGGCGCTGGCGCACCCGGCTGACCAGCAGGTCGATCGAACGGTCGAACTGGTCGGCATTGCGGCCTTGCGTCAGGTTCAGCAGCTGGTCGCGCGTCAGCACGCGCTGCGGATGGTCGAGGAAGACGCGCAGCAGGCGGTATTCCGCGCCGCTCAGCGCAACCTGCGTGCCGTCGGCGTCCAGCAGGTGGCGCGCCACGGTGTCCAGGCGCCAGTCGCCAAAGGCCAGCATCGGCACACTCTCATTGACCTGCATATTCGGCGGCAGCATGCGCGTGCGGCGCAGCACTGCGTTGATACGCGCCAGCAGCTCGCGCACGGCGAAGGGCTTGGGCAGGTAGTCGTCGGCACCCATTTCCAGGCCGATGATGCGGTCCGTTTCGTCGTTGCGGGCGGTGAGCATCAGCACCGGGATCGCCTTGTGCTTGCCGGCGCGCAGGTCGCGGCACAGGGCCAGGCCATCTTCGCCGGGCAGCATCAGGTCCAGCACGATCAGGTCGGGCGTGTCGTCTTCGACGATGCTGCGCATCTGGCGGCCATTCGCGGCCAGCGAGGCGCGCAGGCCATTCTTCTGCAAATAGGCTCCGATCAGCTCGCGGATATCGCGGTCATCGTCGACGATAAGGATGTGGTCAGTGTTTTCCATGAGCCCATGATAACCAATGCCGGTACCAGATTTGTATCCCAGTGTGTACAGGCTTGGGCAATACACAAAACATTGCACTCGGCCCCCTCGCGTGACATATGCCAGATACCTGGAATTGGTCCAATAGCGTCATACCAGAACACGGAGCCCACCATGATCAACCCGCTCGACACACCGCTGGCCTTCCTGGCAGGCCTGCTGACCATCGCCTCGCCCTGCGTGCTGCCGATGCTGCCCATCCTGCTGGGCTCCGGCGTCAACCAGCGCAACCACCGCCGCCCGTTGCTGATCGTGGCCGGCTTTGTACTGAGCTTTGCCAGCTTCGCCATGCTGCTGGGCGCCGTATCGGCGGTCATCGAGGTGGCGCAGGAAGTCTTGCGCAATACCGCGCTGGCCCTGCTTGCGCTGTCCGGCCTGTTCCGCGTCTGGCCTGCGCCATACGAATGGCTGATGGCGCGCCTGCCGGGCCGCAGCGCAGCGCCCGCCACCTCCGATGATGGCAACGGCAGCGCCTTCCTGCTTGGCGTCTCCCTGGGCGCCGTATGGACCCCGTGCGCCGGCCCGGTACTCGCTTCGATCCTGGTGCTGGTCGTGAAGGCACAGGATCCGGCCTGGTCCGCCCTGCTGCTGACGCTATATGCCCTGGGCGCGGCCGTGCCCATGCTGGGAATTATCTATGGCGGCCAGTACGCCACCCAGCGTGTGCGCTCCGTGGCGCGCCATGCCCAGCGCCTGCAACAAGTCTTTGGCGTGCTGGTGCTGGTCACCGCCGCCGCGATCTACCTGCAATACGACACCCTGGCTTACGCCTGGGCCGCCCAACACCTGCCAACCCTGAAAGGACTGTAACCATGCCCCATTACCTCAAATTCCTCACTGCCGCGGCGATGCTCGCCGGCGCCAGCGCGGTTTCGGCCGCGCCGGCCACCGCCCCCGAGTTCACCGGCATCAACCAATGGCTGAACAGCGAACCGCTGACTATGAAGCAGCTGCGCGGCAAGGTTGTGCTGGTCGATTTCTGGACCTATGACTGCATCAACTGCATCAACACCCTGCCGCATGTCGTGAAGTGGTACGACAAGTACAAGGACAAGGGGCTGGTGGTGGTGGGCGTGCACACCCCGGAATTCGGCTTCGAGCGCAAGACGGAGAATGTGCGCGCCGCCATCAAGCGCTTCGACATCCGCTATCCAGTGGCCCAGGACAACCGCTACGAGACCTGGAAAGCGTACGACAACCGCTATTGGCCGGCTTTCTATCTTGTCAACAAAAATGGCCAAGTGGTGTACACCCACTTCGGTGAAGGCCGGTACGAACAGACGGAAGCCAAGATCCAGCAACTGTTGAGCGAAAAATTCTAGAAAAATAGCTTGCAATTGAATCGCACACTATCTATAGTGTGCACATGGGCAGCACAATTCGCCCGGGAAGCTGTAAATCAATAGCACACTAGTTAATCGCTCACTACAAAGGAAAACCATCATGGCTAAGATCTCCAACGTTCTGTACCGCGCAAACGCTACTTCCACCGGCGGCCGCGAAGGCAAATCCGTCTCCAGCGACGGCGCCCTGGACGTCAAACTGACCACCCCGAAAGAACTGGGCGGCAACGGCGCCTTCGGCACCAACCCGGAACAGCTGTTCGCAGCCGGCTACTCGGCCTGCTTCATCGGCGCGATGAAATTCGTTGGCGGCCGCGACAAGATCGCCGTGCCGGCAGACGTTTCGATCAACGCCACCGTTGGCATCGGCCAGATTGAAGGCGGCTTCGGCATCGAAGTGGAACTGAAGATCTCCCTGCCTGGCCTGGACCGCGAAACCGCGGAAAAACTGGTGAACGCTGCCCACCTGGTCTGCCCTTACTCGAACGCGACCCGCGGCAACATCGACGTCACCCTCACTATCGTATAAGCAAACATGGGCACGGCGGCCAAAGCGGCCGTGCCCACCTTCAAGGAGAAATATCATGAAAGCATTTGCCACCATCATCGCTACCGCCGCCCTGGCCCTCTCCACTGCCGCACAGGCAGCGCCCAATAGCGGCGAAGGCTACCAGGCCGACACCACCACCGTATCGACCAAGACCCGCGCTGAAGTGAAGGCTGAGACCATCGCCGCCCTGCGCCGCGGCGAAATCCTGAACGGCGAAGAATACCCGCGCAACATCGCCGGCCCCACCAGTGGCAAGACCCGAGCCGAAGTGAAGGCTGAACTGGCCGCCGCCATCCGCAATGGCGAAATCCGCTACGAGCAATAAGCGTAAAATGGTCGCCTCCCATCACGCGAGGCGACCAATGATTGAATGGCAGTGGCTGGACTTCAAGAGCATTCCCAACACGGACTTGTATGAGCTGCTGCGGCAGCGGCAGGAGGTCTTCGTGATCGAGCAGCAGTGCTTTTACTCGGATATGGATGGCTATGACCAGGATGCCCACCACCTGCTTGGCTGGTCCGGCATCAACGGCAAGCGCACGCTGGCGGCCTACCTGCGCTGCATCGCGCCCGGCATCAAGTATCCGGAAATGTCGCTGGGACGCGTATTGACTGCCCAAGCGGCACGCGGCAGCGGCGCCGGGCGGCAACTGATTGCGGAGGGCATCCGCTGCGCGGAGATGCTTCATCCGGGCCACCGCATCCGCATCGGCGCCCAGGCGCACCTGGAAAAGTTCTACGGCAGCTTCGGCTTCAAGGCCGTCGGCGAGCCCTATGACGAAGACGGCATTCCGCACCTGGAAATGCTGCGGTAAACGAAAAAGCGGCCCACTGAACTGACCCCAAAAAGTTGGACGGTTTAGTTTGCTAGGCTACCAAGGGCTGGATCCTGTATTGCACGGGACTCAGCCCTTTTAACTTCTGCTTGATGCGGTCGTGATTATAGTAGTGGATATAGCGCTTGAGTCCTGCCCTCAGCTCATCGGCGCTGCTAAATTTATTGGGGTGGTAGAACTCTGATTTCAGAACCGCGAAGAAGCTTTCCATCGCAGCATTGTCGAGGCAATTCCCCTTGCGCGACATGCTTTGCTCTACGCCCTTGCTACGTAACGCGCGCTGGAATGCAGGCATTCGATATTGCCAGCCTTGATCGCTATGAAGCAAAGCCTTGTCGCTAGATTTAAGTTTGGCTAAGGCCTTCTTCAGCATAGAGCCCACCAACTCAAAGGTGGGGCGCTTTGCCGTTTCAAAGGCGATGATCTCACCGTTAAACAGGTCCAGAACCGGCGAGAGGTATAGCTTTTCGCCCGCCACATTAAATTCAGTCACATCCGTCACCAGCTTCTGCTTGGGCGCCTCGGCGTTGAATTGTCGCTGCAGCACGTTGGGGGCAGCATGTCCCACCTCTCCTTTATATGAGCGGTATTTCTTCGGGCGCACCAGCGACTTGAGCCCCAATAGGCCCATCTGGCGCTGTACCGTCTTGTGATTGACCTGGTGCCCTAAATTCCGAATGGCGAGCGTAATTCGACGATATCCATAGCGCCCTTTGTGGCGAGCAAAGATCCACTGGATCTGGCCCTTTAGTGCCAAGTGCTTGTCAGCCGCCTGGGCTACCTTTATCTGATAGTAAAAAGTACTACGTGCCAGGCCAGCCAGCTCAAGCAAGCCAGCAAGTGGGAATTGGTGCCTTAGTTCGTTTACGACTTGCGCTTTTTGCGCGCGGTCGTGCGTTGCTCCCGCTGCTCTTGAACTAAGGCCTTCAACTTTTTTAGATACGCATTCTCCATACGCAGGAAATTTACTTCCGCAAGGAGATCTTCACGGCTACGGGCATCGTCGTCAACTGGAAGTTGCGGTGGGGTGGGCTTGGGATCGGCCATTTTCTTCGGCGCGCCACGTCGCCGTGGCTGTAGTGTATTTATACCGCCGCTATGATAGCAGCGCTCCCATTTCGACAAATGGCCAGGGCTACGGATATTGAACGCGGCTGCTGTCTGGCCATAAGACAATTCGTTGTCCCACATATGCTGAAGTATTGCCAACTTCTGTGCTGCGCTATAGCTGGCAGTTTTTCGCACCAAACCGGCCTCGCCGTGCATTTGATACAAATTCACCCAGCGCCTTACCTGGCCATCGCTGAGGCCATACTGATGAGCCAGTGTCTGGCTCCCGATATTTCCGTACTCATATCGCTGGACAACTTCCAGCTTGAATTCTGTTGTGTACTTTGCCAATGAAAAGCCCCGAAAGTTGGTGTCCAACTTTCGGGGTTCAGTTCACCACTGGGCCGCTTTTTCTCGTCATGGCTGGCCGGATTAGCGGCTGATTGCCATCACTTCAACGTCGAACACCAGTGCGGTGTTGGCTGGAATGACCGAGTTGCCGCTCGCGCCGTATGCCATGTTCGCAGGGATGATCAGGGTGCGCTTGCCGCCCACTTTCATGCCCAGCAGGCCCTGGTCCCAGCCCACGATAACCTGGCCGCGGCCCACGGTGAAGGCGAATGGGTTGCCGTTGCGGGAGGTTTCGAACTGCTTGCCCTTCTTGTCGGTGGCAGCCGCGTCGTACAGCCAGCCGGTGTAGTGCACGGTTACCAGGTCGCCGTTGCTCACTTCCACGCTGTTGGAACCGACTACGGTGTCGACCTTGGTGAATGCAGGCTGTTCCGGGGTGGTAGTGGTCGGTTTGTCATCGCCGCCACCGCCGCAAGCTACCAGCGCCAGCGCGCATGCCAGGGAAGCAATCACTTTGAACATCGTATTCTTCATTTCTTTCTTGCCTATCAAATGGTCAGTGGTGTGGATAATGGAGCAGCAGTTTATCAGACTGCTACCCCCTCTTCCCCACTGACATAATCGGTTACAAATTTTGTGTCTTCAAATTTCCACTTGTGTACCTAGTTCGATGACACGGTTCGGTGGGATCTGATAGTAGTCCGCCGCGGCGCGCGCATTGCGCGACATGGCCACGAACAGGTGCTCGCGCCATGGCGCCATGCCGGCGCCCGGGGCCGAAATCACGGTCTGGCGGGCGATGAAGAAGGAAGTTTCCATCATCTCGAATTTGAGGCCCTTGGCTTCGCACAGCGCCATGATGGCCGGCACGTCCGGCTCGTCCTTGAAGCCGTAGTGGATGTTCAGCTGGAAGCATTCGTGGCCGAGGGCGGTCACGCGTACCTGCTCCTCCGGCGGAACATACGGTTCTTCCACGATATGCACGGTGAAGAACACCACGCGTTCGTGCAGCACCTTGTTGTGAGACAGGTTGTGCAGCAGGGCGTGCGGCACGCCGTCGCTTTCGCCGCGCAGGAAGACGGCGGTGCCCGGCACGCGGGTCGGCGGCGCCATGAACAGGGAGTTCAGGAAGTCTTCCAGCGGGATGGCGTGCTTTTCCAGGTTCTTGAACACCAGCTCGCGGCCGGTGCGCCAGGTCAGCATTGTGGTGAACAGCGCGGTACCAAGCAGCAGCGGGAACCAGCCGCCGTGGAACAGCTTCAGCGCGGAGGACGAGAACAGCATGATGTCCATCACGATGAAGAAGCCGGTGGCACCGAAGCACAGCACTAGCGGCAGGTGCCAGCGGTAGCGGATCACGAAGAAGGTGAGGATGGTGGTGGCGAACATGGTCGCGGTCACCGCGATGCCGTAGGCGCCGGCCAGGTCGTCTGAATTCTGGAAGCCGATTACGGCGATCAGCACCACGATCAGCTGCAGCCAGTTCACCACCGGGATGTAGATCTGGCCCATCTCGCTTTCCGAGGTGTGCTGCACGCGCATGCGCGGCAGCATGCCCAGCGCAATCGCTTGCTTGGTCATGGAGAAGGTGCCGGAAATGGTGGCCTGGGAGGCAATCACGGCGGCGGCGGTGGACAGCACCACCAGCGGGTACACGCTCCAGGCCCCGAGCTGGTTATAGAACGGGTTGGCAATCGCTTCCGGATTGCGGATCAGCAGCGCGCCCTGCCCCAGGTAGTTCAGCACCAGGGCCGGGAAGGCGACCCAGAACCAGGCCAGGCGGATCGGGCGTTTGCCGAAGTGGCCCATGTCGGCGTACAGCGCCTCGGCGCCGGTAATCGCCAGCACTACCGCGCCCAGTGCGACGAAGGCGATAAAGCCGTTGTCGCGCATGAAGATGACGGCATAGTACGGATTGAGCGCTTCCAGGATGGCTGGCGTCTCAACGATATTGATCACCCCCATGACGGCCAGGGCTCCGAACCAGAGGGTCATGATCGGACCGAAGAAACGGCCGATGCCGGCCGTGCCGTGGCGCTGCACCGAGTACAGGGTGACCAGCACGATGATGGTCAGTGGCACCACGTATTTTTCCAGCGCCGGAGCCGCCACTTCCAGGCCCTCGATCGCGCCCAGCACCGAAATGGCCGGGGTGATCACCGAGTCGCCGTAGAACATGGTGGCGCCGAAGGTGCCGATCAGCAGCAAGGGGAAGTGCCATTTCGGCGCGACCTTGTGCACGGAATTCAGCGCCAGCGCCATCAGGGCCATGATGCCGCCCTCGCCGCGGTTATCGGCGCGCAGCACCAGGCTGACGTACTTCAGCGAGACAATGAGCGCCAGGCTCCAGAAGATCAGGGAGATGATGCCCAGCAGGTTTGGCTGGTTGAGCGCCAGGCCATGGGAGGGATCGAAGACGGTTTTGAGGGTATAAAGCGGGCTGGTGCCGATATCGCCATAGACAATGCCAATGGCTGCAAGCGTCAGTGCCGCTACGCTGCTTTTCTTATGTTCTGACAAAATTTCACCCAAAAGTGTTTTGGTGCATCGCACAATAGGCCAAGCCAAGGCCAATTGCAAGTTTTTCGGTGGCCGGTGCAAAAACCGCGAATGTGCTATTTTCCACCTTTACGGAAAGAAAATCATGCATATCAGCAAAGCCAGTAGCGCCGACGCGCCACAGCTCTTCGCGGTGTGGGAAGCCTCCGTCCGCGCCACCCACGATTTCCTCGATGAAGCCCAACTCCAACGCCTGGCGCCCCTGGTGCGCGAGCTGATGTCCAGTTACGCGCCAATTTACTGCCTGCGCGACGATTCCGGCGCGCCTTTTGCCTTCCTCGGCGTCTCCAATAACGAAATCGACATGCTGTTCGTGGCTCCCGCCCGGCGCGGCCAGGGCGCCGGCCGGGTGCTGGCCGAGTACGCCATTGCCACCCTGGGCGCCAATAAAGTAGGCGTCAACGAGCAGAACGGCCAGGCGGTGGGCTTCTATGAACGCCTTGGCTTCCGTACGGTCAGCCGCTCGCCGCTGGACGGCCAGGGCGAGCCGCTCCCTATCCTGCACATGGAGCTGGCATGAAGACCGGCATGCTGTACGCTGCCGGCGCTTTCCTGTCCTGGGGCCTGTTCCCCCTGTACTTCCACGCCATCAAGGACGTGCCGGCGTCTGAAATCCTGGCGCACCGCATGGCGTGGTCGCTGCTGTTCCTCATGCTGGTCCTGCTGGTGCGGCGCCAGTGGAAGTGGCTGCCTGAGGTGCTGCGCCAGCCAAAGGTGGTGGGCAGCTTCCTGGCCAGTGCCTTCCTCCTGAGCGCGAACTGGTTTGTCTATATATGGGCGGTCAATAACGGCCACGTGGTCGATGCCAGTCTGGGCTACTTCATCAATCCCCTGGTCAATGTGCTGCTGGGCATGGTGGTCCTGAAGGAAAAACTGCGGCGCGGCCAGTGGCTGGCCATCGGCGTAGCGGCAACCGGGGTGGCATGGCTGACCTGGCAAGCCGGCCAGGTGCCGTATATCGCGCTGGTGCTGGCGCTCAGTTTTGGCGCTTACGGCCTGCTGCGCAAGACTGCTGCGCTGGCGGCGCTGGAAGGGCTGTCGTTTGAAACCATGATCCTGTTCCCGCTGGCAGTGGCTTATCTGGGCTGGCTGGTGTTCAACGGCCAAAGCGTCTTCGTCAACGCCGAATCGGACAGCACGCGCTGGCTGCTGGCGGCGGCCGGGCCCACCACGGCGATCCCGCTGCTGCTGTTCGCGGCCGGCGCGCGCCGTATCCCGATGTCGGTGCTCGGCATGTTGCAATACATGTCGCCCTCGCTGCAGATGCTGCTGGGCGTGTGGGTCTTCCACGAAGCCTTCTCCAGCGCCCGCCTGCTGGGCTTTGTGCTGATCTGGAGCGCGCTGGCTATCTATATGCTAGAGGGTTGGTGGATTAGTCGAAGGACTTCAGCTGCTTAAAGTCGGGAACTTTTACAAGTTTTTTTGAACTCCCTGTGAAATCAGATACTTGGTAGATTGGCATGCTGTTTGCTTTACTTCCCAAACTGACAACACACTTACCTGGGAGTAACAATTGCTGAAGAAGATCCTGACTGGCATCGCCACCTTCGCCTGCGCCGCCAGTGTCCACGCAGGCCCTGTCTCGATGAGCACCTCGGTCAACCTGAACGCCAGCCTGCCTGACAGCAGCTGGCCCTTCTATTCGATGGTCACCTCGGTGAACGTCAACGGCACCCTGGGCAGCCTGGACGCCAACTCGATCCAGTCCGCCGTGCTGAAAGTCTTTGCGCATTCGTCGACGATCTTCAACGACATCGACAACGAATACGATGCCTACGTCAACACTGGTATCACCAAGACCGTCAGCGGTCGGACCGGCAAAGCGTGGGAGCGCAATGTCACCGTTGAGAAAAAGGACACCATCAAGGATACGCTGGTAGTCTCCGCCGGCTTCGCCGACGCCAGCGCCACTGTGGGCCATTCGAATAGCCTGACCAAGACGCAAGACAACCATTACGACGGATATGAGCGTATCGGCACCAGCAGCAACTACAAGCACTACTACACCGACAAGTACGAAGTGCAGGACGCCTGGAGCGGCGACGTCGTCGTCACCCTGACCCTGAATTCCCTGGCGCTGCTGGATCTGAAAAACGACGGCATCCTGGGGCTGGCAATCGGCACCTATTGGGGCCACCACTTCGATATCACCAAGATCCAGCTGGACTTCGTCGCCCTGGCTAATAACGATGGTAGCGTCGGAGGCGGCGCCAATGAGGTACCGGTGCCGGGTAGCCTGCTGCTGACCGGACTGGGCCTGGCCGCGCTGGCCAACGCCCGCCGCCGCAAGAATTGAGCGCTGGCTTGGCGCCAAGGGAAACCCGGCATATGCCGGGTTTTTTTTTGCCCCACCAAATGCGCTAAACTAGCGCCTTTACACATCGACCAGAACAGATACCGTGGCCAATTACGTCTATACCATGAACCGCGTGGGCAAAATCGTCCCACCGAAACGCCAGATCCTGAAGGATATTTCGCTGTCCTTCTTCCCGGGCGCCAAGATTGGCGTGCTGGGCCTGAACGGCTCCGGTAAATCCACCCTGCTGAAAATCATGGCAGGCATCGACACCGACATCCAGGGCGAAGCGCGCCCGATGCCGGGCCTGAATATCGGCTACCTGCCGCAGGAACCGCAGCTGGATCCTGAAAAAACCGTACGCGAAGAAGTGGAGTCCGGCCTGGGCGAAGCCTTCAACGCACAAGCCCTGCTGGAAGCGGTGTACGCGGCCTACGCTGAACCGGACGCTGACTTCGACGCGCTGGCCAAAGAGCAGGAACGCCTGGAATCGATCATCGCCGCTGCCGACGGCGGCAACCTGAACCTGCAGCTGGAAATGGCCGCCGACGCTCTGCGCCTGCCACCGTGGGACCAGAAGATCGGCGTGCTGTCCGGCGGTGAAAAGCGCCGCGTGGCGCTGTGCAAGCTGCTGCTGTCCAAGCCTGACATGCTGCTGCTCGACGAACCAACCAACCACCTGGATGCGGAATCGGTCGAATGGCTGGAGCAGTTCCTGGTGCGCTTCCCGGGCACCGTGGTCGGTATTACCCACGACCGCTACTTCCTGGACAACGCTGCCGAATGGATCCTGGAACTGGACCGCGGCCACGGCATCCCTTGGAAGGGCAACTACTCTTCCTGGCTGGACCAGAAGCAGGACCGCCTGAAGCAGGAAGAAGCCACCGAATCGGCGCGCCAGAAAGCGCTGCAGAAGGAACTGGAATGGTCGCGCCAGAATCCGAAGGCGCGCCAGGCCAAGTCCAAGGCCCGTATGGCGCGCTTCAATGAGCTGAGCGAATACGAATACCAGAAGCGCAACGAGACCCAGGAGATCTTCATCCCTGTGGCGGAGCGCCTGGGTAACGATGTGATCGAGTTCAAGAACGTCTCCAAGTCGTTTGGCGACCGCCTGCTGATCGATAACCTGAGCTTCATCGTCCCGCCAGGCGCAATCGTCGGCATCATCGGACCGAACGGCGCCGGTAAGTCGACCCTGTTCAAGATGATCGCCGGTATCGAGCAGCCGGACAGCGGCGAAGTGGCAATCGGTAAGACCGCCAAGATTTCGCTGGTGGACCAGAGCCGCGACAAGCTGGATAACGACAAGACCGTGTTCGAGGCGGTGTCCGGCGGCGCCGACATCCTGAGCGTGGGCCGTTTCGAAATGCCGTCGCGCGCTTATGTGGGCCGCTTCAACTTCAAGGGCTCGGACCAGCAGAAGATCGTTGGCAACCTGTCCGGTGGTGAGCGTGGCCGTCTGCACCTGGCCAAGACCCTGCTAATGGGCGGCAACGTCCTGCTGCTGGACGAACCGTCCAACGACCTGGACGTGGAAACCCTGCGTGCGCTGGAAGACGCGCTGCTGGAATTCGCCGGCTCGGTGATGGTGATTTCCCACGACCGCTGGTTCCTGGACCGTATCGCGACCCACATCCTGGCGTTCGAAGGCGATTCCCAGGTTACCTTCTTTGCTGGTAACTACCAGGAATACGAAGCGGACAAGAAGAAGCGTCTGGGTGAAGAAGGCGCGAAACCGAAACGTATCCGTTACAAGCCGCTGCACGGCTAAACCGGGAAACCAGTGTCTGACCCGCAAGGTCAGACACTACTCTGCCGAAGCCGCTGGCCGCAAGATCATACAGGGTCAGACCCTCGGGTCTGACCCTGGTTTACCGGTTTAAAGGAAGCCAAACATGCGTAAACAATTCCTCTGTGCTCTGTTGCTAGCCAGCGCCGGCGCGATCGCGCATGACGCCCCCCTCGACAAGCTGGCCTGGCTGGCCGGCTGCTGGACCCACACCAACGCCGAAGCCGGCTCCATGGAAATGTGGAGCCTGCCGGCCGGCGGCACCATGCTCGGCGTGGCGCGCACCGTGAAAAACGGCAAGACCGTCGAATGGGAACACACCATGATCCGGGAAACCGCGCCAGGCGTGTGGTCCTACGTCGCCAAACCAAGCCGCCAGCCGGAAGCCAGCTTCGCGGTCAAGTCGATCGGCGATGGGGAGGTGGTGTTTGAAAACCCGCAGCATGACTTCCCGCAGCGGATCATTTACAAGCGCGATGGCGCAGACGGGTTGAAAGCCCGGATTGAAGGCGAATCGAAGGGCAAGCAGAAAGCCTTCGACTACCCTATGAAGCGGACGCAATGTCCCGCTGGTGGGTGAGGCGGGTACAAGGACTTTAGCAGCGCAAGGCTGCCGCAGTCGCACCCGGCCTCGATCGGCACTTTGCGGGGGGGAGGCAGGCAAGCCGCCCTCCCCCTCGGTTCAGAAGCTGGCCTTCACGCCCAGGCTGACCCCGCCTTTGCGGCGGCCCTGTTCGTTGTCGTTCTTACCGTAGTGTTCATATTCCAGCACGCCCGACACTTTATCGGTGAAGGCGTACTCGGCGCCCACGGCTGCGTACAGGGCGTTGCGGCTGCTATCGCCGTTGTAGGCGACGGCCAGGCCGGTGGCCTTCACGTCATTCTTGTTGTGGGCCACACCGAGCTTGCCGGTCAGCGCCAGCTGCTGGCCGACCGGGAAGCTGCCCTTGCCTGCCAGGTAGAAGGACTTGGAGTCGCTTTCAATGGCGCCGCTGTTAGGACCCACCGAGTAAGCGTAACGGGACTTGCCGAAGTCGGTATAGCCGGCTTCCACGCCCCAGGTCTTGTCGAGCTGGACGCCACCGAAGATCTTGCCGCCCCATTCGGTCGACTTGCGGTCGCCCGAGCTGGTGTCGTTGGCGGCATTGTACTTGTGCTCGCTGGAAACCACGCCGACGCCGACGTAAGGTTTCAGCTCCTGGGCCTGGACGGAAGCCGCGCCCAGGGCAACGGCGGAAGTGATAAGGGCGAATGCGATTTTCTTCATGTTCGTGATCTTTCAGCAAAGTTAAGTTGGTCTTGCTTGGGATCGCGCTTCGTCTCTGGAAGTGCGATGGAAAGCACGATAGCACTGCCAAAAGTTCAATTGGGAGACGAACTGGTAAGAAATGTATAAGTTTGTAAGTGACCTTGAATTGCCACTGTTCGGCCCAAAATGGCCGAACTTGCCTTCAGATGATGAGGCGGAAGGTGAGGTTGATGCGGGCGCCGCGCGGCTGGCGTTCCTTGTTGATGCCGTGGCGCCAGTTATGCTGGAGTTTTCCCGCCATTAGCAGCAGGCTGCCGTCGGTTAGGTCGATTTTGACGGTTTTTGCCTGTTTTTTGTGCTTGAGGATGAAGGTGCGGCTGTCACCGAAACTGACCGAGGCGATGGCCGGCTCGCGCCCCAGCTCGGGTTCGTCGTCGCTGTGGAAACCCATGCTGTCCTGCTCGTTACGGTAGTGGTTCAGCAGCACGCTGTTGAAACGCCGCCCGGTTGCTGCCTCCACCGCACGCTTGATCTCCAGCTGGACGGCCGTGAAAGGCAAGGGGTCGAAGGTGCGGCCGGAATAGGTGTAGCGCGCCTCGCCGTACCAGGCACTCAGGCGCGGCTGGGCTACTTCGCGGCCGAACAGGAAGATGGTTTCCGCCTTCCATACCGTTTCGTCCAGCAGGCGCTGCATGACTTCGGCATTCGCGAACGGGAGCGGCAGCTGCTGCATGAAGTACAGCTCGCCATCGTCGACGGGAATCGGTAGCAGTTCGGGCTCAGCAGCAAAAAGGTCCATACGCGTTATCATACAGGGATGAAGAAACGACAATTCCTTGGCGCCGTGGCTGCGGCCAGCGCCCTTCCCTCCCTCGGTGCAGCCGCGCCCAAACCAGCTGAGCGCGGGCCAGCGCTGCTGACCGTCACCGGCGCCATCGCCAAGCCGAACCGCGGCAGTTTCGACCGCGTGGCGGACCAGATGATGCACCGTCAGCGCCTGAGCTTCGACAAGGCCTTCACGTTCGATTTCGCCGCCTTGGCCGCGCTGCCGGCCGTGACCATCAAACCGACGCTTGAATACGACGCACGGCCGCATACCCTGTCCGGCCCCTTGCTGATGGACGTGCTGAAAGCGGCGGGTGCGCAAATGAACGACAGCAGCAACCTGGTGCTGCGTGCGGTGGACGGCTATGCAGTGGCGGTAACGGCGGCGCGCGCACGGGCGCAGCGCTTCATTGTGGCGACGCACCTGGACGGCGCGCCGATGGCGCTGGGTGGCCTCGGCCCGTTATGGGCCATCTACGATGCGGATCGCGTGCCGGAAATGGCAAGCCGGCCCGTGGGCGAGCGCTTCAGCACTTGCCCATGGGCCCTGTATCACATCGAGGTTCAGGCGTAAGCTTCGGCCAGCGACATCACACGCGGGGTGATGCCGACGCCGATATCGCCGAAGATCTTGTTGATGATGGCCATATTGGCTTCGGCCTCGTCCGGCTTCCAGCCGTTGAACAGGTCGGTGCCGTCTTTCTGGAAGTGCAGGTCCAGCACCTTGCCGCGGTCCTTGTGCGTGTAGCCGGAGCTGTGCACCTGCTTGAAACCGCCAGCAGCCAGTGCTTCCAGCACAGCGGTTGGTGGATTATCCGGGTCGGTTGCCATGTATACGCCAAACGTCTTGCCAGGCGGTTTGGCAGCGATATCAACTTCGTAGATGCCAGGCGCCTTGGTGACAGACGTGGATTTCAAAAATAACATAGCGTTCCCCTAGAACTGTGTGTGGCTTTTCCCAAGTGAGCTAGCTTATTGCTAACGGCCAATTTTGTCACCCGTCGGGGGCGTCTTTTTGCTCCATCACAACAAATATCGCGCAAAAAGTGCTTACCTGCTCTTCAACTATACTTTTGCACTGCTGATTTGCAAGGGGCCCCTCAGGGCTTTCCCGCCCGTTTGCGCTCAGCCAACGCTACGGTCGGCGCCACCAGGGCCTGGTACAGGCTACCCGTAGCATAATCCCAAGCCGCAACCGCCGCCTGCTGCCGTTGTACGGTCGCCATATCGCCGCGCGCTACCGGACCAGTCAGCGCCGGCGCGGCGCCCAAGCGGAAGGCGTTTTCCATCGATTCCAGGGCCAGCGGCCGAGCCAGCTCGCGCGCTTCGGGCTCCGGTATGCCCGCCGCCTGGTAAGCGCGCAGGGCGGCATCGATCACCGTCACCAGGTAGTTGCTCGCGAACACGGCGGCTGCGTGGTAGACCGTTTTGGCGGCCGGGTCGATCTGCACCGCCCGCGCGCCAATCGCGGCCAAGGCTGGCAGCAGCACGTCGAGCGCCTGTGGGTCGCCTTCGACGCCGCAGAAAGTGCCTGAAAATTGGGCAGCCACCGCATCCGAATCGGCAAAACTGCGGATCGGATGCACACTGGCCACGTGCGCACCGGCCGCGCGTGCGGCCGCCAGGCGGTCGGACGCCAGCGCGCCGCTGCAATGGAACACCACTGCGCCTTGCAGCGGCACGGCAGCCGCCAGCGCCTCGCAGGCCGGCACAATCTGGTCGTCGGTCACGGTCAGCATGTAGACATCCGCGCGCCGCAGTGGTCGGTCGCCGCCCGCTACGGCTGGCGTACCGGCGCCAATAAAGGCCGCCGCTTGCGCCGCTCTGGCGACCGAGCGGGCCAGCACATCCTGCACCGCAAACGCCCCCGCCTGCGCGAACAGGCGGCCCAGCACGCGGCCCACATGGCCGCCGCCGATAATACTCAGGGTAGGCATCAGAAGCTCGATCCCGGCTGCTTGAGGAATTCGATTTCCTCCGGCGTCGATTCGCGGCCGAGGATGGCGTTACGGTGCGGGAAGCGGCCGAAACGGCGGATCACCTCGTAATGCTTCCTGGCGAAGTCCAGCATGCCGGCATAGCCGGTGGCATCCGCCGCCAGCATTTCGAACAGGTCCACGCTGCGCATCTGCATCGACAGGTTCTCCGAATGCTCGAGCGGCATGTACGAAAACGCGCGCTGCGCAGGCGGCAAGGTCTGGTTGGCGCCCGAATCGTCCAGCGCACGCGCCGCCTCCAGCGCCAGCTCGTCGCCGGCGAACGCTTTAGGGGTGCCGCGATAGACGTTGCGGGTGAACTGGTCCAGCACGATGATACGCGCCAGGGTGCCTTGCGTGCCCTCGTCGTCCCACTGGCGCAGGCCGCCCAGCAGGCCTTCTTCAATCACGTCGCCGAACTGCTGGAAGATCGCACGGTCAAAGGCATCATCCTTGCGCCACCATTCCGGGCGCTGCATATTGTGTCCCTTGGCGCCGATCGGCAGGAACCAGAAATCGAGTACGTCTTGTGAATGGATGACCAAACCTGCCTCCTAGTTGCGTGCATGGGTGACCTGGAAGCTGTCGATGCCGTCGAAATGCACCATCTCCTCGGCAATGCGCGACAGCGGCGAACCGCTACGCTTGCTGAGGGCCAGTGCGACGAAGCGCCACTCCTGCTTGCCCTGGTCCATGCCGATGGTGAGCGAACCACCGGCGATTTCATATCCTCGTTCCAGCGCCATCGCCCGCAGCTGGTCCTCCTTCGGCTCAAAGCCCGGCTTGAAGCGCATGGTGATGGCAATCGCATGGCGCGACGGCAGCCAGGCCTCCACCTTGGACAGGAAGATCATCGACATCGCGCACAGGAAAGCCAGCCCCATGGCGCCCATGTAGAAGCCCAGTCCCACGGCCACACCGATGCAGGAAGAGGCCCAGATCGAAGCCGCCGTCGTCAAACCCGAAATATTGAAGCCCTCGCGCATGATCACGCCGGCGCCGAGGAAGCCGATACCGGTCACGATGCCCTGGATTACGCGCGTGGGGTCGGTGCCGATCAGTTCCGACATATGCCCGCCGAACCACAGCGAGGGGTAGCCGCACACCACGGTCAGAGCGCAAGAGGCCATGCACACCAGGCCATATGTGCGCATGCCGGCTGCGCGGCCATGGTACGAGCGCTCGTAGCCGACCAGAAGACCTAGCAGAAGCGCTCCGCCGATATTCATAAGGATGACGAAGTTGGTCGCCAATTCGCCGGACGACCAGTAAGCACGCAGGAACTCTATGCTGGGCATGGCTGCCTCACTTTATGATTTTGGTGTTTTCTTTGCTGCGAGCTGCTTTTCAAATGCTACATCGAGTTTGCTGACGCGTTTGGCCTTTTGCGGGCCCTGTGCGTTGACGAAAGCGACAAAATCATCCAGCTCCATCGGCGGGCAAAGCGGCGGCTGGCCCGGGCCTTCGGTCAGGAAGAAGTGGCCGCTGCCGGTCATGGTCATCGAATAGGCCTGGTTGCCGGAGCGATCTTTCAGGCGCGCCAGGGCGGCGGAAGCTCTGGTGGAGCGGCTCATATCGCCTCCGTCCTTTCTTCCAGCCAGCGCAGCGCCGCGCCGCTGACATGCTTGCGCAGGCGCTGGCGCACGGTGGCGTGGTAGTCGTTCAGCCAGCGCACTTCATCCTCGCGCAGCAGCGACTTGTCCACGCAGCGGGTGTCGATCGGGCACAGGGTCAGGGTTTCGAAGCGCAGGAACTCGCCGAATTCGGAATCGGCCGCCGGTACGTTGAGCACCAGGTTCTCGATGCGGATGCCCCATTTGCCGGGACGGTAGATGCCCGGCTCGTTGGAAGTAATCATGCCAACCTCCATCGCGGTGTGCGCATCGGGCGGCGTGGACGGCGAAATCGACTGGGGGCCTTCGTGCACATTCAGAAAGAAGCCGACGCCGTGGCCGGTGCCATGGCCAAAGTCGATACCAGCCGCCCACAGCGGCGCGCGGGCGATCGCATCCAGCATCGGCGACTTCACGCCGCGCGGGAACTGGGCGACCGACAGCGCCATCATGCCCTTCAGCACCAAGGTGAAATCGCGCCTGTGCTCCTGGGTGATGGCGCCGACCGGCACCACGCGGGTGATGTCGGTGGTGCCGCCGGTGTACTGGCCGCCGGAGTCGATCAGCAGCAGTCCGTTACCTTCGATGACCGCACTGCCCTGCACCGGCGCGCGGTAGTGCATGATGGCGCCGTTGGCGCGGAAGCCGGCGATGGTGCCAAAACTCGGGCTGACAAAGCCCGGCTGGCGGCGTCGCGCTTCCAGCAAGTGCTGGCCGATGGCGTATTCCGTCAGCGGCTCGCGCTTCGGGTCCGCCAGGGTTTGTTCCAGCCAGCTGAAAAATTCGCACAGCGCGGCGCCATCCTGCTCCATCGTGGCGCGCACATAGTCCGCCTCATGCTCGGTCTTGCGCGACTTGGCGAAGGTGGTCGGGTTGATGGCTTCGATCACGTTGACACCATCGCGCACCGCCTGGCGCGTGCCGAAGGTGATGCGGCGCGGGTCCAGCAGCAGCGTGCTGCCGGGCGGGATAGCAGCCAGCGCGTCCGCCGCTTCTTCATACGGTTCGACGAAGACATTGTCCGCCGCCAGCAGGCCCGCCAGCCCCGGCTCGATCTTGCCGGCGCCGACGAACAGCATCGCGCGCTCACTGTCGATCAATGCGTGGGACAGGAAGATCGGGTTGTAGTTGACGTCCGAACCGCGCAGGTTGAACAGGTAGGCGATGTCGTCCAGCGTGGAAATGATATGGTGGGTCGCGCCCTGGCGCACCATTTCCGCCCGCAGCACGGCCAGCTTGGCGGCACGGGTCTTGTCGGCGTAAGGGCGCTGGTGTTCGTAGACCGGCGCCTCAGGCAAGCCTGGGCGGTTGGTCCACACCTCATTCAGCAAGTCCAGGTCGGTGCGCATGGCGATGCCGCGTGCCTGCAGCAGGCGTGCGATCGACAGGCCCAGCACCGCGCCATCCACCGCCAGCACCTGGCCCGGCTTCAGCGTTTCCGCCAGCCATTCCACATACTGTATGCTGGCGCCTGATGAAATTTTCATCAGCTGCACGCCGGTGCCGGCCAGCTCACTCTCCGCCTGGGTCCAATAACGGCCGTCGGTCCAGACGCCCGCGAAATCCTGGGTGATGATGAAAGTACCGACCGAACCGGTGAAGTTCGACAGCCACTCGCGCCCCTGCCAGCGTGGCGGCAGGTATTCGGACAAGTGGGGATCGGAAGAAGGGACCATGCAGGCATCAACCTGATGCCGCCGCATCGCCGCACGCAGTCCCTCGAGTCTATTGCTGATTGAATCTCTCATGGCGCCATCATACCGCGATGGCGCCATGGATGCGGGATTACATGCGCGGCACGCCTTCACGGTTCACGGTAATGTAGCGGCCCGGTTCGGAGGCAAGTTGGGCGCGGTGTTCGATGCCGCGGAACTCATAGGTCACGTCCCAGTATTGCGGGGTGCGGCTGGGCATTGATTCGCAACGCTGTACGTTCTGGGCATACTGGTTGCTGCCCTGGCGGGCCACATTAGAGCCGACCGCCGCGCCGGCGATGGCGCCGCCGACGGTGGCCAGGTCGCGTCCGGAACCGCCGCCAACCTGGTGGCCCAGCACGCCGCCGATCAGGGCGCCGGCAATGGCGCCGGCAGCGTTATTACCGCCCGAGACGTCGGACACTTGCTGCCGCTCAACCCAGCAGCGCTGCTCCGGCGGGCCGACCACAGCGCGGGCGGAAGTGATGGGCGCCTCGAAAGTACGCTCGCTGGGGCGCATGCGGTATTCATAGGCGGCTTCCGGGCGAGGTCCAGGCGCATAGGCCGACTCGCTGAAGCGGCGGTTCCTTGGTACCGCGCGGATCGAGGTAATGCTGTCGTTCAGGCCCATGTCTTCCAGCGAGGCATAGCTGCCGCGACGCAGGATGCGGCATTCGCCACGGAAATTGGGGTGTTCGCAGACTTCCCAACGGCCACGCTCCACCACGATCGACGAAGCGCGGTCATCGAAACCGATGGCGCGCATGTCGCGCACGGAATTGGTGACGCTAATTGGCCGGCCGCGCCAGCCTTCCTGTGGATAAAGCGTGATTTGTGCCCAGGCCTGACTGCACAGCAATGCGGCCGCTGCAGCCGCCGCCAGTTTGAATTGGGTATGCATGATGTCCTCCCGTAACAGATAGCTGCAGCGTGCACCAACCGGGCAAACTGGTCTGTTAGGGAACGCTCGTTCAGGCTTCGAAGCGGCGCAAGCCGTCGAGGTCGAGGATGCGGATGCCGCCGTAGTCAACGCGCAGCAAGCCTTCTTTTTCAAGCACTTGCAGCGCCTGGTTGGCACGCTGGCGCGAGGAGCCCGACAGCAAGCCGACCTCCTCCTGGGAAATCTGCACCAGCCGTTCGATGCCGGGATACAAATGGGAATTGAATAGTGACGCCAGGCAGCGAGCGACGCGGGTGTCCGGGTCCAGTAAGCGTTCGTTTTCCACCATACCGATGAACTGACCCAACCGTTCATTGAGCTGCATCAAAAGGAACCTGGTGAAGGGTAGGCTATTCTCGAGCAGGTAGTGGAAAGTGACAGCAGGCATGCGTGCGATGCGGCTGTCGCGCAGGGTCATGGCGTCGTATTTGCGGTGCTCATCTTTGAGTAATGAACCTTCGCCGAACCAGCCGCCGGGCGGTACGCCGGTAAATGTGACGCTTTTCCCGTTAGGCGAAAAATTATTCATTTTCACCATGCCCGAAATAATGCCGATCCAATTATCGACAATCTCGCCTTTATGGCAAACGAAGCCGCCCTTGGGAATGAATTCCTCGTAACAGGTCGCTTCCACCCGCGCCAATTGCTCCGCCGTGAGCACGGGCGCCCAGGTGGAGCTGCGTATGGCTTCGATCAGGCTCGGTTCGTTTTTCATAGTTGTTGCGCTGCACCATCAAAAGTCGTTCAATTGTCTTTGAAATGACAACCTTGCGACTTAGCTCACGCTAATATCATCACACAAAAAAGCTTAGGCACCCAAAAAACCAAGGAGACACCGTGCAGGATAATCTGACGACCTTCCCTCGCAGGCTGCTACAGCATGGCAAGGAGCGGCCGCATAAGCCTGCGTTCCGCGAAAAAGACCTGGGCATCTGGCAGACCTGGGACTGGCAGCAAGTGAACGCTGAAGTGCGCGCGCTGGCCTGCGGTCTGGCGGCCATAGGCTTCCAGCGCGGCATGAACCTGGCCATCATCGGCGACAACCGGCCGCGCCTGTACTGGTCGATGCTGGCGGCGCAGTGCCTGGGCGGCGTGCCGGTGCCGCTGTACCAGGACGCGCCGGCGGCCGATATGGCCTTCGTGCTGGAGAACGCGGAGATCGCGTACGCCATCGTGGAGGACCAGGAGCAGGTCGACAAGCTGCTGGACCTGTGCGACCAATGCCCGAATATTAAGCACATCGCCTACGAAGACGAACGGGGCATGCGCAATTACACGCACTCGCAGCTGATGTCCTACGCCCGCTTGCAGGAGCTGGGCCGCGAGTACGACAAGGCGCATCCCGGTTTCTACGAGGCGGCGATTGCGGAGGGTAAGGAGAGCGACAGCGCAATCATCCTGTACACCTCCGGCACCACCGGCAAGCCGAAGGGCGTGTGCCAGACCCACAAGGCGCTGCTGTCGGCGGCGATCGGCGGCATCGGCTTCGACAAGCTGACCGACTCGGAAAATGTGCTGTCCTACCTGCCGATGGCCTGGGTCGGCGACTGCCTGTTCTCGTTCGCTCAGGCGGTGACGGCCGGCTTTACCGTGAATTGCCCGGAGTCGTCGGATACCGTCACCACTGACTTGCGCGAGATCGGCCCGTCCTACTACTTCGCGCCACCGCGCATATTCGAGAACATGCTGACGCAGGTGATGATCCGCATGGAGGATGCGGGCGCCATCAAGCGCAAGATGTTCCATCACTTTATGGATGTGGCGCGCCGTGTGGGCTCGGACATCCTGGATGGCAAGCAGGTGTCGTTTGGCGACCGCCTGCACTACGCCATCGGCAACGTGCTGGTCTACGGGCCGCTGCGCAATGTGCTGGGCATGTCGCGAATCCGCGTCGCATACACAGCGGGAGCGGCGATCGGGCCGGACCTGTTCCGTTTCTACCGCTCGATTGGCGTGAACCTGAAACAATTCTACGGTTCCACCGAAACCTGTGCTTATATCTGCCTGCAACCGGACGGCGAAATCAAATTCGACTCCGTCGGCAAGCCGGCGCCGGGCGTGGAAGTGAAGCTGGCGCAGAACGGCGAAGTGCTGGTCAAGTCGCCGACCCTGATGCACTGCTACTACAAGCGCCCTGACGCGACTCAGGAGGCGATCGACAGCGAAGGCTACTTCCACACCGGCGATGCCGGCATCTTCGACAACGACGGCCACCTGCGCATCATCGACCGTGCTGCCGACGTGGGCAAGATGAACAACGGCGCCATCTTCGCGCCCAACTACATCGAAAACAAACTGAAGTTCTTCCCCTTCATCAAAGAGGCCGTGGCCTTCGGCCACCAGCGCGACAAGGTGACCGCCTTCATCAACATCGATATGGAGGCTGTGGGCAACTGGGCCGAACGGCGCGGCATCGCCTACTCCGGCTACACCGACCTGGCGGCGCATGAACAGACTTACGCGCTGGTGAAAGAGTGCGTGGAAAAGGTGAACGCCGACCTGGCGCAGGAAGCGCTGATGGCGGACACGCAGGTGCACCGCTTCCTGGTGCTGCACAAGGAACTGGACCCCGACGACGACGAACTGACCCGCACCCGCAAAGTGCGCCGGAAGTTCATCGCCGAGAAGTACGCGGTGCTGATCGAGGCACTGTACGGCGGCAAGGCTTCGCAATACATCGAAACCCAGGTCAAATTCGAGGATGGCCGCACCGGCACGGTGGCGGCTGACCTGCGGATCATGGACCTCAAGGCAGCATAAGCGGAGTGCGCACCATGCAAATGAACGAACAGGAAGCCATCACCGCCGGCGGCCGCAAGATCGGCGACGTGATCCTGGATATGCGCAATATCTCGCTGTCTTTCGGCGGGGTGAAGGCGCTGACCAATATCTCCTTCGATGTGCGCGAGCATGAGATCCGCGCCATCATCGGCCCCAACGGCGCGGGCAAGAGCTCGATGCTGAACGTAATCAACGGCGTGTACCGTCCGCAGCAGGGCGAAATCATCTATCGCGGCCAGCACCGCAAGAATATGGATTGCTACGCGGCTGCCAAGTCCGGCATTGCGCGCACCTTCCAGAATATTGCGCTGTTCAAGGGTATGACGGTGCTGGACAACATCATGACCGGCCGTAACCTGAAGATGAAGTCGAACTTTCTGCTGCAGGCCCTGTACTGGGGGCCGGCGCGGCGCGAAGAGATCGAGCATCGCCGCAAATGCGAGGAGATTATCGACTTCCTCGAGATCCAGCATATCCGCAAGACGCCGGTGGGCCGCCTGCCCTACGGCCTGCAAAAGCGCGTGGAACTGGGCCGCGCCCTGGCCGCCGAGCCGCAGATCCTGCTGCTAGACGAACCGATGGCCGGCATGAACGTGGAAGAGAAGCAGGACATGTGCCGCTTCATCCTGGACGTGAACGAGCAGTTCGGCACCACCATCGTGCTGATCGAGCACGATATGGGCGTGGTGATGGATATTTCGGACCGTGTGGTGGTGCTGGACTACGGCAAGAAGATCGGCGATGGCACGCCGGACGAAGTCCGCACCAACCAGGACGTGATCGATGCTTACCTCGGAGTGGCCCACTAATGGATATCAATTTCTTCGCCGAGGTGCTGATCGGCGGCCTGCTGTCGGGCGTGATGTACGCGCTGGTGGCCATCGGCTTTGTGCTGATCTACAAGGCATCCGGCGTCTTCAACTTCGCCCAGGGCGCCATGGTGTTCTTCGCTGCGCTGACCTGCGTCGGCTTCATGGACAAGTTCGGGTTTTCGCTGTGGCTTGCCATCCCGGCCACGATCGTGGCCATGGTCATCCTGGGCTTCGCCATTGAACGCATTGTGCTGCGACCCCTGGTCAACCAGCCGGAGATCACACTCTTTATGGCCACCATCGGCCTGGCCTTCTTCATCGAAGGCCTGGCGCAGCTGATCTGGGGCTCCCAGGTGCACAAGCTGGAAATCCCGATCGAGGACGTGCCGAGCGAATTCCTGATGGAGAAATTCAACATCATCGTTTCCAAGTTCGACCTGACGGCGGCGGCGATTTGCGCCGTGATGGTGTCGGCGCTGGCGGTGATGTTCGCCAAGACCAAAGTGGGCCGCGCTCTGCGCGCCGTGGCAGACGACCACCAGGCGGCACAGGCGGTCGGCATCCCGCTGCAGCGCATCTGGGGCATCCTGTGGGCGGTGGCCGGCATGGTTGCGCTGGTGGCGGGCATGCTGTGGGGCGCGCGCAATGGCGTGCAGTTCGCCCTGACCTTTATCGCGCTGAAAGCGCTGCCGGTGCTGATCCTGGGCGGCTTTACCTCCGTGCCAGGCGCCATCGTGGGCGGCCTGATCATCGGCGCCTCGGAAAAACTGGCCGAAGTCTATATCGGCCCGCACGTGGGCGGCGGTATCGAAGGCTGGTTCCCTTACGTACTGGCCCTGCTGTTCCTGCTGGTGCGCCCGGAAGGGCTGTTCGGCGAAAAAATCATCCGGAGGATTTGAGCGATGTTCTACCGCGAAGCAGGACAATTCAAGACCAGCTACGAAGCGGACGGCCAGATCCTGCCGATCCGCCAGGACCGCATCGCCCTGCTGGCCACCTTGGCGGTGGCGCTGCTGGTGCTGCCGCTGGTGTCGTCGCCTTATATGCTGTCGGCCATCTTCATCCCCTTCCTGATTTTTGCGCTGGCCGCGCTGGGCCTGAACATCCTGACCGGCTATGCCGGCCAGCTGTCGCTTGGTACCGCAGCCTTCATGGCGGTGGGCGCATTCGCCTCGTATAACTTTGTGCTGCGCATTCCCGGCATTCCCGTGCTGGCGGCGTTCGCGCTGGGCGGCCTGTGCGCCGCCATGGTTGGCATGGCCTTCGGGCTGCCGTCGCTGCGGATTCGCGGCTTCTACCTGGCCGCGTCCACGCTGGCGACGCAATTCTTCGTCGTCTGGTGCCTGACCAAGATCGGCTGGCTCACGAACTACAGCTCCTCCGGCGTGATCACTGCGCAGAAAATGGAAATCTTCGGCTATGCCTTCGACACTCCGGCCCGCAAATACCTGCTGGTGCTGGCTGTGGTGGCGATTATGTCGCTGCTGGCCAAGAACATGATCCGCTCCAACGTTGGCCGCTCCTGGATGGCGGTGCGCGATATGGACGTGGCGGCCGAAGTGATCGGCATCCGCCTGATGCGCACCAAGCTGCTGGCCTTCGCCGTCAGCTCCTTCTACTGCGGCGTGGCGGGCGCGCTGTATGCCTACGCCTACCTCGGCACCGTGGAGCCAGAAGCCTACAACCTGGACCTGTCCTTCCGCATCCTGTTCATGATCATCATCGGCGGCGTCGGCTCGGTGCTGGGTTCCTTCCTCGGATCGGCCTTCATCGTGCTGCTGCCGGTGTTCCTGAATATCCTGGCGCACGGCCTGGCCCTGCCCACCACCGTCGCCTCCAACCTGGAACTGATGGTGTTCGGCGCCCTGATTATTTTCTTCCTGATCGTGGAACCTCACGGTTTGGCGCGTTTGTGGCAAATCGGTAAAGAGAAGCTCCGCTTATGGCCTTTCCCGCACTAAGCGAACCAATATAAAACTGGAGACATCACATGAAATCGTTCGTACTTGGCATTGCCGTAGCAAGCAGCATCGCCGCCAGCAGCGCGTGGGCGCAACCTGCCGAACAGTTTGTCGCCCTGCCCTCCTACCGCGTCGGCCCGTATGCCGCAGGCGGCTCCGGCTTTTACGGCGGCATCATTGACTACTTCAACCTGGTCAACGCCAACGGCGGCGTCAATGGCGTGAAAATCAGCTGGGAGGAGTGCGAGACCGAATACAACCCATCGCGCGGCGTGGAATGCTACGAGCGCCTGAAAACCAAGAACGGCGGCGCTACCGTGGTTGAACCGCTGTCGACCGGCATCGCTTACGGCATCCTGGACCGCATCCCGCAGGACAAGATCCCGATGACCACCCTGGGCTATGGCCGCTCCGATGCCGCCAACGGCAAGGTCTTCCCCTATGTGTTCCCGCTGATCTCCAATTACTGGAGCCAGGCAGCCGGCATGGTCAAGTACCTGGGCGACAAGAGCGGCGGCATGGACAAGCTGAAGGGCAAGAAGATCGTCCACCTGTACCACGACTCCGCCTTCGGCAAGGAACCGCTGCCGGTGCTGGAGGCCATGTCCTCGCAATACGGCTTTGAACTGATCAAGATCCCGGTCGCGCCGCCAGGCAGTGAACAGCAGTCGCAATGGCTGCAGATCCGCCAGGCCAAGCCGGATTACGTGATCCTGTGGGGCTGGGGCGTGATGAACTCCGTCGCGATCAAGACCGCCCAGCGCAATGGCTTCCCACGCGAGAAGATGCTAGGCGTGTGGTGGGCTGGTTCGGAAGAAGATACCGTGCCATCGGGCGATGCCGCCAAGGGCTACACCTCGATGACCTTCAACACCCCTGGCAACTACCCGCTGCTGGATGAACTGCGCAAGAAGGTCTACGCCGGCGGCAAGGGCAACCTGGCCGACCAGACCCGCATCGGCTCCGTCTACCACATGCGCGGCCTGACCGCGGGCGTGATGTACGTGGAGGCCATGCGCGCCGCGCAGGAGAAGTTCGGCAAGGGTAAGCCCGTCACCGGCGAACAACTGCGCTGGGGCCTGGAAAACCTGAACATCGACGAAGCGCGCCAGAAGGTACTGGGTGTGCACAACATGTTCCCGACCGTGAAAACCTCCTGTGAAGACCATGAGGGCTCCGGCGCTGTGAAAGTGCAGCAATGGGATGGCAAGGCCTGGAAGGCCGTCACGCCAAACTGGGTGGTGGGCGACAAAGTCCTGCTGCGCAAGCTGGTGGACGAATCGTCCAGCAAATACGCCGCCGAGAAAAAGATCACTCCGGCCTGCATGAAGTGAGAAGCCAATGAGCTACCTGTCAGTCAATAACATCGAGGTCATTTACGACCACGTGATCCTGGTGTTGAAGGGCGTATCACTGCAGGTCCCGCAGGGCAAGATCGTTGCCCTGCTGGGCGCCAACGGCGCCGGCAAGTCCACCACGCTGAAGACCATCTCCACCCTGCTGCGCGGCGAGCGCGGCGATGTCACCAAGGGCGAGGTGCAATTCAAAGGGGAACGCATCGACCAGCTCACGCCCAATGAGCTGGTCAAGCGCGGGCTGTCGCAAGTGATGGAGGGACGCCATTGCTTCGGCCACCTGACCATCGAGGAAAATTTGCTGACAGGGGCTTATACACGCAACGAATCGCGCGCCGAGCAGACCGCATCGCTGGAAAAGGTGTACCACTACTTCCCGCGCCTGCGCGAGCGCCGCAAGAGCCAGGCGGGCTACACCTCCGGCGGCGAGCAGCAGATGTGCGCCATCGGCCGCGCGCTGATGGCCAAGCCGTCCATGATCCTGCTGGACGAGCCCTCGATGGGCATTGCGCCGCAGATCGTGGACGAGATCTTCGGCATCGTCAAAGACTTGAACGCCAAGGAGAACGTGTCCTTCCTGCTGGCCGAGCAGAACACCAACGTCGCCCTGCGCTACGCCGACTTCGGCTACATCCTCGAAAACGGGCGCGTGGTGATGGAGGGTGAAGCCAGCGAGCTGGCCAACAACGAGGACGTCAAGGAGTTCTACCTTGGCATGTCGGGCGCGGGACGCAAGAGCTTCCGTGACATGAAATTCTATCGCCGCCGCAAGCGCTGGCTGGCTTAACACCGATGAACCTGAAAAAAGCAAAAGAATACTGCCGCACCCTGCCGGGCGTTACTGAAGACATCAAATGGGGCGACAACCTGGTGTTCTCCGTCGGCTCGAAGATGTTTGCCGTCATGGATGAAAACGATAAGGCCAAAGCCATTGCCGTCAAAGTCGACGACGAGCGCTTCCTGGAGCTGACCGACCGCCCCGGCATCATTCCCGCGCCGTATCTGGCGCGCATGAAATGGGTGCTGGTGGAGGACTTCGCCAAGCTGCCGGAGGCCGAAGCCAGGGCGATGCTGAAGCGCTCGCACGAACTGATCTTCGCCAAACTGACCAAAAAACTGCAACGCGAGATTGAAGGAGCGGCATGATGGCCGAAACCCTCGACAGCCTCGAAACGCGCCCGCACGCCGAGCGCGAACGCGACCTAATGGAACGCCTGCCGCTGCTGGTGGCGCAGGCGCAAGCGGCGCCCGGCTGGGCGCGCATCCTGGCCGGCATTGACGCCGCCAGCATCAACAGCCGCGAAGCACTGGCCAAGTTGCCGGTCACGCGCAAGTCCGACCTGAAGACGCTGCAGGCGCAAGAACGCCCCTTCGGCGGCCTGAACAGCACCCCGGTCGGCAAGCTGGGACGCATCTTCATGTCGCCCGGACCGATCTTCGATCCGGAGGGCCGCGGCACCGACTGGTGGCGCTTCGCGCGCCCCATGTACGCGGCCGGCGTGCGCGCCGGAGGCCTGATCCAGAACTGCTTCTCCTACCACTTCACCCCAGCCGCCTTCATGGTGGAAGGCGGCGCTGCGCGCATCGGCTGCACCGTGATTCCGGCCGGCGCCGGCCAGACCGAGTTGCAGGTGCAGGCGATGGCTGAACTAAAGCCGGATACCTACATCGGCACGCCCTCATTCCTGAAACTGATCATCGAGAAGGCGGCCGAGATGGGCGCCGATATCAGCAGCGTCAAACGCGCCTTGATGGGTGCGGAAGCGCTGCCGGAATCGCTGCGCAAATGGTTCGCCGAGCACGGCGTGCCGGAAGTACTGCAAACCTACGCCTCCGCCGATATCGGCAGCATGGCTTACGAAACGCGCAGCAACGGCCAGCTCAATCCCGGCATGGTGCTGGACGAAGACGTGCTGCTCGAAATCGTGCGCCCCGGCTCCGGCGAGCCTGTAGCGCCGGGCGAAGTGGGCGAAGTGGTGGTCACCCTGTTCAATGCCGACTACCCGCTGATCCGCTTCGCCACCGGCGACCTGTCGGCCGTGCTGACCGATGCCGCGCCATCGCCGTGCGGCCGCACCAACACCCGCATCAAGGGCTGGCTGGGCCGCGCCGACCAGACCACCAAGGTGCGCGCCATGTTCGTCCACCCTTCCCAGGTGCACGAGATCACGCGCCGCCACCCCGGCCTCGGCAAAGCGCGCCTGGTCGTTTCCGGCAAGATTGCCGAAGAGATCATGACGCTGCATTGCGAAACCGACGATCCCGCCATCGAAAGACAGGCGGCGGAAATCGTCGCCACCATCCGCGACATCACCAAACTGCGCGGCGAAGTGAAATTCGCACCACGCGGCAGTTTGCCAAATGACGGCAAGATCATCGACGATGTGCGCGATTACAGTTGAGATGATGGAGCGTGTGGCGTAAATCCAACTGTTCCTAGGGCAGGCGGCGGAATGGCGGGATAATTGAGCCATTCTTGACCTGCCTCAGAAACATCATGCAAGACTTTCACCACAACCGCGCACGCGCGCTGCTCGAGAACGCAGAAGAACTCTTCGACAAGGAAACGGTGCAAGCTTCGGTCAGCCGCATGGCCGATGCGCTGAACGACCGCTTCGGTGATCGATCGCGTCAGGAATTCCCGCTGGTGCTGGGCGTCATGGGTGGCGCCGTGGTCTTCACCGGCAACCTGCTGCCGCAGCTGACCTTCCCGCTCGAATTCGACTACATCCACGTCAGCCGCTATGGCGATGAAGACCAGGGCGGCAAGGTCGTATGGAAAGTGGTGCCGCGCCCGACTGTCTCCGGCCGCACCGTGATCGTGCTGGACGACATCCTCGACGAAGGCGAGACCCTGGCCCACGTCAAGGAGCGCCTGATGGAGATGGGCGCCAAGGAAGTGATCATTGCCGTGTTCTGCGACAAGGACATCGGCAAGACCAAGCCGGTGAAGGCCGACCTGGTCGGCATCACGATCCCGAACCGCTTCGTGGTCGGCTTCGGCATGGACGCTTACGGCTACTGGCGCAACCTGCCGGGCCTGTGGGCCATCAATCCCGACGACCTCAGCACCCGCTAGAGCTTCAGGCGCGCCCGCGCAGCGTTGTATTCCGCCTTCAGACGGTCGACCATCTCCGCGGTGGTCGGCACGTCATGCATCAGGCCCACGCCCTGCCCTGCGCCCCAGATGTCGCGCCAGGCCTTGGCCGTGCCGCTGTTAAAGCTCATCTTCGTTTTGTCCGACTCCGGCAGGTTCTCCGGATCCAGGCCGGCAGCCACGATCGACTTCTTCAGGTAGTTGCCGTGCACGCCGGTGAACAGGTTGGTATAGACCACATCGGCCGCCGACGATTCGATGATCGCTTCGCGATAGGACTCGGTGACATTGGATTCCTGCACCGCCAGGAAGCGCGAGCCGATATACGCGAAGTCCGCCCCCATGGCCTGGGCCGCCACCACCGCATCGCCAGTCGCGATCGAGCCTGACAACGCCAGCGGGCCGTCAAAGAAGCGCCGTACTTCACCCACCAGCGCGAATGGCGACAGCGTACCGGCATGGCCGCCGGCGCCGCTGGCGACCAGGATCAGGCCATCGACACCAGCTTCCAGCGCCTTCTGCGCATGGCGGATATTGATCACATCATGCAGCACGATGCCGCCGTAGCTGTGGATAGCATCCAACATTTCCACAGGCGGCGCGCGCAGCGAGGAAATGATGATCGGCACTTTGTGGCGCACGCAGACTTCCACATCGTGCTCCAGGCGCTCGTTGGAGTGGTGGACGATCTGGTTCACCGCAATCGGCCCGACACGGACGCCGGGGTTCGCGGCCTGGTAGTCGGCCAGCTCCTGCTGCAACTCGGTCAGCCAGGTATCGAGCAGCTCTTTCGGGCGCGCGTTCAATGCGGGGAAGGAGCCGACAATGCCGGCCTTGCACTGCGCGGCGACCAGCGCAGGGCCGCTGGCGATGAACATGGGGGAAGCGATGACGGGGAGAGTCAGGTTTTGCAGTACGGCTGGCAGGGTCATGGCACGGCCTTCGCATGAAAGTTGATCAAACGATTATAAGACAGCCCAAACGCGCATTTCAGAGGCAAGACTCTACTTCCAGACCGCCGCCAGGGCCTTGATCTTGGTCCAGCCCGACAAGCGTTCGTCCGACAGCGCATCGAGGAAGTCCGACAGGCGCTTGGACTTGGCCATGGTGTACACCGTGAGCGCCGTCGTCACGCCGAATACGAGGATGAAGAACCACAGCCTGCGCGACATGGGCGCATCCGCCTCCGCCAGCAGGTTCATGCCGAGGAAGCCGGTGGTGATGGTGCCGATCATGCCGAAGATCGTGACGACCGTCAGCCGCACCACGGTATTGGCCTGGCGCCGCAGGCTGTCCGCCTCCAGGTAGCCGTTCATATCGGCCACGCGGGTTTTCACCTCGGCATAGGCGCGCTCCAGGTCGAGATGCTGGCCGCACATGCGGAATAGCGCGCGGATCTGCTGCTGGTCCGAAATCTCCGTGAACCAGTAGCGGTGGGTGAAACGCAGGAAGCTCTCAAACGCGTAGCGGATGCGGCGTTTGAAGGCGCGCACGCTGTCGGCATCGCTCACCTGCAGTTCGGACAGGGCTTCCGCCAGGCGGTCGGAGAACATCAGCAGGGAGGCCTTCTGCATATGGGCAATCATGAACAGCAGGAAGTGCTGGTGACGGAACTGCGACAGCACGCCGCGCTCTTTGCAGCAAAAGAACTGCGACTCGGCATCGCCCACCACTACCAGCGCATAGCCGCTGCAAAGATAACGCGTGTAGGGTGCTGCGCCGCCGCTGCACCAGAAGCGGTCGTAGAAGAAACGCCGGTCAACGCCATCGGCCTGCACGCGGCCGGCCTCCGGCGACGCGCTGGCCGGGGCCGCCGACGTGCCGGCCATCGTACCCAGCGCCGCGAAATGCTCCGGCTGCAGGTCGCGCGGGCGGTCCACGGCCAGGTAGGCCATCATCGGCATGCGGTAGTACTCGACCTGGCGGTAGCGCAGTGCCGCCGCGGCGCCCGGCGCATCGGGCGCCATTGGCTCCAGCAAGTAGCGCCAGTGCGAGGCAATGCGCGGCGTCTGGTGCCGTACTACCTGGTCGATGAAAGCTTGCCGCTCCTGCGCATCGGATTGCGCCAGGGCGCGGCCTTCAGCATCCAGCCATTCGACGCCGTGCATGCAGTGCAGCGCGCTGCCGGTATCGTCCCAGCCGGCGGGGTAGGCGCGGCCAAAGCGATACAACAGGTCTTGCGCTTCATCGAACGGCAGGTCGCTGGCGCCGACTTCCATCACCAGCAGCACGATGTCGACATCAAAGAAAAAATGCAGGCAGAGGTTATGCACATCCAGCACGCGCGGCTGGGCGCCGGGCTGGGTTTCGACGCGCACTTTCCTGATATCGCGGCGGCGGAAAATGCGCCGCTGGCCAGCGCCGAACAGGAAGCGCTGCACGTACGGCAGGAAGCTGACGAATTCGGTGTAGTAGCGCTCCTGGAAAGCCGCGCTGCCCTCCTGCGCGGAGGTCACCTCGCGCCAGGGTGAATCATCGCCAAGCAATTCCCAGGGCCGCGCATGCGCGCGCTCGGCCCCCTCGGGCGGCATCAGCCGCAAAGGCCATAACAGAACTTGCCGGACATGCTGGACATGCGGGGACTGGGCGCTCATGTGGCCCAGTATAGCCGAGCTTGTGTCCCACTTGGCCCCTAGGGGCAACCCCATGGTGGGACACGGGGTCAGCCGTCGTTGAGGAGGATGTTGTTTTCGATGCGGGCGCTGCAGGCGCGGACCAGCTGTTTGGTGGCCCAGGAACCTAGCTCGGCGGCGCTCATGTTGAAGTGGCGGCCGGCGATGTCGACCATCAGGGGGATCGATTCAAACAGGGGGCCGACGTCGGCTACCGGCATGCTCTGGCGCTCCAGCATCAGGAATTTGAGCAGCACTTTCACTGCGTATTCGGCGTTGCGCTTGGGGTCGGCGGACAGGAAATCGAGGCGGCGGCGGGCGCGGGTCAGCGCGGCAGCTACGTCTTCGAACACGGCGCCGTGGCCGGGGATGACGACTTTCACATCGAGGCTGGCGATCAGGTCCAGCGTGGCGCCGGCTTCCTCGAAGCCGCCGTCGTCTTCCAGCTCGGGGAAGATCACGCCGAAACCGTTCTGCCACAGCGCGTCGGCAGAGACCAGCACCTTCTCGGACGGGCAGTAATAGATCACCGAGTGGGCGTGGTGGCCGGGTGCGCCGAGCACCTGCCATTCCAGGTCGCCCAACGTCAGCGTTTCACCGGGCGTCACCACGCCGTCGATGGTGAAACGCTCGCACTGCTGGCCGGTGGGCTTGAAGCTCAGCGCATCCTCGTCCCAGCGGCGCACCTTGTCGGCTTCCGCTTCCGGAATGAAGGTGTCGCAGCCGAAATGCGCCTGCAGCGCCGCGTTGCCGCCGCAATGGTCGGAATGCAGGTGCGTGTTGTACAGGCGGTCCAGGTGGCGGCCGTGCAGGGCGTGGCGCACCAGCTCCAGCGTCTGCTGCTTGTGCGTGACATAGCCGCTGTCGATCATGGCCGTGTCGTGACGGCCCAGCAGCAGCACATTATTGGACGAGAGCCAGCCGCGTTCGAAAACGTGGATGGAAGGGTGTAGCTTCATTGCTTCAGTCAAAGTCGATCAGTTGCTCGCGGCGGCGCAGCTCAGCCCACACGGCGCGCTTGTAGGCGTCGTCGGCACGCGACCAGGCGACGATTTCGTCGATGGTGCGCATACAGCCTTCGCAAAATCCGGTGTCACGGTTCATTTTGCACAGGCTTACGCAGGGGGATGGCACGGGCGTCGCCAATTCAGGCGCGCCAGGCGGCAGTTCAGTACTCATGGCCGACATTTTACCGCAGTGCGGCAAAACAACCGGGAATGGCCAAATCGTCAAGCTTGCTATACTAGAGTCGCACCACCACAAAAAGGGAGTGGCGAGGAGACATCCGACCAACCAGCCGCCGAGGTGCTTATGAAGCTCGATCGTCATTGGTTTTCCCGCGCCCTGGGTTTGCTGGCGCGCACCCGCCTGCACCCTCCCGCCGCAAGCGAGCCGCAATTCAGCAGCGGCAATTTTCATTGTCGTGCCGGCAGCCGGCGCTACAAACTCTTTGTCCCCTCCGGCTACACCGGCCAGCCCTTGCCGCTGCTGGTGATGCTGCATGGCTGCCAGCAGGATCCGGACGATTTCGCGGCCGGCACGCAGATGAATGCGGTGGCCCAGGAACACGGCTGCCTGGTGCTGTATCCCGCCCAGTCGCAGGAGGCCAACCAGGCCCGCTGCTGGAACTGGTTCAGCGCCCTGGACCAGGAGCGCGGCCAGGGCGAGCCGGCCATCATCGCCGCCATGGCGCGCGACATCATGGCGCGCTACCCGGTGCGGCAAAGCCAGGTCTTTATCGCGGGATTGTCGGCCGGCGGCGCGATGGCGGTCATTGTGGGCACACTGTATCCGGACCTGTTTGCGGCGGTGGGCGTACATTCCGGCCTGCCCTTCGCGGCCGCGCGCGACCTGCCCTCGGCGCTGTATGCGATGCGGCTGGGCGCGGCCAATGCGCGGGCGGCGCAGACGGCAGGCCAGCCGATCATTGTTTTCCATGGCGATAGGGACAGCACGGTGCATCCTGCCAACGGCGAGGAAGTATTGGCGCAGGGCTTGCGCAGCCATCCACAAGGCGGAAGCGCCAATCCGGCCACGCTGGCAGGCCAGGTGCCCGATGGCCATGCCTTCACCTTGAAAGCGCACTGGCTGGAGGATGGCTCGCCGCTGGGCGAGCACTGGGTAATCCATGGCGCAGGCCACGCCTGGTCAGGCGGCAGCGCAGCGGGCAGCTATACCGACCCGCGCGGGCCGGACGCCAGCCGGGAAATGATGCGTTTCTTCAGCGCGGCGCGGAACGGCGCCCAAAATGCCATTTCATCGCCAGCACGCACAGGGCCAGCACCAGGGTGATGCCGTTGGCGAGGATCACCGGCCAGGCCCCCAGCTGCAGGCCATACAAGAGCCAAAGCAGGACGCCGAAGGAGAAGATCAGGTACATGCCGGTCGAGATACCGTCGGCATGACGCTGGCGCCAGACCAGCAGGACTTGGGGTACAAAAGCGAAAGTGGTGCAAAAGGCGGCAATAAAGCCAAGCAGTTCGGGGGCAGGCAACATCAGGGGGCTTTCAGGGCGGCGATATGGGCGCGCAGGCAATCCGGACACCAGCAGCCCACGGCGGCGGCTTCTCCCGGCACCGGCAGCGCCGGCGGCAGGAAGGTGCACCAGCACGGGGTTTCGCCTGGGGCACCGCTTGGCTTCTGGCCGGGTGCGGCATCGGCCATGGCGCAGTGGAATTCGGCGCCGCAACGCTCACAGGTACTCATATCATCATTGCAATCATGCGTAAGGATCAAGGCCAGCCTAGCGGATCAAACAGGAAATTACAACTCGATTGGCCCTATAATGCGCACCATCGACCTTAAAACTAATTTTGTGGAATCCCGCCATGACCAACCTGCCTGCTTCCGACCCGGATATGACCACTGACCTGAGCGGCGTTACGCCCCAGGTTAAAGCACAGATTCTGGCCGAGGCGCTGCCGTATATCCGTAATTACCACGGCAAAACCATCGTCATCAAATACGGCGGCAACGCCATGACCGAAGAACGCCTGAAGCACGGCTTCGCGCGCGACCTGATCCTGTTGAAACTGGTGGGCATGAACCCGGTGGTGGTGCACGGCGGCGGTCCGCAGATCGACAACGCGCTGAAGAAGATCGGCAAGCAGGGCACCTTCGTGCAGGGCATGCGTATCACCGACGAAGAAACCATGGAAGTGGTGGAATGGGTGCTGGGCGGCGAAGTGCAGCAGGATATCGTGATGCTGATTAACCACTACGGCGGCCAGGCTGTGGGCCTGACCGGCAAGGACGGTGGCCTGATCCGCGCGCGCAAGATGGCGATGCCGGACAAGGAAAAACCAGGCGAGTTCCTGGACATCGGTTTCGTCGGCGAGATCGAGGCGATCAACCCGGCGGTGGTGAAGGCCCTGCAGGACGATGCCTTTATACCAATTATTTCGCCAATCGGCTTCGGCAAGGATGGCCAGGCTTACAACATCAACGCTGACGTTGTCGCAGGCAAGATCGCGGAAATCCTGAAAGCTGAAAAGCTGATCATGATGACCAACATCGCCGGCGTGCAGGATAAGAACGGCAAGCTGGTGACCGACCTGTCGGCGCGCGAAATCGATGAAATGTTCGCAGACGGTACGATTTCGGGCGGTATGCTGCCAAAAATCTCCTCCGCACTGGACGCTGCCAAGTCGGGCGTGAACACCGTGCACATCATCGATGGCCGAATCGAACACAGTTTGTTGCTGGAAGTCTTGACGGAACAGGCTTTTGGCACTATGATCCGGTCTCACTGATTTTTTGGCGGTGTTTCAAACACCGCCAAAAACATGTAAATGCCCTTGTAGCTCAGTGGTAGAGCACTCCCTTGGTAAGGGAGAGGCCACGTGTTCAATCCACGTCAAGGGCACCATTCTCCTTAGTAGACCCGCTCTACTTTCACGCCACGCTGGCGCAGCAGTTCCGCAACATTTCCCGATCCGACCATATGCAGTGTGCCGATAGCGGCAAAGCTGTGCTTTTCTGTTTTCATCATCTCCACAATGCCGTCTGCCAGCAGCGGATTGCGTTCCTTCAGCAGCACTTGCTTCATGAATTTACCGGAGAACGTGGTGTCTTCCTCCACTTCACGCGCCAGCGCTTCGAATTTGGCGGTATCGGCGCTGGACCAGGCATCAACCAGGTCGCGCGGCTGCACGCCCTGCTTGGGGTTTTCAATGATATCGATGCTGTCTTCCAGGAAGCGGGCCTGCTCCTGCGTCGTCAGGCGGCCGAATAGCGCGGCCTGGCCGCCGATCGATTCCAATTCCACCACCCTCTTCTTCTGGCCGTGCGCCACTTTCGCCAGCTGCAGGTCGACGCCGAATTCAGGCCGGTAGCCCAGGTTACGGTATTCGCCGATGGTCAGCATCATCACCACCAGCCAGGGCTTCATCGGCGCCACCATTTCCGGCGCGATGCCGTGCTTGGCCAGCATGCGTTCCAGGCGCGGACGGTATTCGGCACGGATATCGGTCATGGCGCTGCCGCTGCCGGGTGCATACAGGCCAAATTCGCGCATCACGGCCATGGAGCGGACAGGATCGGCGGTAGGGTCGATTTCCAGCGCAATGGCAGTGGCGCGCTCCATGGCCTGCGTGACGCGTGGTTCCAGCGGGTAGAAGTCCTCTTTGCCCACGTGGATAGTGCCAAACAGCCAGGACGTATTGCCGGCGTATTCCAGCTTGTAAAGCGCACCGCGCGCCGGGGCCGCCGCTTCCTGCGCGCCGGCGCCATGGGCCAATCCAAGCAGCAGGCAAAACATCACTATAATCATGCGTCGCATAGTTCCTCCCTGTTGAACGTGAATATTAACCCTTTGGCACCAGTCTGGCTGTTTGACCTGGATAACACGCTGCACAATGCATCGCATGCCATCTTCCCCGCCATGGTGGAGAAGATGAATACGTACATGGCGCGCGTGCTGGGCGATGGGGTGACGCCGGCCAGCAAGGAGGAGATCAGTGCGGCGCGTGAGCTCTACTGGAAGCGCTACGGCGCTACCCTGCTTGGACTAGTGCGCCACCATGGCGTGGAGGCCGCCCATTTCCTGCGTGAGACGCACGAGCTTTCGGACCTAGAAGCCATGATCCGCCATGAGCGTGGCCTGGGCCAGCTGCTGCGCCGCCTGCCGGGCCGCAAGATCCTGCTGACCAATGCGCCGCGCGACTACGCGCGCAAGGTGGTGGGCCATATGGGCATTGGCCGCGCGTTCAGCGAGCAGATCACGATCGAATCGATGTATGTGCACCGCCAGCTGCGGCCCAAGCCATCAAGCCTGATGCTGCGGCGGCTGATGCGCCGGAAGGGTCTCAACCCGCGCCGGTGTATCCTTGTCGAAGATACGCTGGATAACCTGCGTTCGGCGCATGCGCTGGGCATGCGCACCGTGTGGGTCACGCAATACCTGCTCAAGCCGGGGAAAAAACCGGCCTGGCTCGATGTCAAAGTAAAATCTGTCAAACATCTGTCAAAACATAAAAACTATGGCAAGTACACCGCCCGGACAGCGTAAGCTGCAAATTCTCCAGGCACTGGCAGAAATGCTGGAGCACCCAAAGGGAGAAAAGATCACCACGGCTGCGCTGGCGCGCAAGCTGGATGTATCCGAGGCGGCGCTGTACCGCCATTTCGCCAGCAAGGCCCAGATGTTCGAAGGCCTGATTGAGTTTATCGAGTCGTCCGTGTTCGGCCTGATCAACCAGATCGCTGAAAAACAGACGGACGGCATGGCCCAGGCACGCGACATCCTGGGCATGCTGCTGAATTTCGCCAGCAGCAACCCGGGCATGACGCGGGTGCTGATCGGCGATGCGCTGGTCAATGAGGACGAGCGGCTGCAGCAGCGCATGAACCAGTTCTACGACCGCGTGGAGCTGGCACTGAAACAGGCGCTGCGTGCCGCAGTGGCCGAAGGCCAGGCCCATGAGGCTGACGTGGCGGCCCGTGCGGGCATGCTGGTCAGCTTTGTGCTGGGTCGCTGGCACCGTTACGCCAAGAGCGGCTTCAAGGCGAATCCTTCGCAAGACGCTGCCGTACAGATTGCATTGCTGCTGAATTGAACTGCTTGTCCTTTGCTTTGCTGGATGACGCGAGCGTCGATCCGGCCACCGGCGCTGGCCGCCTTTCCCGCCTATACACCGGCCATCAGTCCACCCTCGCCTGCAGCGATTTTTCCGGCTGGCCGGGCGTGCTGGCCGGGATCGAGTCGGCATTGGCGCGCGGCTGGCACGCGGTGCCGGTGCTTAGCTATGAGCTTGGCCACCATATCGTCGGCATCCCGCCGCGCACCGCCAGCGCGGACGCGCCGCCGCTGGCGCAGGTTCTCCTGTTCGAGCGCTGCGACCAGCTGACGCAGGCCGAAGTCGCCGCCTGGCTCGACGCGCGCGCGCAGGAGGCCGCGCCTGGCCCGGCCGCGGCGCCAGCCGGCGTTGCAGGCATCCGCGCCAACGTGAGCGAGGCGCAATTCGTGGATGCCATCCAGCGCATCCGCGATTACATCGCCGCTGGCGACACTTACCAGGTCAACTACACCTACCGCCTGCACTTCGACGCCTTCGGCTCGCTGTTCGCGCTTTACCAGCGCCTGCGTGCGCGTCAGCCGGTGCCTTACGGCGCCTTGATCGGCTTTGAAGACGGCCGTGGCGTGCTGTCGCTATCGCCCGAGCTGTTCGTGCGCAAGGAAGGCGAGCTGCTGACCGCGCGCCCGATGAAAGGCACGGCGCCCGCAGCGCCCGACGACGGCGAAAACGCCCGCCGCGCCGCAGGCCTGGCCGCCGACCCCAAGAACCGCGCCGAAAACCTGATGATCGTCGACCTGCTGCGCAACGACATCGGCCGCATCGCCGTCACCGGCAGCGTGGAGGTGCCGAAGCTGTTCGAGGTAACCCGCTTCAGCAGCGTGCTGCAAATGACCTCCACCGTACAGGCCCGCCTGCGCCAGGACGCCACGCTGCACGACATCTTCACCGCCCTCTATCCCTGCGGTTCGATCACCGGCGCTCCCAAGAAGCGCACTATGGAAATCATCGCCGAGCTGGAGCCCGAAGCGCGCGGCATCTACACCGGCGCCATCGGCTGGTTCGCCCCGGATGGCGATTTCTGCCTGAACGTCCCGATCCGCACCCTCACCCTGCAAGCGCCGCAAGACGGCGTACGCAAAGGTGTGATGGGCGTCGGCGCCGGCATCGTCTACGACAGCGAACCGCACGACGAATTCGCCGAATGCCAGCTGAAAGCCCGCTTCCTGACCGGCCTGTCGAACGATTTCGAACTATTCGAAACCATGCACGCCACGCGTGAAGCCGGCCCGCGCCACCTTGAGCGCCATTTGCAGCGCCTGGCCGCTTCCGCACGCTACTTCGGCTTCGCCTGGGACGAAGCCGCCGCCCGCGCCTACCTCACGCTGGCCTGCCAGGCCCTCCCGCCCGGCCAGCCTCACCGCCTGCGCCTGGCCATGAACGCCGCCGGCGCCTTCGCCGTGCAAACCGGGGTGCTGGCACCATTGCAAGAGCCAGTGCGCGTGCAGCTCGCGGCCGAAGCCACCGACAGCAGCGACCTGTTCCTGCGCCACAAGTCCACCCTGCGCGAACGTTACGACGCGGCATGGAAGGCCGCCGACGCGCAAGGCGCTTTCGACCAACTGTTCTTCAATGAGCGAGGGGAATTGACGGAGGGTGGACGCAGCAATGTGTTCATCCGCGTTGGCGGCCTGTGGATAACGCCGCCATTATCCAGTGGCATTTTGCCCGGCGTGATGCGCTCCGTGATCCTGGAAGCCTGGGGCGCGCAGGAACGTGTGGTCACGCGCGACATGCTGCTCGCCGCGGAGGAAATCGTCGTGTGCAATTCCCTGCGCGGCGCCATGCGCGCGAGCTTACAGGTCGATTAGCATCTCAAAGCCGCCGTAGATCAGGCGCTTGCCGTCGAATGGCATCTTGGCGGGGTCCATCATCTCTTTCATGCGCGGGTCGGCCATCACCTTCTCGTTGCAGGAATCGCGCACCTGGCGCGATGGATAGACGATCCAGGAGAACACCACCACCTCGCCATCTTCCAGCTTGACCGCCTGCGGGAACGAAGTGTGGACGCCGACTTTCACGTCATCCGCCACCGTCTCGCGATACTCGGTAGCGCCATGCTCGCGCCACACTTTGGCGCACTGGCGCGACATCTCCAGGTAAGCCTCCATTTTGTCCTTGGGGACAGGTACTACAAAGCCATCTACGTAAGCCATCGCAGTCTCCTTGTAAAAAGAGCTACAGCTTACCAAGGAATGCCCGGCGATAGGCGCCCGGTGTGGTGGCGGCAATGCGGCGGAAATGGTGGCGCAGCGACTCTTCCGAACCGAAGCCAGCGCGCTCGGCCACCTGCGCCAAAGCGATGTCCGGCGATTCCAGCAAATCTTTCGCCAGCGCCACGCGCTCATGGGCCAGCCATTCGATGGCTCCCATGCCGGTAGCCTCCTGGAACTGGCGCTGCAGCGTGCGCGCGCTCATGGCTGCACGCTCAGCCATGCTGGCGACGGTATGCGGCTCGGCCGGATGGCTGCGCAGCCAGTCCATCAGGCGTGACAGCCTGCCCTGCTCATCATGCGCCATGGGACGCGGCAGGAACTGCGCCTGGCCACCTTCACGGTGCGGCGCCACCACCAGCCGCTGCGCGACCATATTGCCGATCCGCGCGCCGTAATCGCGCCGCACCAGGTGCAGCAGCATGTCCAGGCCCGCCGCCGAACCGGCCGAAGTGATGATTTGCCCCTCGTCGACGTACAGGTCGTCCGCCAGCACCCGCACGCGCGGATAGCGCCGCAGCAGGCGCTCGACGTAGCGCCAGTGCGTGGTGGCGCGCTGCCCATCCAGCACGCCGGCGGCAGCCAGTACAAACACTCCCGAGCAGATGGTGCACAGGCGCGCTCCACGCGCATGGGCGGCGCGGATTTGCGCCAGCAGGGCCGCCGGCGGCTCTTCGTCGGCATCGCGCCAGCCAGGAATGATGATGGTGTCGGCATGCTCCAGCAGGGCCGGATCGTACGGCGCCTGTACGATGATGCCGCCGGCCGCGCGGATCGGGCCCGGCTCGACCGCGCAAACGGCAAAGTCGTACCACTCCACGCCTAGTTCCGGGCGCTCCAGGGCAAACAGCTCGACGGTGCAGCCGAATTCGAAGGTGCACAGGCCATCGTAGGCCAGTGCCACGACCAGGTGTTTTTGCGCGCTCATGGCGCAATCTTAACGCAATATGGCATTTGCGCCACTGCCGCGTGCAGCGCGGGCGGCCGACAATGGAGCCACTTTCAACCGCCACTGGAGAACAAGATGCCAACCGTCGTTACCGAAATCGCCGCCGCGCCAAGCGCCGAAGCCCTGGCCCATTTCGAAGATTCGCTGCGTTTTGAAACGGATTGCTGGGATGTGCACAGCGTGATGGGTACGCCGGAACAGGATTTCGTGCTGCTCGATGTACGCGGCACGGAAAAATACGCCGCCGGCCACGTGCCGGGCGCGGTCGACCTGGCCCACCGCAAGATCATTGGCTCCAAGATGGCCGAATACCCGGCCGGCACGGTTTTCGTCACCTACTGCGCCGGCCCGCACTGCAACGGTGCCGCCCGCGCCGCGATCCGCCTGGCGAAACTGGGCCGCCCGGTGAAAATCATGACCGGCGGGATCACCGGCTGGCTCGACGAAGGCTTCGCCCTCGCCACCACGCCTGTGGCCGCCGCTGCCTAATCAGCCAGCGAGGGCTTTCTCGATTGCCTCAGTCATGGCCTTGTCTTCTGGCTTGACCTTGCTCGGGAAGCTCTCCACCACATTGCCCTTGCGGTCGATCAGGTATTTGTGGAAGTTCCAGGCTGGCGTCTTGCCGGTCGCCTTGATCAGGCGCGCATAGAACGGGTTCGGCGCATCGCCCGACACCACCGACTTGGCGAACATCGGGAACTTCACACCGTAGGTGTTGTAGCACAGGTCAGCAATCTCCTTGCTGCTGCCCGGCTCCTGCTTGCCGAAATCATTCGACGGGAAGCCCAGCACGACCAGACCTTTTCCCGCGTATTTCGCATACACTTCTTCCAGTCCTTTGTACTGCGGGGTATAGCCGCAATAGCTGGCGGTGTTCACCACCAGGATCACCTTGCCGGCGTACTGGCACAGGTCCTGCGGCGCATCATCCTGCAGGCGGTTGAAGGACTGTTTCAGGATAGCGGGGCAGCTCGCTGCTGGCGCATTGGCGGCAGCGGCAGTTGCAGGTTGCGCGGCTGGCGCCTGTGCAAAGGCAGCGGCAGCGCTCAGGCTCAGCGCGGACAGCGCTGCAAATTTGGTGAGGATAGCTGGCATGGGTAGTCTCTTCCGTATGGTTCGAATTTCCGATTGTATGACAATTGCGGCGTGCGCGTTCACGCTGTCTGGCGCCTTCGCGGCAACGCCGCTGCCGGCGATGAAGGCGCAGCAAGTCTCGATCTCCGGCCTGTCATCCGGCGCCTACATGGCCGTGCAGTACCAGGTGGCCTATTCCGCCAGCCTGGTGGGTGCCGGCATTCTCGCAGGCGGCACCTATTACTGCGCGCGCGGCAGCGTGATGACCGCGCTCGGCGGCTGCAAGGATGCCGATATCGCCGACCTGGCGGCGCTGACCCGCAAGCGCGCCGAGGCCGGGCAAGTCGACCCTGTGAGCAAGCTTGCCTCGCACCGCGTCTGGATGTTCCGGGGCACGCTGGACCCGCTGGTCAAGCAAGCCACCACGGATGATTTGGCCAAATACTACGCCGCCTTCATCCCAGCCGCCCAAGTGCAATACAAGAACGATCTGGCAGCCGGCCATACGATGCCTACCGACTCCTTCGGCAATAAATGCGATGCACTGGCGACGCCTTTCATCAGCAACTGCGGCTACGACGCCGCCGGCCAACTGCTGCAATGGATCTACGGCCCGTTGAAACCGCGCAGCACCGGTGCGGCGGGTGGAAAACTGGTTGAATTCGACCAGTCCGAATTCCTGGCCGAACCGACTTCGCACGGCATGGCCAACACCGGCTACGTCTACATTCCTGCCAGCTGCGAAGCCGGCGGCGCCGGCTGCAAGGTGCATATCGCGCTGCATGGCTGCGTACAGGACATCGGCAACGTGAAAGATGCATTCGCGCGCAACGCCGGCTACAACGCCTGGGCCGACACCAACCGTATCGTCGTGCTGTACCCGCAAGCGGCAGCCATCTCGCCGATGCCGAATCCAAAAGCATGCTGGGACTGGTGGGGTTATGACGATCCGGATTATGCGGTGCAGAACGGCCGCCAGCTGCGCGCCATCAAGCGGATGTCCGACCGCCTGACGGGAGCCTGACCCGGAAGCACGCGCCCCGCGCGCCATTCGGCAGGCATTCCACCTCGCCGCCATGGCGCCGGGCGATCTGGCGCACCAGCGCCAGCCCGAGTCCCACGCTGCCGGCCTTCTCCGAGGCGCCCGGCAGGCGGTAGAAGGGCTCGAAGATCCTCTCGCGCTCCTCTGGCGGCACACCGGGACCGCCATCGCAAACCTCCAGCCGCACGGAAGCCATTCCGCCCCCGGCATCACCGTCGCCGTCACGTGCCAGCGCCACGCTCACCTGCGCACTGCCGCCATGCCGTTTGGCGTTTTCCAGCAGATTGCGCACCATCCGCCGCAGCAGCGTGGCATCGCCGCGCAGTATGCCCGCCACGCCATCCAACGCCGCACCTACGCGTGCGCACTCCTCTGCCACGATGCCGGTAAAGTCCACTTCCTCCTGTCCCACTGAATCAGCGGGCGCCGCATCGAGCCGGCTGGCCAGCAACAGCTCGTCGATCAACTGGTCCAGCTCAGAGATATTGCGCCCCAGCTCCTGCCGCATGGCCGGACTGGCCGAATCCTCCAGAAGCTCCACCGCCATGCGGATACGCGCCAGCGGGGAGCGCAATTCATGCGATGCATTCGCCAGCAGCGACTTCTGTGCACCGACCAGCGCCTCGATGCGCGCAGCCGACTCGTTGAAGCTGGCCGCCAACTGCGCCACCTCATCCCGCCCCTGCACCGGCACGCGCGCCGCCAAGTCGCCCCTGCCCCACGCCTGCACGCTGCGCTGCAATTGCTCCAGGCCGCTCGTGATGCGGCGCACCACCGGGTAAGCGCCAACCGCCACAGTGGCAGCAATCATCAGCAGCAGGACCAGCATGGCAGCGGACGCGTTGTGCGGATAGGCTTTCTGCGCGATCAGCCAGCGGCCATCCGGCAGCTTGAACGCAAATACGGAGGGATAGGCCGGCATCACGCCGCTGCTGCGCATGTCCAGATCGGGGCCCGGCAGCGGGCGCCCGATGGTTCCCAGCTGGCGGCCATCGGCGCCATATAGCGCCAGATCGGCTTTCAGCTCGCGGCGCCAGCGGATCAGGGCGCGCTGCAGCTCTTCCTGGCTTGCCCCGGCGGGCGGCGCCAGGCCGTCAACGCTGGCGTCCACTCCAGAGAAGCCGTGCACATGGCGGGCCGGCTCAATCCACAGGTGGATAAATGCAAACAGCGCAGCAGCAATGACCAGGCAGGCCAGCAGCGCCGCGTAAATCCGCACATACATGCGCGATGCAAACTTACGCATCCTGCACCTTGGCGAAGACGTAGCCGGCGCCGCGCACGGTGATGATGCGGCGCGGTGACTTGGGGTCGTCCTCGATCGCGGCGCGCAGGCGGCCCACGTGCACATCGATGGAACGATCGAATGGCTCCGGCGAGCCGCCTTTCAGCACATCGAACAGATGTTCGCGCGACAGCACCCGGCCGGCGCGCTGGGCGAAGACCAGCAGCATGTCGAACTGGTAGGAGGTCAGCGGCCGCTCTACCCCGTCGATGCGCACCATGCGCGCGCCGGGGTCAATTTCCAGGCTGCCGAATCGCAGCACAGCATCGTCAGCGGCGGGATCCGCCAGCGTCGGACGGCGCAGCAAGGCGCGCAAACGTGCCAGCAGCTCGCGCGGTTCGAATGGTTTGGGCAAATAGTCGTCAGCACCCAATTCCAGGCCAACCACGCGGTCCAGCGGATCGCCTTTGGCGGTCAGCATCAGCACCGGCAAGCTACGCAGCGGCTGGGGCAGCGCGCGCAAGCGGCGGCAAACCTCAAGACCGTCCATGTCCGGCAGCATCAGGTCCAACAGCAGCGCGGAAAAATCGCCCGGCGCGGCCTGGGCCAGCCGCTGCAGCCCGGCCAGCCCGCATTCCTCATGCGCCAGCACAAAGCCGTTCTGGGAGAGATATGTGGCGACCATCGCGGCCAGGCGATGGTCGTCATCGATCAACAGGACTTGGGGTGCGCTCATACGACGATTGTAGGCCAGCTTTCCCTTTAATGGCCGTGCATGTGGCTCATCGCCATCTTATGCAGGCCCTTGTTGAACATCGCGCGTTGCTCAACGGTCAGGATGTCGGCTGCATCCATGGCCGCCTGCAGTACGCGCCGCGACATCTGGTCCATCACCTGCATATTCTGGCTGCGCACAACATCCAGCGAAGCGCGATCAATTTTAGGTTCTAACAGCATCTTGCTGACTTTCGTGTGGCCTTCGCCCATTTGCTTCTGAAGCGGCTGCAGGTCCTTGAAGCAGGACAGCGCGATGTCGGTCAAGCGCGCCTTCTGCTCCGGCGTCCCGTTTTCCAGGACGTGCGAAACCATCATGGAAATGTGCTGCTCGGGCGCGTGGCCGGCGCCGCTCGCGACGGCAGTGGTGGCGATGGCGGCAAAGACAGCGGCGATCCAGCGGCGGCGCAGTTTAAACAGGTGTTCCATGTCGTCTCCTTTACTTGGGTTGGCGGATGTACCCACTTTAGGGAGGCTGCGTGTCGCTTTGATGCGTGCTGCGTAAAGTTTTGTAAATCTGCGACAAATGTAAGGGTTTGTAATGACCGTCAACACACTGCTGAGTGAGCCCGTTTTCAGCTCAGTGACACAGGAAACAGTGCGCTACAAAAGATCAACCAGATAGTGAGGATTTAAAAGTGAAAAAAGTCATCGCAACCATGATCGTCGGTCTGTTCGCAAGCGCCGCATTCGCACAACAACAAGCTCCTGCACCAGCGTCCAAGGAGGTAAAGGCTGAAGCAAAGGCCGAGGTGAAGCAAGAAGTGAAGCAGGAAATTCAAAAGCCTGCCGCTGAAAAGAAGTAATTAGCTAAACAATTTATACCAATTAAAGGACGCACCATGAAAAAGATTACCGCCACCCTGATCGCCGGCCTGTTCGCTACCGCAGCTTTCGCTCAACAGGCGCCAGCCCCAGCCGCCCAGACTCCTGCTCCGGCACCGGCCGCGAAGACCGCGCCAGCCGCACCACAGGAAGTGAAGGCCGAAGCCAAACAAGAAGTGAAGCAAGAAGTTAAGCAAACCGCAGCAGCTACCAAGTAATCATCGAACTCATTTAAAGGACACACCATCATGAAAAAGACCATCGCTACCCTGATCGCCGGCCTGTTCGCTACCGCTGCTTTCGCATCCACCCAGGCGCCTGCAGCCTCCTCGGCACCAGCAGCTGCTCCCGCGGCAGCAACTGCGGCCTCCAGCAGCAGCGCCAAGGCTGAAGCCAAGACCGAAGCCAAGGCCGAGGTGAAAGCCGAAGTAAAGAAAACCGCGCACAAGGGCGCTCATAAGAAGTCTGAGAAGCCGGTGGAAACCAAGTCCGAAGTGAAGGCGAGCCCGGCCCCGACCACGGCCGCGGCGCCTGCACCGGCTGCGGCCCCGGCTGCAACCCCGGCCCCAGCTGCGGCCACAGCCACCGCCGCCCCAGCGCCAGCCGCCAAGTAATCCCGGCTAACCGCGCAGTGCCCTCTGCGCTGCGCGGTATCCCCACCAGGAGGCTTCTTCAAACACGGAGAAGCCGCTCAAATCCGAGTGCGCATACAGCACCGGCCCATCCATCTCCCGCAACGCAAGCAAGCCCGCATCACTGCGGAAGCCCGGCACCGGCACCGCCATCGCATGACCGCGCAGCGTGATGTCCACGCGCTCCACACAACTTTCGAATTGCAGCCCGTAGGCTGCCCGCAGGTCGGCGCTGGCCAGCTCCAGCAGCTCATCACCGCTCGCCGCCATCATCCACTTGCGCGCCTCACGCGGATCGCGCCCGGAAAGCGCCACATAGCTGGTGAACACCGTCTTCTCCGGCGGCGCCACGCGGATATCCTGGTGCGTCGACACCACATAGCCCAGGCCGGGCGTGCCGTACACCACGTTATCCCATGACAGCGGCGCCGCAGGCCGCTCCTGTGGAAAACGCTTCATCAGGAAGTTCGCCACCATCCACGGCGCGTGGATTTGCTTGTGGACATCCAGCATGTTTTCCACAACCCTTGCAGCGACATGCAGCGGCATCGCACAAATCACGCGCCGCGCCCGGATCGTGAACGTGCGCGCCACCCCGCGCTCCAGCGCAAAGCAAAGCACTTCCACGCCCCGTTCCGCGCTCGGGCGGACGCGCACTGCGCTGCCAGCCAGGCGCTTCGGCCGCGCCAGCCGCTCCATTCCGCTCGCCAGCGCCTGCAAGCCCTCCGGCCAGGTAAGCCAGGTCCCCTGCTCCGCATTCTCCGCTTCGCCGCCCCGGCCGCAAAAGTAGTGCAACCCCGCCCAGGCCGACACAGCCCCCATCCCCGCGCCATAATCATCGCGGCAGCAATAATCCAGATACCACAGCAAAGACCGCGAACGATAGCCATTCTGTTCCGCCCACGCGGCAAAGCTCATTGCATCCAGCCGCAGCGCCTCCGCATCCATCGACGACCGCTCGCTCGGGAATGTAAACCTGCGCCTTCCATCCGCCCCAACCGCGCCGCGCAGTACCTCAATCTGCGCAAGGAACCGCTTATGCTCCGCCAACTCCTCCGCCGGCACGCCCTCATGCGGCAAAACGCCTTCCTGCCAGACGCCGTTAAACAGCAGCCGATCCTCCGGCCCATGCAGCACAAAGCGTTCATCGTAGTAAGGCTTGCGCGTGCCAGCGCCACGCGTGATAACGCCCAAATCAGCCAGCAACTCCCGCACATGGAAGCAATCCTCAGTCGGCAGCGGCAGATAATGCGCACCGGTGGGATAAGCCAGGTCGTCAAAGCGCCCGCCCGCCGCATTGCCATACGGCTCAGGCCCGTCGAGCATCAGGAAGTCATCATGCCCCTCTTTGCGCAGCTTCCATGCAGCCGTCAGCGCCGCGATGCCCGAGCCGAGAATCAATACATCGGTAGAGAAAGACTGCGAAGGCGCCGGCAACGGCTTGCGGTCGCGCAGAAAATGCCCCTCCTCGCGTCCCGGCGCATGCACCGCCGGCGTCACCTCGCGCCAACGCAGGTAGCCCGCCACGCTCGCGGCAGCCGTCGCACCGCTGACTGCTGCCCAGGCCAAAAAAGAACGCCGCAGCATCAGCGGATCACCCTACGCCAATCCTGCTCGAACTCATGCACCAGCGACTGCGTGTTGAGCCGGTTCGGCGCCATCGGCAAGCGCTGCATATCCGGCGGGAAGCTGAACATCTCCCGCGTCGTATCCGCATTCAGGAAGCGCATCGGCAAGCGATAGGACGACGGCGCCTTATATTCCAGCTGCGGCGACGCCATGATGAAGCCCCACTCCCCGAACGACGGCACATACACGTGATAAGGCCAGGTGCGCATGCCGACCTCGCGCAATGTCGCGTCCACCGTCCAATATGCGTGCGGCGCGAAGAAAGGCGAAGTCGATTGCACCACCACCAGCCCATTCGCCGCCACATGCTTCTTCAACACCCCGTAGAACGGCACCGAATACAGCTTGCCCAGCGCGAAGCTGGACGGATCGGGGAAATCGATAATCGCCGCATCGAACATCTCCTGGTTCTGCTGCAGCCAGACCGCCGCATCGGCATTCACGACATGCACGCGCTTATCGCGGAACGCACCCTTGTTCAAAGCCACCAGTTCATCCCGCGTGGTGAAGGCCGCCGTCATCGCCGGGTCCAGATCCACCAGCGTCACATGCTCGACCTGTGGATAACGCAGCACCTCGCGCAGCGCCAGCCCATCGCCGCCGCCCAGGATCAGCACCCGCTTGGCCCAAGGCAGCGCCTCCATTACCGGATGCACCAGCGCCTCGTGATAGCGGTACTCATCGCGCGAGGAAAACTGCAGGTTGCCGTTGATGTACAGCCGCAGGTCATCCTTCCACTTGGTGATCACCAGGCGCTGGTACGGCGTGCTGGTCGAATACACGATCTCATCGCCAAACAAGCCATGCTCGCCCCACCCCGTCAACCTGTCAGCACCGCTGAAACCGATTACCAGCGCCAGCATCACCGCACTGGCGCGCAGCAAGCGCCCGCTCACGTTCGCCAGCTCTGTGCGGAAAACGTAAATTGTCCACAGGGCCACGCCGATATTCAGCATCCCGAACAGGAAACCAGTGCGCACCAGCCCAAGCTGCGGCGCCAGCACCAGCGGGAACAGCAGCGACACCGCCAGCGCCCCCAGATAGTCGAACGTCAGCACCCGGCTCACCAGCTCACTGAATTCCGTCTGCCGCGCATTCAGGGCCCGCATCACCAGAGGAATCTCCATGCCCACCATGGCACCGACCAGGAATACCATCGTGTACAGCAAGGTGCGGAACGGTGCCGCCGCCCACGCGTAGGTCATGAACAGCACCGCCGCCGACAGGCCGCCGATCAAGCCTACCGCCAGCTCGATATCCACAAAGCGCGCCAGCACATCCTCATCCTTCACGTACTTGGAGAAGTGTGCCCCTACGCCCATCGCGAACAGGTAGCAGCCGATAATCGTTGAAAACTGAAGCACCGAATCGCCCAGCAGGTAGCTGGAGAGCGCGCCGGCGATCAACTCATAGGCAAGCCCGCATGACGCGACAACGAATACTGAAACTATGAGAATCTTTTTGGTCATTTGGGCGCTTTTGCACTAATATGTTTCTCTGTTAGCAAGTTTGTCACTTTAACCGGGGATCGACGTGAACGCCATCCTAAATTATCTGGTCCACCTGGCACTCGCCGCATTGCTGCTGGTGGTGTTCTTCAAGGCCTACACCTGGCTGACGCCATACGATGAAGTAAAACTGATCAGGCAAGGCAACCATGCCGCCGCCTTTTCGCTGGGCGGCGCCATGCTGGGCTTTTCCCTGACGATCGCCTCCAGCATCCTGCACACCAATAATGTGCAGCAGTTCGTGGGCTGGGCCTTCGGCGCGATGATCGTGCAGGCACTGGGCTATGCCATCACCACGCGCTGCCTGAAAATGTCGCAAGACCAGATCGAAGCCGACAACAGCGCCTTCGGCGGCCTGCTCGGCACTATTTCGCTTTCCATCGGCGGCATCAACGCCGCCTGCATTTCCTGAACCTGAAAGAGGTCACATCATGGGTATCGGCAGCTTTATCAAGAAGCAGTTTATCGACGTACTGCAATGGAACGAAGAGACGGAAGGCGTGCTGTCCTGGCGCTACCCGATGCAGGACTTCGAGATCCAGAACGGCGGCGTTCTGATTGTGCGCGAGTCGCAGGTCGCTGTGTTCGTCAACGAAGGCCAGATCGCCGACGTATTCGGCCCCGGTACGCACAAGCTCACCACGCAAACCCTGCCCGTGCTGACCAACTTGAAGAACTGGGACAAGCTGTTCGACTCCCCGTTCAAGTCGGACGTCTATTTCTTCAGCACCCGCGTGCAGACTGGCCGCAAGTGGGGCACCCCGCAGCCGATCACGATCCGCGACAAGGATTTCGACATGATCCGCGTGCGTGCCTTCGGCATGTATTCCTACCGCGTGACCGACCCGCGCAAGTTCTTCACTGAATTGAGCGGTACCCGCGATACCTACACTCGCGACGATGTGGAAGACCAGCTGCGCGGCATCCTGCTGGCCTCCATGGCCAATTCGCTGGGTGCATCGCAGATCGCCTTCCTCGACATGGCGGCCAACCAGGCCCTGATGGCGCAGGAAGTCAAAGGCGGCCTGACCGACGCTTTCGCACGCTACGGCATTGGCCTGGATGAATTCAATGTGGCCAGCGTCAGCCTGCCGGAAGAACTGCAAGCCGCGCTGGACGAGCGTATCTCCGCCGGCATGAAGGGCGGCATGGGCGCCGACAAGATGGCCGGCTATACCAAGTTCCAGGTGGCGCAATCGATCCCGCTGGCAGCCAGCAACGAAGGCGGCCTGGCAGGCATTGGCGCCGGTCTCGGCGCCGGGCTGACCGTGGGCCAGGTGATGGGCCAGGCCATGGGCCAAGCCTTGCAACCGGGCGCTGCTCCGGCCGCACCCGCCGCTGCTCCAGCCGCGCCAGCGCAGGAATCCATCGAAGACCGTCTGGGCAAGCTGAAAGGCCTGCTGGACAAAGGCCTGATCTCGGCAGCCGACTACGACGCCACCAAGGCTGAACTGCTGAAAAAACTGATCGGATAGTCCAGGCCGCATGCAAACCGTTTCCTGCCCAAGCTGCGGTGCAGAGGTCAAGTTCCGCTCGCACGCCTCCGTCATGGCGGTGTGCGAGTACTGCAACACGCGCGTCCTGAAGGAAGCAGGCGCCGTCAAAGACCTGGGCAAAATCTCCTCCGTGCTGGAGGACTACTCCCCGATCCAGATCGGCACCAGCGGCGTGCTGGGCGGCCGCAACTTCAATGTGGTGGGCCGCATCCAGCTGCGTTACGACGCGGGCATGTGGAACGAGTGGTACATCATCTTCGACAACGCCACCAGCGGCTGGCTGGGCGATGCGTCCGGCCAGTACACGGTCACCATGCTGCGCTCACCGGACGGCGAGCTGCCGCCGTTTGAAGAACTGCGTGCCGGCCAGCGCTACACCCTGATCGGCGAACCCTATATGGTGGCCGACGTCCGCACCGCCCAATGCAGCGGCGGCCAGGGCGAGCTGCCGTTCAAGGTGGGCGACAGCTGGGAAGCCAAGGTGGCGGACTTCCGCCATGCCGACCACTTCCTGACCATCGACTATTCCGACGAGGGCCCGCCGCTGCTGTACACCGGTGTCGCCGTCACGCTGGAAAGCATGCAATGCCAGCTGCTGCGCGATACCGAGGAGATCAAACGCACCACCGGCCGTTACCGCGGCAAGCTTGATGCGCTGGACTGCCCAAGCTGCGGTACCCCGATCAAATACCTACCCGGCCTGACCGCAAGCCTGGTCTGCCAGTCCTGCCAGACCCAGATCGATGCTGCCAGCCCGAAGGCGGAGGTGATTGCCAAAGGCGAGCAGCACGACAAGCAAACCTTCTCGCTGCCGCTGGGCGCCACCGGCAAACTCGGAAACCAGGAATTCACCATCATCGGTGTGATGCGCCGCGCCGACGACGAAGCAAGCGAATGGACCGAATACCTGCTGTACGGTACCCGCACCGGCTTTACCTGGCTGGTCGAGACGGAAGACGGCTGGTCGCGCGCCAACGTCATGGACCAGTGGCCAAGCTCCATGGTACTGGGTGCGCCCGTGGTCACGCTGGACAAGGCCGACTACAACAAGCTGTACGACTACAACTCCGTGGTGACCTACACTGCCGGCGCCTTCAACTGGCGGGTGAAGAAGGGCGACTACACCCACGTCTACGAATACAAACGCCAGCAAGTCGTGCTGGCGGCCGAAGCGACGGCCAGCGAGGTTGGCTGGTCGCGCTCCACGCCGGTGGCCTGGGACCAGCTGAAAGCCTGGTTTGGCGACGCCCTCCAAGGTGATTCGCCGACGGCGCGCGGCGCCGTTGCACAAGATTTCAGCAAGGACCGCTACAAGCGCTCCGCCAAGAACTGGATCATGGGCCTGGTGGCGCTGAACGCCATTCCACTGCTGTTCAATTTTGGCGGCTCTATCGGCAACACCCTGTTTGCGGCGGCGGCGCTTTACTTGCCCGCCATGCTGCTCGATGCAATCGACGATCAACAGAAAAAATGAACAAGTTCTTTGCTTATGCACTGGCCGTCACCGGCTTTAGCGTCGTCACCAGCTGGGCCAGTTGGGTCACCGGTCCTTCAACCAGCAGCGGCTACCACGGCAGCAGCTGGTCCTCCAGTTCCGGCAGCTGGGGCGGTGGCGGCGGAGGCCATAAGTGAGCATTCACCAACCCAGCGGGACGCACCTGCTGGCTGACATGTCCGGCATTGCGCCGGACTTGCTGACCGATTGCGCAAAAATTGAGCAATTGCTGCGCGAAGCGGCAGCGGCGGCCGGCGCGCAGGTGCTGCACAGCCACTTCCACAGCTTCGGCCCCGGCCTGGGTGTGACCGGGGTGGTGCTGCTGGCGGAGTCGCATATCTCGATCCACACCTGGCCGGAAAACGGCTTCGCCGCAGCAGATATCTTCATGTGCGGCGCCTCCCAGCCCCACGTCGCCCTGGAAGTCATTGAAGACGCCTTGCAGCCCGAATATTCCGAAGTGCGCACCGTCGACCGCGAACCGCCGCATTGACTTGCCCGCCTGCCAGTGCGACACTGGCGGCTTCTTAATCCACCTACAGGAGACTTTGCCATGCGTACCTTGGATATTGCCATCCTGTCGGCTGCCTGACCTCCAGCGTCCCCGCTCGATCCTGAACTGAGCTTGCGCGCCTGACCAGGCGCCGACCTTTCCAAACTTATTCCGCTTGCCGCGCCGTGCGCGGCTGGCTCTGCTCACCTTTGGAAAAAAGCTCATCATGATCGACTTCGATTTCGAAGCATTACGCCGTATCGGCCTTAACAACACGATTATTTCGCGCCTGGCAGAAACCAGCGCCAGCGCTTCCGGCAGCCAGCTCTGCCGCATTACCGAATATCAGCGCGACCGTATTACTTTGCACGACGGCATTGCCGAATTCCCGGCGCGCGCCCTACCCCGCTTATTGGCTGAAATACCGCTGTGCGTCGGCGACTGGGTCATTGCCGAAACCAATTCATTTGGCGAGGTGTGGATAAGCCAGCGCTTATCCCCAATGAATCAAATCACCCGCGCCGATTCGCCGCCAATCGCCAGCAATATCGATACCGCGCTGCTGGTAATGGGACTGGACGGCGATTTCAACCTGCGCCGGCTGGAACGTTATCTGGCATTAATTAGCGGCGCAGAAATAACGCCATTAATTATCCTCAGCAAACCGGATATATCCTCCGATGTAGAGGAAAAGATTGCCGCATTAAATGCTCGAATTCCGCCAGGGACGGATTATTTGTTGGTAAATGGCACCGCCCCCGAATCGGTCGCGCAATTGGAGAGCTGGCTTGGCGCTGGCCAGACTATTTGCCTGCTCGGTTCATCCGGCGCCGGTAAATCGACATTAACCAATGCCCTGACCGGCACCGGCCAGGCAACCGGCGGCGTGCGCGATGGCGATAATCGCGGACGGCATACGACCACAGCACGCTCAATGCATATTTGCCTTTCGGGCGCATGCATTATCGATACGCCGGGATTAAGAAGCCTGAGTCCGGAAACATTATCTGCGGCCTTCGACGATATTGAATCCCTGGCGCGTGATTGCCAATTCCGCGATTGCCACCATGATGGCGAGCCCGGTTGCGCGGTAGCAGGCCATGTCGATCCCGATCGCCTGCGCAACTACCACAAGCTGCAGCGCGAGGTGCGCCGCAACCAGCAGACAGCGTCGGAGCGTATCGCCGAGCGCAATAAATGGAAGTCTTTGATGAAATCCGCAGCAGCCCGTAGCAAACAGAAGCGGAGTTAAGCCAACATGTGGCATGATTGAACTAAAAATTAGCTTTCATGCCACTCGAACGGAGGTATTGCCATGACCCTTTCCCGCATCGGCCAGATCGCCCTGCCCGTCTCCGACGCCAACCGCGCGGAGGCGTTTTACGGCGGCACGCTGGGCCTGAAGAAGCTATTTCGCTTTGGCGAGCTGGTATTTTTCGATTGCGCCGGCGTGCGGCTGATGCTGGAGGGACGCCCTAAAACCGTGCAACCCGGCTCAGGCATCTGCCATTACTTTCTGGTGGAAGGGATTGAAAATAGCGCCGCCACCCTGACAGACAAAGGCGTCAATTTCGAAGGCGCTCCGCATTTGATCGCCAAAATGCCCGACCATGAATTATGGATGGCTTTTTTCCGCGATCCCGATGGCCATTTACTCGCTTTAATGGAAGAAAAGCGCTAACTTTCCTGCACAGTCGCTTCAATATTATTTCCGTCGTAGTCAATAATAAAGGCGCTGTAGAAATTCACATCGCTGATGCGAGGGCCAGGCGGGCCATTATCTTCAGCACCCAGGTCTATCGCTGCGTAATAAAATGCGTTGACCGCCGCACGGTCAGGGGCAATAAATGCCAGGTGTATTGGACTGTGCGACGGTTCATGCCCGTTCTCCCAATAACTGGGAATTTCCGCGCCGACCCAAAGAAAAGGATGCCCGGTGGCTGGGGCGTATATCGCCCAGTCGAGATCGGTCACGTTTCGCATTATTCCAAGCGGCGCCAGGCAGGCATCATATAAGGCCGCACTGCGCATAAAATCGGCGACGACTATTCCCAGATGGTGGATCATTATTACCTCCATCGCTACTTTTAGTCTCAGACTAACACCGAGGCTTGACGCGCGGCGCACCACTCAGCTGCCCACTCGGGTAAACTGTCAGAACCAAAAAGAAGAGGTTTCACACCATGCGCCGATTTGCGCCATTCGCCCTGTTATTCGCCCTGACCGCCTGCGGCGATACCTACACCCCGGGCCCGCTGTACCAGGCAACGTCCGCCGATTGCGGCACCCCCGTCGATGCCGACACCTTCGAGCTGCCGCGCGGGATTACGGTATCCGCCACCAACGTGGTGCCGTCCGCCGAAGAAGGCATCGAAATCGGCGTGAATTACATGCTGCCGCGGACCACCCAGGTCCAGTTCGCCACCAAGTACTTCCAGGTCAGCCAGCCCAAGGGACCGCTGCTGGAAAACGCGACCGTGTTGAACGTTTATCAACGTCCAACCAATGGCAAGGCCGAGGTGGTGGAAATCGTGCATGGCATGCCGCTGACCATGAATGCGGTCGGCACCAGCGACCACACCCAGCTGCGCTACCGCCTGATCATCAAAGGCAAAATGCCGCAGCGCTTCGACCTGACGCCACCGGACGTGATCATCGGCGGCAAGCGCTACGTCTCGCGCACCTTCACCTACCGCTGGTTCGAGGATAAGCAGTCCTACGGCATGTGCCGCTGATCAGGTGCAAGGAATCGCCGCGCCGTGGATGGCGCGGGCGGCCGGGCTGCAGAGGAACTGGATGACTTCCGCCAGCGCTTCCGGCGTCACCCACTTGCTGCGGTCGGCGTTCGGCATGGCGGCGCGGTTTTCCGCAGTGTCGATGGTTCCAGGCAGGACGCAATTGACGTTGACGCCCTGGCCGCGCAATTCGGCCGACATGGCCTCGGTCAGGCGGATCACCACGTCCTTGCTGGCGCAGTAAGCGCCCATATTGGCCAGCCCCTGGCGCGCGGAGCCGGAAGCAATATTCACCACCTTGCCGCCCTGCCCGTCCAGCATGCCGGGCACCACGGCAGCCACCGCATTGCGCAGGCTGCGCACATTCAGGTCGAACAACTCATCCCACTGCGCATCGGTCGTGGCATGCACCGGCGTGCCCATGGCGAAACCGCCAGCGATATTGCAAAGCGCGTCGATGCGGCCAAAACGCTCGGCGCCGGCACGCGCAGCGGCGGCGACCGAGGCTGCATCGCGCAAGTCGGCTGCCACCAGCATGCGGCGTTCGCTGGCCGGCCCACAGGCCGCCTCCAGGCGGGCGATGTCGCGGCCAACAAGGACGGTGTTGGCGCCAGCGGCATCAAATGCACGCGCTACCGCGCTCCCCAACACGCCGGCCGCGCCGGTGATGAATACGGTGGTCATAGTTTGGATTGTTTGGATTGTTTGGCCAATTTGCGGACGGTCTCATGCACCAGCACGTCCGCTTGCTTGCAATCGAGCGCCGCCAATTCCGCCAGGCCGCGAGTTTTGCCCGCTTCTTTCGCGACCAGGTAACCCAGATAATAACCGCGCCGTACCGGCAGTTGGCTGTCTTTCGCCGACATGGTGAACATTTCGGCTGCGACCTTTTCGTCGGTGCTATCCAGCACGCTCAATGCATGTGCCCAGGACTGCGGCAGGCTGGCCCGCGTTTTCGCCGCCATGTCGTCTGGGACGTCCAGCAGCAGTTCGCGCTCGCTGGCGCCTGGATTCATCACGTCCGACACGTACACCGCCAAGCCTTCGCCCCACAATGCGGCCCAGAGCGGATTTGTCTCGCAGGAGAACTTCTTGGTATGCATGATGTGGAACAGTTCGTGATGGAACAGCGGCGCAGCGTTGCCGTTAGGGTTCAGCTCCGCCATCATGTCGGCGCCAAACACCAGGTGCAGCTTGCCGTTCAATTCGCGCGGGCCGCCATCCATTTCACCCAGCGAGTGCACCAGCGCGATCGGGGTGGTGTTCTGGTAATTTGGAAAGGTGGCGTTGAAGGTCTTCATGTGCTGCTCCAGCGCCGCACCGAACTTTTCGGCCTTATCGACGTATGCCGCGCGCAGCGCAGGGAAACCTTCGATCGCCCTTTGCACCCGCTTGTCGTGCTGGGCAGGCTTGCGGCGGCTGTAGAACTCGGGGTACTGCGCCATCAGCGATTGGCTCATGGCGGCGACCCGTTCCGGCATCGGCAATTGCGCCGTCGCGTCAAATACCTTCACGAATTCGGGAGCGATATTGCGGACCGAGTCGGCCGACAATTTCGCGATGCTGGCGTCGATCACTTCGCGCACCTGCTTGCAATCCATCGCCGCCAGCGCTGGCAGGTCGCGCGTCTTGGCCGCTTCCTGCGCGATCAAGTAGCCGAGGTAGTAGCCGCGGCGGCGCGGCAGGTCGGATGGCTTGTCCGATGCGGCGAACAGCTCGCTATACATGGCGCGCTCCGAGCTATCGAGGACACTCGACAACTGGCTCCATGCCTGCGGTAGCACGGCGCGCGTACGCTCCGCCATATTGTTCGGGAAATGCAGGACCAGGTCCTGCTCGGTGGCCGCAGGATTCATCGCCTTCGAAACGTAGGTGGCCAGCCCCTCGCGCCAGAGCTGCTCCCACACAAGGCCTTTCCCGCATTTGAAGTCGGCATGGGCCACGTGAAATAGCTCGTGATGGAATAGCGGCGCCGGATTGCCTTTGGGATTGACGTAGGCCAGCATATCCGCGCCAAAAATCAGGTGCAATTTGCCATTCAGCTCACGTGTACCGCCATCCATCTCGCCAAGCGAATGCAGGACGGTGGTGGGAACAGTCAGGCGGAAGTTGGGGAAGACAGCGTTAAACGTATCCAGGTGCTTGGGCAACGATCCACCAAAGGCGTTAGCTTTATCGAGGTACGCCTCACGCATTTTTGGAAAATGCTCAATCGCATTTTGGATCGCTTGCTCCTGCTGTTCCGGCGTGCGCTGGCCGTAAAATTCTGGAAACTCCGCCAGCAGCGCTTTCTTGACCACCGCCACGCGATCGGCCGCCGGCAAGCCGGCGCTGGCATCGTAAGCTGCAACGAAAGTGGGAGCGTAATTGCGAACCAGAGGAGCATCAGCAGCCACAGCCTGGCCGCCAACGATAGCGAGTGCAGAGAGAACGATATGTCGCATGAAGTTGGCTAAAAATTATTGAGTTAGTATTTTAGCCATCCTCACCCACTCGCGCAGGATACTTCGCGACAGAATGCAGAATTGGCAGCCTGGGCAGCGGTAGCCCTTGCGTTTGTGCGCCGTAGACTCGAAGAATGACAACTACGCCGCCCCTTTGCGGAACTCTACCCATTGATCGACTGGTCGCAGCGGCCACGCTTCCGCGACAAGGAGCTGGCGCAGATCGGCTTTGGCGACGCACTGGGGGGGATGGTGGCGGATAAGCTGGTAGAGGTTTGCCTGCGCGACAGCAATCAATGGGTACTGCTGCACATTGAAGTGCAGGCGCAGTACGACGCCAATTTGCCGCGACGCATTTTCGACTACAACTACCGGATCTTCAAAGAGTACGGCCGAGAAGTCGCCAGCCTGGCCCTGCTAGCTGACGAAGACCCCAACTGGCGTCCTCAAGACTTCCATATCGAGGCGCTTGGCACCACGATGGGCATCTCGTTCGCATCCGCCAAACTGCTGGATTACGACAATGGCTATCTACACGACTCGAACAATCCGTTTGCCCTCATCACACTCGCTCACTTGCGGTCACAGCAGGAACGGCATGATGCCGATGCCCTGCTCGCAGCAAAGTGGCACCTTACACGCCTGCTTTACGAACACGGTTGGAGCACACAGCGCATAATCGTTTTGTTCAAGGTAATCAACGGGATGATGGCGTTGCAGGAACCACAGCAAGCGCGTTACTGGCACTCCATCCTCAAGCTGGAGAAGGAGCGCAAGATGGAATGGATTACTCCGCTGGAACAATCATTCATGGACAAGGGTTGGCAGAAGGGCCTGCAACACGGACTGGAGCAAGGACGCGAGCAAGGCAGCCGGGACGGAGCAGCAGATTTACTGGCGCGGCAACTCACACAACGATTCGGGCCGCTGCCGCAGGCAGTCCGCAAGCGGCTGCATAAAGCCACGATGGAGCAGCTGGAAGCCTGGAGCGACGCCATGCCGGAAGCGCAAATGCTGAAGCAAGTATTCGAATAGCCGGCGCCACAAGCGCCAAAAGAAAAAGGCAGCCGAGGCTGCCTTTTTTCATTCCGCGCAGGAAGGAGATTAGCCCTTGATCTTGCGCAGTTTTGCGATTGCTGCCAGCTGGCCGATAGCCGCTGCCAGTTCCGCTTGTGCTTTCGCGTAGTCGATACCGGTCTTGTTGTTGGCCAGGGATTCTTCCGCCAGTTTCTTGGCGGCTTCTGCCTTGGCTTCATCCAGGTCATGACCACGGATCGCGGTGTCAGCCAGGACCGTCACAGCGTTTGGCTGCACTTCCAGCAGACCACCGGCGACGAAGACGAACTCTTCTTCAGCCTGGCCTGGAACCTGGATGCGCACCGCGCCTGGACGGATACGGGTGATCAGCGGGGTGTGCTTAGGGTAGATACCCAGCTCGCCCTGCTCGCCCGGCAACGCCACGAAAGTCGCTTCGCCCGAGAAGATTTGCTCTTCGGCCGAAACCACATCAACGTGAATAGTGTTTGCCATGTTTATCCTCTGTATATAGCGGCCCCATTACGAGGCCGCTACGACAATCGAATTAGCCCAGTTTCTTGGCTTTTTCGATGGCTTCTTCGATGGTACCAACCATGTAGAAGGCCTGTTCTGGCAGGTGGTCCAGTTCGCCGGAAGCGATCATCTTGAAGCCCTTGATCGTGTCTTTCAGCGAAACGTACTTACCTGGGGAACCGGTAAACACTTCAGCAACGTGGAACGGCTGGGACAGGAAACGCTGCATCTTACGTGCGCGGGCAACGACCAGTTTGTCTTCTGGAGCCAGTTCGTCCATACCCAGAATTGCGATGATGTCACGCAGTTCTTTGTAGCGCTGCAGGGTGCCCTGTACGGCACGTGCGGTGTTGTAGTGCTCTTCGCCCACAACCAGCGGGTCCAGCTGACGGGAGGTCGAATCCAGTGGGTCAACCGCAGGGTAGATACCCAGAGCAGCGATGTCACGGGACAGAACGACGGTCGAATCCAGGTGACCGAAGGTGGTCGCTGGCGACGGGTCGGTCAAGTCATCCGCTGGAACGTACACGGCCTGGATCGAGGTGATCGAACCGGTCTTGGTGGAGGTAATACGCTCCTGCAGACGGCCCATCTCTTCAGCCAGGGTCGGCTGGTAACCCACTGCGGAAGGCATACGGCCCAGCAGTGCGGACACTTCGGTACCGGCCAGGGTGAAGCGGTAGATGTTGTCCACGAAGAACAGAACGTCACGGCCTTCGTCACGGAACGACTCAGCGATGGTCAGACCGGTCAGCGCCACGCGCAGACGGTTGCCAGGAGGTTCGTTCATCTGACCGTAAACCATCGCCACTTTGGAGTTGGCTGGGTTTTCCAGGTCAACCACTTTGGCGTCAGCCATTTCGTGGTAGAAGTCGTTACCTTCACGGGTACGCTCACCAACACCGGCGAACACGGACAGACCCGAGTGCGCTTTAGCGATGTTGTTGATCAGTTCCATCATGTTAACGGTCTTGCCCACACCTGCACCGCCGAACAGACCAACCTTACCACCCTTAGCGAATGGGCAGACCAGGTCAATAACCTTGATGCCGGTTTCCAGCAGGTCCTGGGATGGGGACAGTTCGTCGTAAGCAGGAGCTACGCGGTGGATCGAAGCAGTCTGCTCGTGGGAGACAGGACCGCATTCGTCGATCGGGTTGCCCAGCACGTCCATAATACGGCCCAGGGTAGCTTTACCTACTGGGACCATGATTGGTTTGCCGGTGTTCTGGATGGTCATGCCGCGACGCAGACCGTCGGAGGAGCCCAGAGCAATGGTACGGACAATGCCGTCACCCAACTGCTGTTGCACTTCCAGGGTCAGCTCGGAGCCTTCCATTTTCAGCGCGTCAAAAACCTTAGGCATCGCGTTGCGTGGGAACTCAACGTCCACCACAGCGCCGATACACTGAACGATTTTGCCATCAGCCATGTTCGTTCCTTCAAATATAGTTAAATTCGTTTAAACCGCTGCCGCACCGGCGACGATTTCAGACAGTTCTTTGGTAATTGCAGCTTGACGGGTCTTGTTGTAGACCAGCTTCAGCTCACCAATCACGTTGCCGGCGTTGTCCGATGCGGACTTCATCGCCACCATACGCGCCGATTGCTCGGACGCCAGGTTTTCTGCAACGGCCTGGTACACCAGCGCTTCAATGTAGCGCTCGAGCAGTTCGTCGATCACGGAAGCAGCATCCGGCTCGTAGATGTAGTCCCAGTTGTGGGAATGCTCATCGGCCTTCATCTTGTCCGCGGTCAGCGGCAACAGCTGCTCGACCATCGGTTCTTGCTTCATCGTGTTGATGAACTTGGTGTAGCACAGGTAAACGGCGTCCAGTTTGCCTTCCTGGAATTTCTCCAGCATCACTTGCACTGGGCCGATCAGCTTTTCCAGGTGCGGCGTATCGCCGATCTGGGTAGCTTGTGCGACCACTGGTACACCGATGCGGTTCAGGAAGCCCAAACCTTTGTTACCAATTGCGACTGCTTCAATCTTGTTGCCTGCAGCTTCCAGCTCGCGGGTCTTGTTGGTCACCATACGCAGAACGTTGGTGTTCATACCACCGCACAGACCCTTGTCGGTCGTCACGATGATAAAGCCCACTGCCTTGGCTTCCGTCTTGGCTTCAGCCAGGAACGGGTGCGTGTACTCTGGGTTGGCGTTAGCCAAGTTCGCAGCGATATTACGAATCTTGTCACTGTAGGGACGGGCGGCGCGCATACGATCTTGCGCTTTGCGCATTTTCGATGCAGCGACCATTTCCATCGCCTTGGTGATCTTCTTCGTATTCTCTACGCTCTTGATCTTGCCACGTATCTCTTTACCTACTGCCATGATCCTTCTCCTTTGCGGGGTGGCCCGTTGCCGGGCCACCGTGTATTAGTTTGCGAAGGATTTCTTGAACTCAGCAATGGCGGCCGACAGCGCAGCTTCGCCGTCTTTGTCCAGTTGCTTGGTTTCTTCGATCTTGGCCAGCAGAGCGGAGTGCTTGGTCTTCAGGAACGAGTGCAGTTCGGCTTCGAAAGCCAGCACGCGCTTGACAGCGACGTCGTCCAGGAAGCCCTTGTTCACTGCGAACAGGGAAGCGCCCATCAGGGAGATCGACAGTGGCGAGTACTGAGCCTGCTTCAGCAGTTCGGTCACGCGGGCACCGCGGTCCAGCTGCTTACGGGTCGATTCGTCCAGGTCGGAAGCGAACTGCGCGAACGCAGCCAGTTCACGGTACTGTGCCAGGTCGGTACGGATACCGCCGGACAGGTTCTTGATGACCTTGGTCTGAGCAGCGCCACCAACGCGGGACACCGAGATACCTGCGTTAATCGCAGGACGGATACCGGAGTTGAACAGCGAGGTTTCCAGGAAGATCTGGCCGTCGGTAATCGAAATCACGTTGGTTGGAACGAACGCCGAAACGTCGCCAGCCTGGGTTTCAATGATCGGCAGTGCAGTCAGGGAACCGGTCTTGCCTTTCACGGCGCCTTTGGTGAAGGCTTCCACGTAGTCGGCGTTCACGCGAGCAGCGCGTTCCAGCAGACGGGAGTGCAGGTAGAACACGTCGCCTGGGTATGCTTCACGGCCTGGTGGGCGGCGCAGCAGCAGGGAGATCTGACGGTAAGCAACTGCTTGCTTGGACAGGTCGTCGTACACGATCAGGGCGTCTTCACCGCGGTCGCGGAAGTATTCGCCCATGGTGCAACCGGAGTAAGCCGAGATGTACTGCATTGCTGCGGATTCCGAAGCGGAAGCGGCGACAACAATGGTGTACTCCATCGCGCCGTGCTGTTCCAGGGAACGCACGATGTTCTTGATGGTCGATGCTTTCTGGCCGATAGCAACGTAGATACAGGTAACGCCCTGGCCTTTTTGGTTGATGATGGCATCAACTGCAACGGCGGACTTACCGGTCTGACGGTCGCCAATGATCAGCTCACGCTGGCCACGGCCGATTGGTACCATCGCGTCGATCGACTTCAGGCCGGTCTGCATAGGCTGGCCGACGGACTCACGGGCGATAACGCCTGGAGCGATCTTTTCGATTGGGGAGGTCAGGGTGGTGTTAACCGGACCTTTGCCGTCGATCGGCTGGCCCAGGGCGTTAACAACACGGCCACGCAGTTCAGGACCGATTGGAACTTCCAGAATACGGCCGGTGCACTTAACGGTGTCGCCTTCGGAGATGTGCTCGTAGGCGCCCAGAATAACGGCACCAACGGAGTCACGCTCCAGGTTCATTGCCAGGCCAAAGGTGTTGCCTGGGAATTCCAGCATCTCACCTTGCATCACGTCCGACAGGCCGTGGATGCGGCAGATACCGTCTGCTACGGAAATTACGGTGCCTTGATTGCGCACTTCAGCGCCGCCGTCAATGCCTTGGATCCGGCTCTTGATCAGCTCGCTGATTTCGGATGGGTTGAGTTGCATACTAACTCCTAAATGTTTTCTCTCTAGCTGTCGCGAAAGGCGGCCTGATCAGGCGACCAGCGCGGAACGCAGCTGCTGCAGCTTGGCGTTGACCGAAGTGTCCAGCACTTCGTCGCCAACCACGACACGCACGCCACCGATCAGGGTCGGGTCAGTGCTGACGATTGGTTTGAGCTTGCGGCTGAATTTCTTTTCCAGCGTCTTGATCAGCTCGGCCACCTGGGCTTCGCTCATGTCGAATGCGCTCGTGATTTCGGCGTCTGCCGCGCCTTCGGCTGCGTTCTTCAGCAGCGCGAATTGGGCACCGATTTCCGGCAGCAGTGCGATACGACCGTTTTCGATCAGCATCGAGAGGAAGTTGTTCGCTTCCGCGTTCAGCGGCGATTTCAGCAAGGCCTTGATGGCTGCGATGACATCGCTATCCAGAACTTTTGGATTGCGGGCATATGCCAGCACCTCTTCATGCGAACCGATCTGGGCCAGTTCGGACACCAGATCGGACCACTGCGCGAGGTTGCCAGCCTGGGCTACGCGGAAGAGAGCTTCCGCGTAAGGACGGGCGACGGTTGCGAGCTCTGCCATAATCAGAGCTCGGTAGCCAGGCGAGACAGCAGGTCAGCGTGAGCCGACGCGTTGACTTCGCGCTTCAGGATTTGCTCGGCGCCCTTCACAGCCAGGTCAGCCACTTGACCACGCAGTGCTTCGCGGGCCTGGGTTACTTGCTGCTCAGCTTCAGCTTTAGCTTGTGCCACGATACGGGCAGCTTCGGCTTGTGCGTTTGCTTTGATTTCTTCAGCGACCAGCTGGGCACGCTTTTCAGCGTCCGCAACGAGCGACGAAGCATCGTTACGGGCAGCGGTCATGGCTTCAGCAGCAGCTTTTTCAGCTTTCTGCATCGAAGCCTGACCTTGGTCGGCGGCAGCCAGACCATCTGCGATTCGCTTGGCACGCTCATCCAGCGCATTGTTCAGCGCCGGGAATACGAACTTCATCGAGAACCAGACGAGCACCGCGAAGGTGATCATTTGGCCGAGAAGCGACATATTGATGTTCATACCTTGCTCCTAAAAGAATCCCCTGTTGGAGCGAATATTAAGCTGCTGCTTGTGCCAGGGCGGTCAGGAATGGGTTGTTGAAGGTGAACAGCAGAGCAACACCAACGCCGATCATGGAGATCGCGTCCAGCAGACCAGCGATAACGAACAGTTTGGTTTGCAGTTGTGGCATCAGTTCAGGCTGACGTGCCGACGCTTCCAGGAACTTGCCGCCCAGGATTGCGAAACCGAGTGCGGTACCGATGGCGCCCAGGCCAACGATGATTGCTACGGCCAGAACGGTCATGCTTTGTACTTGTGCGATCAGAGCTTGCATTAGATTTCTCCTAATTTAAAAAAAACGAAAATACCAAAAACTAAAAACTAAATACTACGAATAAGTTGCTGATTAGTGCTTCTCAACCGCGAGGGCCAGGTACACAACCGTCAACGCCATAAACACAAACGCTTGCAGGGTAACAATCAGAATGTGGAAGATTGCCCATGGACCACCCAGCAGCCACTGTGCCCACCATGGCAGCAGAGCGATCAGGATGAAGATCAGTTCGCCGGCGTACATGTTGCCGAACAGTCGCAGCGACAGGGAAATTGGTTTCGCAAACAGTTCCAGCATCTGGAAGATGAAGTTCACAGGAGCCAGCAGGATGGTGCCGACGGTGCCGTGAGCGTGGAACGGAGCGGTGAACAGTTCTTTGGTCCAGCCGCCAGCGCCTTTTGCCTTGATCGAGAAGCCAATGATACAAATCAGCACGCCAACGGACATGCCGAAGGTGTGGTTCACGTCAGCGGTCGGAACAACGCGCAGGTAGTTGATGCCAACGTAGCTCAGCAGCTTAGGCAGCAGGTCGACCGGCAGGAAGTCCATTGCGTTCATTAGCCAAACCCAAACGAAGATGGTGATGGCCAGAGGAGCGATAACGGCGGATTTGGCGTGGAATGCGGAATTGACGGTCTCGTTGACCATCTCCATGACCCACTCAACAAAGTTTTGCAGCTTGCCTGGCACGCCGGCAGTAGCGCGCTTGGAAGCCATGTAGAAGATACCCAGGAACACGAAGCCCAGGATCAGGGAGATCCAGAAGGTGTCCAGGTTGAAGGTACCGTTGGAATTGTGAGTAAGGTGGTGCTGGATATACTCGGTGGCGTTAGCCGGGCCGGCGTGACCGCCCGTAGCGTGTTCAGTAGTCATAGGTCCGAATTTTTAATGATTAAATCTTGAGCAGCGACAGCCAGTAAGCCAGGGTTGCCACTACGAATCCTAGGATCAGCCACAACCAGGCGGCTGACTTAAACAGCACCAGTGCACAAATAAACAGCACTGCCGTTACAAATACCTTCAGCATCTCGGCGCGGAAGTGCGTCCGAAATGCTTTCTTTGCATCATCGGTGCCGCGCGCCACCATCAGCGCGTAGACAAAGCTACCGATAACTGCCATACCGCCGCCCACGGCTGCGGACCAGCCTTTTTCCACCCCGGCGAAAAGCGCCACGGTAGCAGAGAAGAGGACGGCGATTGTTAATTGCAGGGCAACAACTCGGAAGACTGGCCAGGCGATACTTCTCGAAGAATCACTCACTTGCCACGTTCCTTTAGACCCAAAGACACGGGATTATAGTTGGTTTACGTGACCAGGGTCAATCATGGTGCATTGCAAAACGCCCCCCTAACAACAAGTTATTCTGCTGAAAAGGTAGGCATCTGGCGATTACGTGTCAGGTAATCGAAACCGGTAACCCAGTGTCTGAGCCGCAGGGTCAGACACCATTCGGCGGCTGCCGCGTGCCGAGTGTCAGACCCCATGGGTCTGACACTGATCTACCGGTTTTAGCCGCGCAGACGGGCAATCACCCCATCGAGGATATCCAGGTCCGCAAAGTCAATAATCATCTGACCCTTGCCCTTGGCCCCCATCTTGAACACTACCGAAGTAGCGAGCGTATCCGACAGCTCTTCCTCCAGCCGCTTGATATCCCCCGACTTCTCCTTGGCACGAGCGACAGGCTTGGCCTTCGCCTCTTCCATATGGTTGTGGACAAGTTTCTCCGTCTCACGCACCGACAAACGTTTCGCGATAACAACATTCGCCAGAGCAATTTGCGAAGCCGCATCGACCGCCAGCAGCGCACGCGCATGGCCCATATCAATATCACCCGCCATCAGCATGGTCTGCACCGGCTCCGCCAGGTTCAACAAACGCAGCAGGTTCGAAACGGCCGAGCGCGAACGCCCCACCGCTTGGGCAGCTTGCTCATGGGTAAAGGAGAAGTCCGTAATCAGACGATGGATACCTTGCGCCTCTTCCAGCGGATTCAAATCCTCGCGCTGGATGTTCTCGATCAGCGCCATCGCCGCAGCGGTGGTGTCGTCTACATCCTTCACCAGGACCGGCACCGTTTCCAGGCCAGCCAGCTGCGCCGCACGGAAACGGCGCTCGCCCGCGATGATTTCATATTTGACATGCCCAGTCGGCTTGTCGATCCCCACCGGACGCACCAGTAGCGGCTGGATAATGCCCTGGGTCTTGATCGACGATGCCAGCTCAGCCAAACCACCCTCATCCATCTGGGTACGCGGCTGATACTTACCGGCTTGCAAGAATTGCACCGCCATCTCCGACGGAGTCGGGTGCGAAGTTGGATTGGACGGATCTTCGTCGCCACCGAGCAGCGCATCCAGACCGCGGCCGAGGCCTTTCATTTTTTTAGTTGCCATCGTTGATTACATTTTCTTGATACGTTTAACCATTTCCGCGCCGAAGGCGATGTAAGCCTGCGCACCTTTCGACGCCGGGTCGAAGGTCACGCCCGGCATGCCGTAAGACGGCGCCTCAGCCAATCGCACATTGCGCGGGATAATCGTCTTGAACACCTTGTCGCCGAAATGCTGCTCGAGCTGGGCCGACACTTGCTGCGACAGCGTCATGCGCGGATCGAACATCACGCGCAGCAGGCCGATAATCTTCAGATCCGGATTCAGGTTCGCGTGCACCTTCTTGATGGTGTTCACCAGATCCGACAAACCTTCCAGTGCGTAGTACTCGCACTGCATTGGAATGATCACGCCATGCGCCGCGCATAGGCCATTCAGCGTCAGCATCGACAGTGCGGGCGGGCAGTCGATCAGAACGAAGTCATAATCCTTCGCGACCAGAGCCAGCGCATCACGCAAGCGGCGCTCGCGGTTCTCCAGCTCGACCATTTCAACTTCCGCACCAGCCAGCTCACGGTTGGCTGGCAGCACATCAAAGCGCCCTGCTTCCGAGCGCTGGCGCGCAGTCGCCACATCGGCAGTGCCGAGCAGGACTTCATAAGTGGAAGTTTCCAGGATCGCCTTGTTGATCCCCGCGCCCATTGTCGCGTTACCCTGAGGATCGAGGTCAACCAGCAACACTCGCTGGTTAAGTTTGGCCAGGCCGGCGGCCAGGTTAACAGTCGTGGTAGTCTTACCTACGCCGCCCTTTTGATTTGCTACACAGAAAATTTTGGCCATGTATGGTCGAATCGTTTTATATTGTTTAAACCGTTTATACTATTTATTTCGTATAAACGATTAATATTATTTATACCGTTTATACAGTTACGCCCTGCCGATGAAAACCAGGTGACGCTGTGCGTCCAGCCCCGGGACTTCCAAAGGCTTTAAATCGTTCACTTTCCATGGGTCTGGCAGTCGCTCGCGCTCCTCTGCTGGCGCCGTGCCTTTCAGGGCTATGAATTGCCCGCCCTCCGCCAGCAGGTGCCCGGACCAGTTCACAAAATCGCTGAGGTCCGCAAAAGCCCGCGAGGTGATGACGTCGTAAGGCGTCTTGACCTGCAGTTCCTGCACCTTCTTCGTGTACACCGTGACGTTGCCTAGTTCCAGCTCCGCCTTCACCTGGTTCAGGAAGGCCGTTTTCTTGTGCACGATGTCGATCATCGCCACTTTCATGTCCGGCCGCGAGATTGCCAGCACCATGCCCGGCAATCCGCCCCCTGCCCCAACGTCCAGCACATTCTGCGCATCCTTGAACGCCGGCACCGCTGCCAGCGAATCCAGCACGTGCAGGGTCATCATTTCCATCGGGTCGCGCACGGCCGTCAGGTTATAGACTTTGTTCCACTTGTTCAGCAGGGCCAGGTAATCCAGCAGCTTTTCCTGCTGTGCTTCGCTCAGGCCCAGATCCAGCTGTTCGACACCATTCTTCAGTACATGCGCCAGTGCGGCGCGATCAAACACCGCCATCAAGCCGCCTCGTCTTTCAGCGTGACGAAGCCGCCGTAGCCGGCTTTCTTCAAGTGCACCAGCAGCAGCGAAATCGCCGCCGGGGTCACGCCCGAAATACGCGAAGCCTGGCCCAGGGTTTCCGGGCGATGCTTCTGCAGTTTCTGGCGCACTTCCATCGACAGCGCCGTAATCTCAGCGTAGTTGAAGCCCTCTGGCAGCTTCAGGTTTTCGTAATGCTCGTGGCGCTCCACTTCGCGCAGCTGGCGATCGATATAGCCCGAGTACTTCAGGGTGATTTCGATCTGCTCCATGACTGCTTCGTCGGTGACGCCTGGACCAGCCAGCGCCTGGCCTTCATTGCCCGTCATGGTCATCAACTTTTCATAGCCGACACCCGGACGGCGCAGCAAATCCGCCAGCGAGTATTCGCGCTCGATAGCCTGGCCAATCACACGCTCCGACTCGGCAGCAGCCAGGATACGCGGGTTAACCCAGGTCGATTTCAGGCGTTCCAGTTCCTGCGCCACGGCCTCGCGCTTGCGGTCGAATGCTTCCCACTGCGCATCGCCCACCACACCCAGCTTACGCCCGATTTCTGTCAGGCGCATGTCGGCGTTGTCTTCACGCAGGCTCAAGCGGTATTCCGCGCGGCTGGTGAACATGCGGTATGGCTCTTGCACGCCCTGGGTCACCAGGTCGTCCACCAGCACGCCGAGGTAGGCTTCCGAACGTGCCGGAGTCCACGCCTCTTCGCCCTTGGTTTGCAGTGCCGCGTTGATACCTGCCAGCATGCCCTGTGCTGCCGCTTCTTCGTAACCGGTGGTGCCGTTGATCTGGCCAGCGAAGAACAGGCCGTTGATAGCCTTGGTTTCCAGCGACGCCTTCAGGCCGCGCGGGTCGAAGTAATCGTATTCAATCGCGTAGCCCGGACGCAGGATGTGCGCGTTTTCCAGGCCTTTCATCGAACGCACCAGCTCGATCTGCACATCGAATGGCAGGCTGGTCGAGATACCGTTCGGGTAGAACTCGTGGGTGGTCAGGCCCTCTGGCTCCAGGAAAATCTGGTGCGATTCCTTGGCCGAGAAGCGATGGATCTTGTCCTCAATCGACGGGCAATAACGCGGACCAACACCCTCGATCACACCGGTGTACATCGGGCTACGGTCCAGGCCGCCACGGATAATGTCGTGGGTTTTCTGGTTGGTGTGGGTTACCCAGCACGGCAGCTGTTGCGGGTGCATGGAGGCGTTACCCATCACCGAGAACACTGGCACTGGGTCCAGGTCGCCCGGCTGCTCGGTCATTTGGGAGAAGTCGATGCTGCGGCCATCGATACGCGGCGGCGTGCCAGTCTTCAGGCGACCCTGCGGCAGCTTGAGTTCTTTCAGGCGCGCCGACAGCGAGATCGCAGGCGGATCGCCGGCGCGGCCGGCGGAGAAATTCTGCAGGCCGACGTGGATCTTGCCGTCCAGGAAGGTGCCCGCGGTCAGCACGACAGCACGGCCCAGGAACTTCAGACCGATCTGGGTAACGGCGCCGACCACGCGGTCGCCCTCCACCATCAGGTCGTCCACCGCCTGCTGGAACAGCCACAGGTTCGGCTGGTTTTCCAGTCGATGACGGATGGCGGCCTTGTACAGGATACGGTCGGCCTGGGCGCGAGTCGCGCGCACGGCAGGGCCTTTGGACGAGTTCAGGATACGGAACTGGATGCCCGACTCATCGGTAGCGATGGCCATGGCGCCACCCATCGCATCGACTTCTTTGACCAGATGGCCTTTGCCGATACCGCCAATGGATGGGTTGCACGACATCTGGCCCAGGGTCTCAATGTTGTGGGTCAACAGGAGGGTCTTCTGACCCATACGGGCCGAAGCGAGGGCCGCCTCGGTACCGGCGTGACCGCCGCCGACAACGATAACGTCGAATTCAGTAGGAAATAGCATGGTAAAAATAGGGGGAAAGCTTGGGATCAAACAGGATTATAAAGTTTTTTCTACGCTGCGAATTTTTTGGGCAGAAAAAAAGGCCGGGAAATCACCCGGCCTCAACTGTTTCACGTGAAACAATATCACTTAAGCCATGCGTCGTAACCAGTTTTGACGATCAACACGGCCACCACAACCAGGAACAAACGGCGCACAAACTCGCTGCCATGCTTCAACGCTAGCTTGGTCCCCAACACCGAACCAACGATCTGGCACGCCGCCATCATTAGGCCCAGCTGCCAGATGATGTGGCCGGTAAAGCCGAACAGCAGGATCGCCGCCACATTGCAGGCCACGTTCACCACCTTGGCTGCCGCCGACGCACCCAGGAAATCGAAGCCAAAGCTGCGCACAAACAGGAACACCAGGAAACTGCCTGTGCCCGGGCCAAAGAAGCCGTCGTAAAAGCCAATGCCCGCACCCACCAGCACAGCCAGCACCTTTTCCTTGGTGCCGGAATGCAAGGGAGCATGCACGCTACCCAGGTCCTTCCGGTAGAAGGTATAGACCGCCACCGCCAGCAGCACGAAAGGTAGCAAGCCACGCAGGAAGTCAGCCGGGATCTTGGTGACGGTATATGCACCAAGGAAAGCAAACAGAAAAGCCGCCACCGCAGCCGGCGCCACAGTCGACCAGGCGATGGAAGTACGTCGCGCATAGTTCAGCGCCGCTGCGCTGGTACCGAACACGCTGGCTACCTTGTTGGTGCCGAACAGGGTCGCCGGCGGCGTATTGCCCATGGCCGAGAACAAGGCCGGAATCTGGATCAGGCCGCCACCACCCACCACCGCATCCACAAAACCCGCCGCGAAGGCAGCGCCCGCCAACAACCCATACTCGACCATTACCCGCCCCAGCATAATTCGGAAACGTAATATTGTAAGTCGGAAACGAGCAGGGTGCCGATGGCTGGTGTAAGCTTTCCCCATGAGCACATTGACCGCGTTCAGCTTCACGACAGTTCCCACCATCCTTTCCGCGCCTGGCGCAGCGAAGGAACTGGGCCCCGAGATCCGGGCACGCTTCCCGGACGTGCAACGCATCTTGCTGGTGACTGACCAGGGTTTCCTACGCACCGGCCAGGCGGAAGCGCCTATCGCAAGTCTCCGCGCTGCAATGTTTCACGTGGAACAATTTGCCGACGTGCTACCCGATCCACCCGAACATGTGATCGAAGATGCCCTCACCGCTGCCCGCCAGCACGAGACAGAACTGGTCATCGGCCTCGGCGGTGGCAGCTCGATGGACGTCGCCAAACTCGTCGCAGTACTCGCCGCCAGCCCGCAATCACTGGATCAGATCTACGGCATTGGCAATGTGCGCGGCAGACGGCTGCCCCTGGTCCAGATCCCCACGACGGCCGGCACTGGTTCCGAAATGACCAATATCTCCATCGTCACCACGGGCGCCACTAGCAAGATGGGCATCGTCGCACCCCAGCTGTATGCCGACCTGGCCGTCCTCGACGCCGAGCTCACCATCGGCCTGCCTGCAGGCGTGACAGCCGCCACCGGCATCGACGCCATGGTGCACGCCATCGAGGCCTACACCAGCAAGCACAAAAAGAATCCCCTGTCGGACGGACTGGCGCGGCAAGCCCTCACCCTCCTGTCCCGCAACCTGATCCGCGCCTGCGAGAACGGCCGCGACCTGGCGGCACGCCAAGCGATGCTGTTGGGCGCCATGCTGGCAGGGCAAGCTTTCGCCAACGCCCCGGTTGCCGCAGTCCATGCGCTGGCCTATCCGATTGGCGGCATCTTCCACGTCCCGCACGGCCTGTCGAACTCGCTGGTCCTGCCACATGTCCTACGCTTCAATACAGAAGCCTGCGCGGAACAATACGCAGAGCTGGCAACCATCGTCGTCCCCCATGCGGAAGGCAGCGCCGAAGCCCGGGCCGAAGCACTCGCTGTTGCGATGCAACAATTTGCCACGATCACAGGATTGCCCCGCACCCTGCGCCAGGTCGGCATCGCCGAAACCGACCTCAACCTGCTAGCCGACGACGCCATGAAGCAAACCCGGCTTCTCGGCAACAATCCCCGCGAAGTCACGCGCGACGACGCATACAAGATCTACCAACTCGCCCTCTAGCTACAGCTACAGCCCAGTCCGTGTCCACCATGGGGTCAGGCTCTTTGGTAGACACGGACCGAACCATATCCCTGCGCAAAATCAAATCATGCTGCGTGATTTTGATTAACGTAGCGTTATGAGCCGCCCTCCCCGCACCCACATTCATGGCGCCTACTATCACGTCACTTCACGTGGTAACCGGCGCGCACCGATCTTCCTGGATCAGCGCGACTTTTTCATCTGGCTGGAAAAGCTCGCGGCAACTGCCGAGAAACATCACATCAGGATATACGGGTATTGTCTGATGCCGAACCACTACCACCTGCTGATAGGAACACCGGCAGCCAACCTGTCAGAGGCATTGCATATGTTGAATGCCCAGTACTGCCAGCACTTCAACAAACGTCATGGATCGTCGGGCCATGTGATTCAAGGTAGATTCCACGCCGTCCTAATCAAATCAAATGAGCAGCTACTTGAGGTAGCCAGATATATCAGCCTGAATCCCGTTCGGGCAGGGTTAACGACATCCGCCAGCGATTGGGAGTGGAGCCACCACCGGCATTTCCTGGCGCCGGCAAACTCACCAATCTGGCTGGAAACCGACTGGATGCTATCCCTGTTCAATACAGCCGAGTCATACGAAGCATTCGTACACGCTGGGATCGGCAAGCCAAATCCATTGAAGCACTATCGGCAAATCCCCAACCCAAAGCGGGAGCAAGCACGTCCATTGCACGAATACCAGCAAGCTTACCCCGACCGAAATGAAGGCATGGCGCGCGCCTTCCATTCGACTGCCTACACGCTACAGGAAATTGCAGAATGCTTCGGCGTATCAACCAGGACAGTCAGCCGGGCCCTGACAAAGTATCCCGAAGTTTAGATGAGCTCGTGTCCACCAAAGAGCCTGCCGGGTCGCCGTACCGCCCCAAGGTGGACACGGGGTCAGCGGTGGCGGGAGAGGATTTCGCCGACGATGCCTTTGCGGAAGAGGAGGACGCAGGTGACGAAGATGAGGCCGGTTACCAGGCCGACCGCTTCGCCCAGGGTTGTGAACCATTCCATGCCGGTCAGGCCGGTCATCATGGTGCCGAAATCGCCCAGCTTGTTTTCCAGCGAGATGATCAGGATGGCGCCAATGATGGGGCCGGCCAGCGTCCCCATCCCGCCCACCAGCGTCATCAGGATCACCAGGCCGGACATGCTCCAATGCACGTCCGTCAGCGTTTCGAAGCCCAGTACGATCGTCTTGGTAGCACCGGCCAAGGCGGCCAGGCTGGCCGACAGCACGAACGCCGCCAGCTTGTACTTGTCAACGTCGTACCCAAGCGATATCGCGCGCGGCTCGTTTTCCTTGATCGCTTTCAGCACCTGGCCAAACGGCGAGTGGACCGTGCGCACGATCAGCGCGAAGCCGGCAATGGCAATCGCCAGCACCACGTAGTACATCGTCAGGTCGTTGCCCAGGTCAACCATCCCAAGCAGGCGGCCGCGCGGCACGCCCTGCAGGCCGTCTTCGCCGCCGCTGAAGTCGGTGAAGCGCAGCGCGCCGAAATACACCATCTGCGCCAGCGCCAGCGTGATCATGGAGAAATAGATCCCTTGCCGGCGAATCGCCAGTCCGCCCATTACCAGGCCAATCGCGGTACCGGCCAATACGGCGACAGTGAGGCTCAATTCAAATGGCAAGCCCCAGTTCTTCAGGGCGTTGCCGGCAACGTAGCCAGCGGCTCCGAAGAAGGCGGCGTGGCCGAAGGACAGCAAGCCGGTAAAGCCAATCAGCAGGTTGAAGGCGCAGGCGAACAGCGAGAAGCATAAAAGCTTCATCAGCAGCACGGGATAGCCGACAAACGGCGCGCCCAGCGCCAGCAACAGTGCGATGGAGTAGCCCAGCTTCTTGTTCATTTATCGTTCCTTGCCAAACAGGCCGGCGGGGCGCAGCAATAGGATGATGACCATCACCAAAAATACGACGGTGTTGGCAAACTCGGGATAGAACACTTTGGTCAGCCCTTCGATCACACCGAGCGCGAGGCCGGTGACGATCGAGCCAAGAATCGACCCCATGCCCCCGATCACCACAACGGCGAATACGACGATTATCAGGTTCGACCCCATCAGGGGTGTCACCTGCTGGATTGGAGCCGCCAGAACGCCTGCAAAGCCCGCCAAAGCGACTCCAAAGCCGTAGGTGAGGGTGACCATCAGCGGAACGTTGATGCCGAAGGCTTCCACCAGCTTGGGATTCTCGGTGCCGGCGCGCAGGTAGGCGCCCAGTTTGGTCTTTTCGATCACGAACCAGGTGGCCAGGCAAACCACCAGCGATGCCAGCACCACCCAGGCGCGGTAATTCGGCATCACCATGAAGCCGAGGTCCGTCGCCCCCTGCAGGGCCTCAGGCGTTTCGAACGGCTGCCCTGAGACCCCGTAAAACGAGCGGAAACCGCCTTCGATCAGCAGGGTCAGGCCGAACGTCAGCAACAGCCCGTAAAGATGGTCCAGCTTATACAGCCAGCGCAGCATGGTTTTCTCGATCACCACGCCAAGTGCGCCTACGATCAGCGGCGCCAGCACCAGCATGCTCCAGTAGCTCATGCCGAAATGGGTCATGCCGATCCATGCGAGGAAGGCGCCCATCATGTACAGGGCGCCGTGGGCGAAGTTGATCACGTTCAGCAGCCCGAAAATCACGGCGAGGCCGAGCGACAGCATGGCGTAGAAGGAGCCGTTGACAAGTCCCAGCAAGAGCTGGGACATCATCATCGGTAGCGGGCGGCCGAAGATCTCCATTCAGCTTACTTCCACAAGGCGCATTTGGTTTCGGCCTTGGACATGTATGCCTGGTCACCCGGGATCGTGGCGACGACCTTGTAGTAGTCCCACGGGTACTTGGATTCGGACTGCTTCTTCACTTCCATCAGGTACATATCGTGCACCATGCGGCCGTCCGGGCGGATCACGCCGTTATTAGTGAACATGTCCTTGATGGTGGTGGATTTGAGCTTGGCCATCACCTTGTCCGAATCGTCGGTGCCGACAGCCTTTACAGCGGCGAGGTATTGCGCGGCGGCGGAGTAGTCGCCGGCCTGCAGCATTGACGGCTCCTTCTTCATCTTCGAGAAGTAGCGCTTGGACCAGGCGCGGGTCTGTTCATTCATATCCCAGTACCAGCCGTCGGTCAGGTACATGCCGGCGGTGGCGTTCAGGCCCAGCGAGTGGATGTCGTTGATGAACACCAGCAGGCCGGCCATCTTCATCTTCTTGCCCACGCCGAATTCGTTGGCGGCCTTCACGGAGTTGATAAAGTCGCCGCCGGCGTTAGCCAGGCCAAGCACCTGCGCGCCCGACGAGGAAGCCTGCATCAGGAAGGACGAAAAGTCCGTGCCCGGGAATGGGTGGCGCACATTGCCGATCACCTTGCCGCCGGACTTGTTCACCACCTCGGTGGTGTCCTTTTCGAGCGAGTGGCCAAAGGCGTAATCGGCAGTCAGGAAGTACCAGTTCTTGCCGCCCTGCTTGACGATGGTGCTGCCGGTGCCGCGCGCCAGCGCTACGGTGTCGTAGGCGTAGTGCACGGTATAAGGCGTGCACTCCTCGTTGGTCAGGCGCGAGGAACCGGCGCCGACCACCATGAAGATCTTCTTCTTGTCCAGGGCCACTTTGGCCATCGACAGGTTGGCGCTGGAATTGGTGCCGCCGATCAGCATGTCGACGCCTTGCTGGTCGAACCATTCGCGCGCTTTGGAGGCTGCGATATCGGCCTTGTTCTGGTGGTCCGCAAACACGAACTCGATCTTCTTGCCGGCGATGGCGCCGCCCGCATCGGCAATCGCCATCCTGATCGCTTCGGCGCCGCCCTGGCCGTCGATGTCGGAATAGACCCCGGACATGTCGGTGATAAAGCCGATCTTGATGGTGTCGCCGGAGATCTGTGCGTGGGCGCTGCTAAAGGCGCAGCAAAGGGCTGCTGTTGCGATGGCGGTTACTTTGCGGTTCATGGTGTCTCCGTTTTCAATGTTTATGATTAAACGCCCAGCAGCTCGGTCAACACCGGCATGCGGGCTTCCAGTTCCGATGACGCAAAACTCTCAACTATCCTTCCGTGCTCCATGACGTAAAACCGGTCCGCCAGCGGCGCTGCGAAGCGGAAATTCTGTTCGACCATGACGATCGTGTAGCCCTTTGCCTTCAGCGTGCGGATCATGCGCGCAAGCCCTTGCACGATCACCGGCGCCAGCCCTTCCGAGATTTCATCCAGCAGCAGCAGGCGTGCGCCGGTGCGCAGGATGCGCGCCACCGCCAGCATCTGCTGCTCGCCGCCGGACAGGCGTGTGCCCTGGCTGCTGCGGCGCTCCTTCAGGTTCGGGAACATCTCGTAGATTTCGTCGACCGACATGCCCTGCCCTGTCTTTAACGCCGGCGGCAGCATCAGGTTTTCCTCCGCCGTGAGCGAGGCGAAAATGCCGCGCTCTTCGGGACAATAGCCGACGCCGAGGTGGGCCACTTTGTGCGTGGACAAGCCGATCGCTTCCTGGCCGTTGATGCGGATCGATCCTTTGCGCGTACCAGTCAGGCCCATAATCGCGCGCAGCGTGGTGGTGCGGCCGGCGCCATTGCGGCCCAGCAGCGTCACCACCTCGCCGGGATTCACGGTCAGGTTCACGTCATGCAGGATGTGGGATTCGCCATACCAAGCTTGCAGCTGGCTGATTTCCAGCGCGGCCGTCATGCTTCGGTCCCCATGTATGCTTCCATCACCTGCGGATTCTTCGACACTTCCGCATATGGGCCCTCCGCCAGCACAGCGCCGCGCTGCAGGACCGAGATGCGGTCGCTGATGCCGGAAACCACGTTCATATTGTGTTCAACCATCAGGATGGTGCGGCCGGCGGAGACCTTCTTGATCAGCTCCGTCACACGGTGCACGTCTTCGTGGCCCATGCCTTGCGTGGGTTCATCGAGCAGCATCAATTCCGGCTCCATGGCCAGCGTGGTGGCGATTTCCAAAGCGCGCTTGCGGCCATAAGGCATATCGACCGTTACGGTGTCGGCAAACGAAGCCAGGTCGACTTCCTCCAGCAGCTGCATCGCGCGTCCATTCAGCTGCTCCAGCGTGCGCTCGCTGCGCCAGAAATGGAAAGTGGTGCCAAGCTTGCGCTGCAGGCCGATACGCACGTTCTCCAGCACCGTCAGGTGGGGAAAGACTGCGGAAATCTGGAATGAGCGGATCACCCCCATGCGCGCAATCTGTGCCGGCTTGTGGGAGGTAATGTCCTTGCCGTTAAAGAAGATCTGGCCCGAAGTAGGCACCAGGAATTTGGTGAGCAGGTTGAAGCAGGTGGTCTTGCCGGCGCCATTTGGTCCGATCAGGGCGTGGATATGCCCGCGCTGGACTTGCAAGTCCACGTTGGCGACTGCGGTGAATCCCTTGAACTCCTTGGTCAAACTTTTTGTTTCCAAGATGAAGTCGGACATTGCGTCTCCCTGGTTTTGCTAAATCATACACAAAACCGCTGCTTTTTCCGCAATCATAATGACTGGTGAATTCGTGTTACCGGAAGTTATGGTCGGCATGATCGAGGCGTCGGCAATGCGCAGGCCCCGCACACCCCGAACCCGCAGATCGCTGTCAACCACGGCCGAAACGTCATCCGCGCGGCCCATTTTGCAGGTGCCCACAGGGTGGAAAATGGTGGTGCCGATCGCGCCAGCTGCCACCGCCAGCTCCTCATCGGTGCGAAATTGCACACCGGGTCTGCATTCCAGCGGCCTATATTTCGCCAGTGCCGGCGCCGAAACGATCTTGCGCGTAAGGTTCAGTGCAGCCGCTGCGACGTGCCGGTCTTCGTCGGTGCTCAGGTACATCGGCATAATTTTGGGCGGCGCGTACGAGTCGGCGGAAGCGATGCGCACATGGCCGCGCGAAGTCGGCCGCAGGTTGCACACGCTGGCCGTGAAAGCAGGGAAGTCGTGCAGCGGCTCGCCAAAACGCTCAAGCGACAGCGGCTGGACGTGGTATTCCAGGTTCGGCGTGGCCTGCTCCGGACCCGAGCGCGCAAAAGCGCCCAGCTGGGACGGCGCCATCGACATCGGCCCACTCTGGAACAGCGCATATTCAAGGCCAATGCGGGCCTTGCCCAGCCAGCTTGCAGCCAGGGTGTTCAGCGTGCGTGCGCCCTCCACCTGGAACACCATGCGCAGTTGCAAATGGTCCTGCAGGTTGGCGCCGACGCCGGGCAGGTCGAGCACCGGCTGCACACCGGCTTGAGCCAGCACGTCCGCAGGCCCGATGCCGGACAGCTGCAGTATTTGCGGCGTGCCGATCGCGCCCGCCGCCAGCAGCGTTTCGCGCTTCGCCTCAGCGTTCCAGCGCGTGCCGCCGCCGGTGAAAATCACGCCCTTGCAGGCGCCCTCCTCCAACACCAGCTTCTCCACATGGCAGCCCGTCATCAGCGTGAGGTTAGGGCGCCTGGTCGCAGCGCGCAGGAAGGCCTTGGCCGTATTCCAGCGGATGCCGCGCTTCTGGTTCACTTCAAAGTAGGAGCAGCCGAAATTGTCGCCGCGGTTGAAGTCTTCAACTTTTGGAATGCCCGTCTGTTCGGCCGCATCACGGAAGGCATCGAGGATATCCCAGCGCAGGCGCTGCTTTTCAACGCGCCATTCACCGCCGGCGCCGTGGAAGTCCGAAGCGCCGCCGTAATGGTCTTCGCTCTTGCGGAACAAGGGCAAAACCTCCGACCAGCGCCAGCTTGGGTCGCCGCACAATTCGGCCCAATGATCGTAATCGCTGGATTGGCCGCGCATATAGATCATGCCGTTGATCGAGGAACTGCCGCCGAGTACTTTACCGCGCGGGTAAATCAGGCTGCGGCCACCCAGGCCAGGATCGGCTTCGGTGCGGAATAACCAGTCGGTGCGCGGATTGTTGATGCAATGGAGATAGCCAACCGGGATGTGGATCCAGACGTAATCGTCCTTCCCTCCCGCCTCGATCAGCAATACTTCATTCTTTGGATTTTGCGTCAGGCGATTGGCGAGCACACAACCCGCAGTCCCTCCGCCAACAATGATGTAGTCAAACAGGCCGGCAGATTCCAAGTGCGCTCCAGGTCAGGATTGGTCGATTTCCGCGATCAGGGTTTCCATCAATTTCGCCGTCGGCATGGCACGCGAGCGTGCAACGCCCGTCCCGGCCCACAGCGATAACAATTCAGCGTCGCCACGCTTGGCGGCTTCGGCGCGGATACTGCCGGTCAGCGCGTTCTGCACAGGATAGGCAGGTACATCCGCCTCCACCTCGGCCATCTGCTGCATGAACCGGTTCTCGATGCCGCGCGCCAGCCGGCCGGAAAACGCACGTGTCAGGCGCGTCGGATTGCCCTGCGCGGCGAGCAAACGCTCCTTATAAGCCACAGGCAAGCCCGATTCGTCAGTGACCATGAAGGCCGTCCCCATCTGCACCGCAGCAGCGCCCAGCGCCAGCCGTGCGCGGATATCTTCGCCGCTCATGATGTTCCCAGCCGAGATAACGGGAATCTTCACCGCTTCCAGTGCTGCCGCCAGTAAAGGAATCGCTTCCAGCACCGCAGACGACTGCTCGCCGATGAAAGTGCCACGATGCCCGCCCGATTCCACGCCCGAAGCGACAATCGCATCCGCGCCGACAGCTTGCCACGCCAGGGCCTCCTCCACCGTAGTGACGGTTCCGATCACGAAAATGCCCGCGTCATGCAGGCGTTTCACCTGCGGCGCCTCAAGAATATCGAAAGTAAAACTGGCCACGGCCGGCTTCAATTCCAGCAGCAGTTCGAATTGCGCGGCAAAGTCTTCACACCATTTGGCAGGCTTGGGCAGCTCCGGCCAGCCAAGCGAACTCCAAACCGGCCGCAACAAACCAACCGCACGCTCCACCTCCTGCGGCGACGGCGATGGCACTCCCTGCACGAAGAAATTCAGCATGAATGGCCGCGAAGTCAGCCGCCGCACCTCGGCGACCTGGGCGTGGATCGTATCGAGCGGCAGCATGCCGGCACCGATTGACCCCAACCCGCCCGCATTCGACACCGCAGCCACCATGGCAGGCGTATTTGCACCGCCTGCCATCGGTCCCTGGATGATCGGAACTGGAAAAATCGACCTCAAAGCCATTTTCTACCCCTTCCGACCTGTGGATAACGCTATGAATATCCACAGGCATCGATTGTGAGTAAACCGAACTTCCTCAAAATGCCGAAAAATTGTCCAAAAACAGTTCCCATCCCACGCAAGGTTTACTCGACGCCTTATACAGCGCGTAAACCCCTGATTTTTTTCCGCAAGGTGGACTTATCCACAGAAAGTCGGGGTTGTTAACAACCACTACTACTTTGTATACACACTAATCTAACGTAAACAAAACTCTCAGACGCGATCATCTATACTGAACAGGCAAGTTGTTCCATGCAACCTGGCTGGAGAACCTCTTGTCGACCTCCGACGCCTATCGACGCTTTCGCCGGCGATTACTCGTCACCATGTCCATGCTCGCCCTGCTCGCCACAGCAGTAGTCGCATGGCAACTTCTCTCATCTGCACGCGACCGTGAACAGGCTATCCGCCAACAAACCCAGCACTACGCACGGGCTATCGAAGCCCAGGTACTGAGCACAATCCAGCTGTCGGACATTGCTTTACTTGGCTTTTCCAATGCCATCAAAGTCGCCCCCTATACGCCCCAAACCGTTGATGGCCTGCTTTCTTCGCGTGGAGCGATGTTTGGCAACAGTTTCTGGATCACTTTTCTGGATCCAAATGGCTTTGCGATCGCCAGTTCACGCGATATTCCGGTCAAAGGCATCAGTTACGTCGATCGCGACTACTTCCGGGCCCAACTCAAACCTGGAAACCAGCTCTATATCAGCGAGCCCACACGCGGTCGCATCTCAAAGACAAAACTTTTTTTCCTGAGCCGCCGAGTTGAAAGCGCCAAAGGCGATTTCCTCGGCGTCATCGTGGCGCCCATTGATGCAAGCCGGCTTGGCGAAACCTTCGAAAATTCACGCCTGAGCGACGACGTCACTATCGCCCTGATCCACACTACCGGCAAAGTCATTGCTCGCGCACCGCTATTCGAAGAAACCTTTAATCGCGACATCAAGGATTCAAACATCTACCGCGCACTTCAAACTTCCCCGACTGGAACAATCGAAACCATCAGCCCTATCGACAAACGTTCACGTATTGCCAGCTACCGCAAATTGCCCAACCTACCGCTGGTTGTCACGGTTGGCAGTTCCAATGTCGGCCTGGCCTTGATCTCCCAACGGCATTTGCTGATCGCCGGCGTAGCACTGTTCCTGATTTTTCTGCTGATCGCCGCAGCAAACATCTTTACCCTGCATTCCTACGCCGCATCGGAGGAACGCGAACAACGCATCCGCGCGCTCTACGTCACATCCGCTGAAACCGAAAGAAAACTGGCCTACAGCGAGCAGCGCCTGCGCCTGATCGCCGATAACCTGCCTATCGTGATCGCCTACATCAACCGCGACGAACAATACACCTTCAAAAATCGCCGCTTTGCTGAAATTTACGGCACTGGCGACAATCTTCAGCAAGTACTCCCGCCGGCAATCTACGCAGAGACCAAGCCATTCCTGGACCGCGCCTTCGCTGGAGAGACCATAAGCTTTGAACGTCACATCGATCGCGAAGGCCGCCTATGCTGCGATGCCATCAGCTACGTTCCCGATCGCGATGAAAACGGCAACGTTATTGGCCTGTTCGTCATGGCAGAAGACATCAGCGAGCGCAAAAAGCACGAAGAATCGAGCAAGTTGGCGACCCTCATGTATGAAAATGCCAGTGAAGGCATGATGGTCACCGATGCAGACGGCCGTATCCTCTCCGTCAATCCAGCCTTCTCCCGTATCAGTGGCTACGCGCCCGACGAAGTCCTTGGCCACCTCTCCTACGAACTAACTTCCGGCCAGCAGGACATCAAATTCTTCAGCCGCATGCGCCAGACGATCACACACACCGGCTACTGGGAGGGTGAAATCTGGCACCAGCATAAGAATGGCGACCACTACCTGGTCTCCCTGCGCTTCAACACCGTATTCGATGACCACGGCAATGCCCTGCGCCACGTCGCGCTATTCACCGATATCACGAAAAAGAAGGCCACCGAGGAAGCGATCTGGAAACAAGCCAATTTCGATACTCTGACCGGCCTGCCCAACCGGCGCATGTTCAACGACCGCCTGCGCCAGGAAATCAAAAAATCCGCCCGCGACCAGCTGCCAATGGCTTTGCTGTTCATCGACCTGGATGGATTCAAGGCCGTCAACGACAACCTGGGGCATGACTTTGGCGACATCTTGCTTAAACAAGTGGCAGACCGTCTGCACCAATGCGTGCGCAATACCGATACCGTCGCCCGGCTGGGAGGAGACGAATTCACCGTCATCCTGAGCGAGCTGAAAGAACCGGGCGATGTGGTCAGGATCGTGCAGGACATCCTGCATACCCTGGCCAAGCCTTTCCAGCTAAAGCATGAACTTGCCCAAATATCCGGCAGCATCGGCATCGCCCTTTTCCCAGACGACGCCACCGACGCGGAAATCCTCATCAAATATGCCGACCAGGCGATGTACCTGGCCAAGCAGCAGGGCCGCAACCGCTTCAGCTACTTCGCCCCCTTCATGCAGGAAGCCAGCAAAATGCGTATCGAGCTCGCCAACGAGCTGCGTAACGCATTGAAAAACAAGGAGTTAAGGCTGCTGTTCCAGCCGATCCGCAACCTGGCTACCGGAAAGGTGCAAATGGCAGAAGCCCTGATCCGCTGGCAGCACCCTTTACGCGGCCTGCTTAAGCCAGCCGAATTCATAGGCGTCGCCGAAAACACCGGCGTAATTGAATCGATCGGCGAATGGGTGTTCCAGGAGGCTGCCACCCAGGCTGCGGAATTCGGCAATGGCTTCCAGGTCTGTGTGAACAAATCGGCCTGGCAGTTTCGTCACGAGGCCGTGGGAGTCGATCACTGGCTGGCGCTGCTCAAACAGCAGGCACTTCCCCCGCATTCCATGATTATCGAGGTAACGGAAAGCCTGCTGCTGGAAGCCAACCGGGAAGTAGTGGAACGGGTGCAGTCGCTGAGGGACGCCAATATGCAGATTTCTCTGGATGATTTCGGCCACGGCTACTCATCGCTGAACTTCCTGAAGCGATTCAAGATCGATTTCCTCAAACTGGACACCAGCTTTACCGAAAACCAGGCGCTTTGCGAAGCGATTGTCTCCATGGCCCACAAACTTGGCATCCGGGTCATCGCGGAAAAGATAGAAACCGAAGCACAACTGGAAATTTTGATGGCCGCAGGTTGCGATTTTGGCCAGGGATACCTGTTTGGAGAGCCCATTTCAGCCCCAAAACTGCACCACCTGTTGATAACTCAATGAATATCCACAGGATCGAATGTGCGTAAACGCCATTTTTGAGTTCACGCACAAAAATTGTTCAGAACTCATCCGGTTTACATGCAGTTCTTGTCCAGCCAGTTCTACAATTCGTAAACTTCTGATTCTGTGGATGTTAACAGCTTTATCCACAGACAGGGTCGCGTTTACTATCTACTACTATCCTTTCGTATACAACTTTAAATAAATAGAGGACAACTCGCGCATGCGTCTCGGAATCATCTCAGCCTTAGCAGAAGAGCAACAAGGTCTGCTGGAAGCCATGGAGAGCCCCTACAAGCTCATCCACGGCAAACGTGAGTACACGGCTGGAAAACTCTGGAAAATCGATTCTGTGGCTGTTTTATCGCGAATTGGCAAGGTTGCTGCTGCTGTGACAGCTGCAACGCTTGTGGAGAAGTTCAACGTTACCCACATCATCTTTACCGGCGTTGCCGGTTCTGCAGACTTAGGGGTTCAAGTTGGAGACGTGGTGGTTGCGGATTCCCTGGCTCAACACGATTTTGATGCCAGCCCTTTGTTTCCCCGCTTTGAAATCCCATTAACCGGGCTATCGCGCATGCCTACAGACCGCGAAATGAGCCTGAAGCTAAGCTTGGCTACACGCGAATTCCTGCAAAACGACGCACAAGTGCATCGCGGCCTGATTGGCAGCGGAGATCAATTCATCAAAGACAGGGCCCATTTGGCAACCCTGAAAGACGCACTGCCTGATTTATTGGCAGTGGAAATGGAAGGAGCAGCGGTAGCCCAGGTTTGTCATGAACTGGGAATACCGTTTGCAATTATGAGGACGATTTCGGACAACGCCAATGAAGAAGCGGCGACGGATTTCATGCACTTTGTGCAAACCGTCGCCTCTCGCTACGCCTACGGCGTCATCCAGAATTTCTGCAAATCGCTTACTTGATAGGCAGTTTGGTAGTGTTTTTGACTTCTTCCATCACTGCATAAGTGTGGGTCTCACGGACCCCTTTCTGCAGCAAGGTTTTACCGAGGAACTCGCGATAGGCCGCCATGTCCTTCACGCGAGCCTTGACCAGGTAGTCAAAACCGCCGGCAACCATATGGCATTCCAGAACTTCGGGAATCAGCTGGACCGAATGTTTGAAGGCATCAAAAACCTCCGGAGTCGTGCGATCCAGCACGACTTCGATGAAGACCAGCAGCGAAACATCTAACAGCTGCGGATTCAGTTGAGCCGTGTAGCCCATGATGTACCCGGCTTCGTGCAATTTTCGCACTCGCTCAAGGCATGCCGCTGGCGACAAATTCACTCGCGCAGCCAGTTCAACGTTACTAATTCGGCCGTCGCTTTGCAGCTCAGCCAGAATTTTCTTACTGATCTTGTCCAGCATTACATCTCCACGATTAATTTTATTTGGTCAAATTCTCGCACCAAAAACTATCTATTGCTAGTACAAAGTATTACCAGAATTAATCCGAGCGATTCCGGCATACAATCGAATCATTAGTTGCACTGCACAACACGCCCGCGCAAACAGCGTTTGCCGGGCGTGTTTTGTTAGGTGCCAAACGATCACTTATATCCCAGCCAATAGAGACATTCATGCATCTGAACACCACTCCGTTCGCCGCTTTGCAAGGCGAAATCCTGCGCGATCCGACCCCTCTGCGCAGCGCAATTACTGCCGCTTACCGCCGCGACGAACAAACTGCTGTGCAATGGCTTCTGTCGCAAATTAACATCGGTGCGCCAGAAACGACCCAGGATGCGCAGTCCCTGGCCAAGCGCCTGGTGACCGCAGTTCGCGAAAAACGCACCCGTTCTTCCGGTGTGGACGCCCTGATGCATCAATTCTCGCTGTCGTCCGAAGAGGGCATTGCCCTGATGTGCCTGGCCGAAGCACTGTTGCGTATTCCCGACTCCGCCACTGCCGACCGCCTGATCGCCGACAAGATCTCCAAGGGCGACTGGCGCAAGCACCTGGGCGAATCGCCTTCGCTATTCGTCAACGCAGCCACCTGGGGCCTGCTGATTACCGGCAAGCTGGTCAGCTCCTCCAGCGAAGATGGCCTGGGTTCGGCCATTACCAGCCTGATCGCCAAAGGCGGCGAACCGCTGATCCGCAAGGGCGTCGATCTGGCGATGCGCATGCTGGGCAACCAGTTCGTGACCGGCCAGACCATCGACGAAGCGATCAAGAACGGCAAAGACAACGAAGCGCGCGGCTACCGCTACTCCTACGACATGCTGGGCGAAGCAGCGCTAACCGAAGCCGATGCAGCCAACTACTACGCAGCCTACGAAAAAGCGATCCACGCAATTGGCAAGGCCTCGAACGGCCGTGGCATCCGCAATGGCCCTGGCATTTCCGTCAAACTGTCCGCCCTGCATCCACGCTATAGCCGCGCACAGCGCGATCGCGTGATGTCCGAACTGCTGCCGCGCCTGACCGAGCTGGTCAAACTGGCCAAGGGTTATAACATCGGCCTGAATATCGACGCCGAAGAAGCAGACCGCCTGGAACTGTCGCTGGATTTGATGGAAGCGATGGCCTTCAACCCTGAACTGGAAGGTTTTGACGGTATCGGCTTCGTGGTGCAGGCTTACCAGAAGCGCTGCCCGTTCGTGATCGACTACCTGGTCGACCTGGCCAAGCGCAGCGGCCGCAAATTCATGGTGCGCCTGGTGAAGGGCGCTTACTGGGATGCTGAAATCAAGCGCGCCCAGGTTGACGGCATGCCTGGCTATCCGGTCTACACCCGCAAGGTCTACACCGACGTGTCCTACCTGGCTTGCGCCCAGCGCCTGCTGGCCGCGACCGACGTGATTTACCCGCAGTTCGCCACCCACAACGCGCAAACCCTGTCCACGATCTACACCTGGGCCAAGCGTGACGGCATCTCCGGCTACGAATTCCAGTGCCTGCACGGCATGGGCGAGACCTTGTACGACCAGGTGGTCGGTTCGGAAAACCTCGACAAGGCTTGCCGTATCTACGCCCCAGTCGGCTCGCACGAAACCCTGCTGGCCTACCTGGTACGCCGCCTGCTGGAGAACGGCGCCAATTCGTCCTTCGTGAACCAGATCGTTGACGAAAGCATCCCGGTCGACTCCCTGATCACCAACCCGATCGAAGCCGCACGCGCCCTGAACGGCGTGCCGCACAACGCCATCGCCCTGCCGCTGGATATGTTCGGCGCTGAGCGTAAGAACTCCACCGGCATCGACTTTGCGAATGAAGATGTACTGCGCGAAGTTGCCGCAGCCCTGGCGCAGCCGCGCAGCTGGACTGCCGGCCCCCTGCTGGCGGTGCCCGCCAGCGCCGGCCAGACTTCCGCCCCGGTGGTGAATCCAGCGCGCAAAGACGACATCGTGGGCGCCGTGACCGAAGCGACCGCCGAAGACGTCAACAACGCCCTGAACGCCGCCAGCCACTTCGCCATGGACTGGCAAACCACCGAACCGTCCGAACGCGCCGCATGCCTGGACCGCGCCGCCGACCTGTTCGAGCAGCACAAGCTGGAACTGATGGCGCTGGCCGTACGCGAAGCCGGCAAATCGCTGCCGAACGCGATTGCCGAAGTACGCGAAGCGGTCGACTTCCTGCGCTACTACGCCGTACAGGTGCGCGGTTCGACCAACACCCTGGCGCTGGGTCCCGTGACCTGCATCAGCCCTTGGAACTTCCCGCTGGCGATCTTTACCGGCCAGGCGGCAGCCGCACTGGCCGCCGGCAACGTCGTGCTGGCAAAACCGGCAGAACAAACCCCGCTGATCGCCCAGCGCGCAGTGGAACTGCTGCACCAAGCTGGCGTACCGCGCGCTGCCTTGCAATTCCTGCCGGGCCGCGGCGAAGTGGTTGGCGCAGGCCTGTGTAACGATGCCCGTGTCAAGGGCGTGATCTTCACTGGCTCCACCGAAGTGGCGCAGCTGATCAACCGCACCCTGGCCAAGCGCGCCGCGGCGGAAAACGTCGATATCCCGCTGATCGCCGAAACCGGCGGCCAGAACGCGATGATCGTCGATTCCTCCTCCCTGCCGGAGCAGGTGGTGGGTGACGCGATTTCGTCCGCCTTCGATAGTGCCGGCCAGCGCTGCTCCGCGCTGCGCGTGCTGTTCTTGCAGGAAGATATCGCCGACAAGACCATCAAGATGCTCAAAGGCGCGATGAAGGAACTGAAGATTGGCAGCCCGGACCGCCTGGTGACCGATATCGGCCCGGTGATCGACAAGGAAGCGCAGCAAAACCTGCTGTCGCATATCGAGAAAGTCCGCGCCCACGCCAAAGCCAGCTTCTCGCTGGATGTGCCAGGCGCCGACGAAGGCACTTTCGTGCCGCCGACCGTACTGGAAATCGGTTCCCTGTCCGAGCTGACCAAGGAAGTGTTCGGCCCAGTGATGCACGTGATCCGCTACAAGCGCTCCGAACTGCCGAAAGTGATCGAACAGATCAACGGCAGCGGTTTCGGCCTGACTCTGGGTGTACATTCGCGTATCGATGAAACCATCGACTACATCACCTCCAGCGCCCACGTCGGCAACATCTACGTCAACCGCAACATCGTTGGCGCCGTGGTTGGCGTGCAGCCGTTCGGCGGCGAAGGCAAATCCGGCACCGGCCCGAAAGCCGGCGGCCCGCTGTACCTCAAGCGCCTGCAGCGCGGCGCCGTGGTCCTGGACCGCCACGAACGCGCCGCCCTCCCGGCAATCGACTCGCTGGCCGCATGGGCCAAGGCACAGGGCAAGGAACGCTTGTCCGCCCACATTGAAAACTACCTGCGCACCACCCCGGTAGGCAGCTTCACCGCCCTGCCGGGTCCAACCGGCGAGCGCAACACCCTGGCCTACGTCCCACGCGGCAACATCGCCTGCTTCGCAACGAATGCCGAGGTGCTGCTGAACCAGGTAGCCGCCGCCCTCGCGACCGGCAACCGCGCCCTGGTAGTGGAAGGAAGCCTGCCGGCAGACCTGCCAGCAGAAGTGAAAGCCGCGATCCAGACCGTCAGCGCCGCCGATCTCGCGAAAGCCGAGTTCCAGATCGCCCTGGTGGAATGCAGTCTGGCCGCCAAGCTGCGCCCAGAGCTCGCCGCCCGTGACGGCGCGATTGTATCGATCATCGACACAACGGAAGAAGGCGACATCCCCCTGTGGCGCCTGATCGCCGAACGCGCCCTGTGCGTCAACACCACCGCCGCCGGCGGCAACGCCAGCCTGATGACCCTCGAAGCCTAATCTCACAGCTCAGCCCGTGTCCCACCATGGGGTCACACCCCAGCCGGGACACGGACACAAGCACGCAATGCTAGAGGCTGTGTCTCACTTCGCCCCTAGGGGCAACCCCATGGTGGGACACGGGCTGGTCAGTAGGTATCGCTCTTGGGGTTGGTGCCGGGGGCGGTTTTTTGGGCGACGGTGTTCATGCTTTCCAGATGCCCCCGCAGCCATTTGTGGGCGGGGCTGCGGGCGTCGCGTTCGTGCCAGAGCATGTCGAGGTGCACGGCGGGGAGCGGGAATGGTAGCTCTTTGTAGATCAAAGCGTCGGTCATGCCTGTCGAGGCGATCAGGTGCTTCGGCAGTACGGTGATCAGGTCGCTATTGGCAACCACACGGCCGGCGGTGAAGAATTGGTTTACCGTCAGCAAGATGCGGCGTTCGCGCTGCATTTGGGCCAGCGCTTCGTCCACCAGGCCATGCGCGCGGCCGGAGAAGCTGACCAGCAAGTGGTTGGCGGCGCAATAGTTGTCCAGCGTGAGGTCTTGCTTGGCCAGCGGGTGGCCGCGTCGCATCACGGCGACGTAAATACCGGAATATAGCCGTTCATGGCGGATCGGCGAGCTTGGTTCGCTCATCAGCTGTGCCGCCACGCCCGGGAAGAAGCCGACCGCCAGGTCGATATCCCCACGTAGCAGCATGGGACGCGGTTCGCGGGTTGTCAAAGGAACCATGCGGATGTTCACGCCCGGCGCTTCGCGTTCAATCGAGCGCATCAGGGAAGGCAGCCAGAACGCCGCCGTGGCATCCGCCATCGCCATGCGGAAGGTGGCGTGGGTCTTGGAGACGTCAAACGTCCCCGGCGTCACAGCGGCCTCCAGCGAGGCCAGCGCGCTGCGTACCTGCGGCCACAGCGCCTCCGCACGCGGGGTCGGCTTCACGCCGTATGCAGTGCGGATCAGCAAATCATCACCCAGGCTTTCGCGCAGGCGCTTGATGGCGTTCGACACCGCGGGCTGCGTCATGGCCAGGTGGCCGGCGGCGCGCGTCAGGTTCTGCTCGGTCATTACGGCATCGAAGACGCGCAGCAGATTCAGGTCCAGAGTCAGAAAGCTCATCGGTTATTCACCGTAATAATAATTGTTATCGGGAAACGGAATTGGCGTTATATGTTGCGCCGCACTATAGTGTCTACAGATTCTATAGGTTCACAAACAGCCATGTCTACTTACATTAACATCATCGAATTCGCACAGTTCCTGCCGCTGGTGATCCTGGCGCTGGCGCTGGCCGTCGTGTTCAAGCCGATGCTGCGTGGTATCGCCCGCGCTGCCCTGCTTGTCGTTAAGCCAAAGTTGAGCAAAGAAGAACGCCTGCAGCGCCGCCTGATGCGCGACACCATGATGTTCAAGCGGATGCTGAATTCGATGGAAGGCTCGCCGAGCCACGTGGCCGAGCTGCGCGCCATGGCCGCCCGCGCCTGAGCCTTCCGCAGCGCAGCAATTACTTGCCGTCAGCCGTCGCCAGCAGCTTCGGCTTCAGCGCGGCATCCACCGGCTTATCGCCAATCCAGATCCGCATGATGGCGTTGAAAAACGCCACATCCGGCAGCGTCTCCCCCACCTTCTTGCCATTCAGCCAAGCCTGCGAGCCGGCGTTCGGGGTCCAGTCGACGATCAGCTCGTCACCCTTCTTCAAGCCCGGGAACTGGGCGAACATTTCGCCAAAGGCCTTGGTCTGAGGCAGCAGCTTGGTGCGTTCTTCCGCGCTGACATTGTCGTTCAGGCCTTTCATGAAGGCCATACCGAAGTCATCGGAAGTCAGGTCGCGCATCGGCATGATGCGGATGCGGCGCGGGCCAGGGGAAGCCAGCACTTCGGCCACGGTGGCCTTCTTGTCTTTCAGGTAGAAGCCCAGCGCATAGACTTTGAATACCAGCTTGGTGCGCACACCTGCGCCATTCAGCGTGAGTTCCTGTCCGGCTACCGTGACAGTGTCTGGGAATTTGATGCCGCCAATTTCAGCGGCGAATGCAGGCATGCTGGTCGCGGCCAGGAGGGCGGCGGCAGCGGCACCTTGCAGGATGGTACGGCGGGTAAAGCTCATTTTGTCTCCGTTGGTGTGGGTAGCCTTTTGCAATATAACGCAGAGCTACCCGTTTGGGGAGACATCAGCCTTTGTCGGCCTGCAGCTTTTCGAACTTGGCCATCAGCTGTTCCTTGCTTTCCCGCCAATCAGGGTTAAACGGAATGCAAGAAACCGGGCACACTTGCTGGCACTGCGGTTCGTCAAAGTGCCCCACGCATTCGGTGCACTTGTTGGGATCAATTTCGTAGATCTCCGGACCCATGTAGATCGCGTCATTCGGGCACTCGGGCTCGCACACGTCGCAATTGATGCAGTCGTCGGTAATCATTAAAGCCATGGCAATACTCGCTACTTATTCGCCCTTGCGTGCTGCGATTTTCTTGCGCAGCCAGCGGTCGACGGACGGGAATACAAACTTGGAAACATCACCGCCAAGTTCGGCAATCTCGCGCACGATGGTGCCGGAGATGAACTGGTACTGGTCGGATGGGGTCAGGAACAGCGTTTCGACATCCGGCAGCATATAGCGGTTCATGCCCGCCATCTGGAACTCGAATTCGAAGTCGGACACCGCGCGCAGGCCGCGCACGATTACGCGCGCATCGTGCTCGCGGATAAAGTCCTTCAGCAGGCCGGAAAAACTCTCAACCTTGACGTTTGGATAATGGCCCAGCACTTCATTGGCGATTTCCAGGCGCTCTTCGAGGGTAAAGAACGGGTGCTTGTTCTGGCTGTCGGCCACGCCGACGATCAGCGTGTCGAACAGCCCCGATGCGCGGCGCACCAGGTCTTCATGACCCCGGGTCAGCGGGTCGAACGTACCCGGATAAACTGCTACAACCATTACGGCTCCATGCGAGTGGATTAGGTTAAAGAAGGATTATGCCTCATTTTCAGGCAATGCCTGAAGCAGGTGGAAGTAGACCATGCCCGCCTTATCGGCGCGCACCACCTCCCAGCCTTCGAAGGCGAGCGGCACCTCCGCTTCGGCATACACCAGGCCGCCGTCCTTGAGCAGAGTGCGGCACAGGGGCAGCGAGCGCTCCAGCAAGCCTTGCTGGTAAGGCGGATCGAGGAAGATCAGGTCGAAACGGGCGCCACGGCCGGCCAGCGACTGGGCCGTCGCCATGGCGTCGCCGCGCTGGATGGCGATGTTGGTGGCCTTCAGTTTTTCGCGGTTGGCTTCCAGCTGACGCACCACGGCGCTGTTGGAGTCGATCATAGTGACCTTGGCCGCGCCGCGGCTGGCCGCTTCGAAACCGAGGGCGCCGCTGCCGGCGAACAGGTCGAGCACCTGGGTGTCGCTCCAGGCGGCATCCTGCAGGTGGTTGATCCAGTTGAAGACGGTTTCGCGTACGCGGTCGGGCGTCGGGCGCAGGCCGAGTGCTTCCAAAACGGGCAGCGGGGTGCGCTTCCAGTCGCCGCCGATGATGCGGACCTGGTTGGGGACTTTCTTCTTTTGCATGCCGGCATTATCGCATGCCGAGGCTATTCAGATCCTTGATCCAGCCCTCCATCCGCTTGTGCGCATGGGCCTTTTGCTCGGGCGTGGCAATCCGTACCACGGTATGGACAAGTTCCACCGTGCTTTGCGTATAGCTGTCGAAGAACGCTTTGCGCGGCGAGAAGCCGAAACGGTCGTAGCCAGAGCGTATCAGCTCCTCCACCCAATGCGTGGCTACTTCCTTGCTCGGTTTTTCGATCATGATCTTGCGCGCCAGCGCCATGATCTTGAGCTGGCGCCGGATGCGCTCGTCCAGCCACAGCTCGTTATCCAGCGGCCGCGCGTCGGAAGCCTTGCGGATAATGGCTTCCTGCTCGTTACTGAAGTCGCCGAACCACAGCTCGAACTGCTCCATCGATTTCTTGAAGCGGAACTTCTTCTGGTCCTCGGCATCGCCCTTCATATTCTTTTTGCGGAAATCGGCGTTGTTCTTGTTGAACTTCTTCTCCATGACTTCCAACTGCTCAGGCTTGAGCGAGAGCGCCATTTCGGCGATATCGGGCGCGGAACGCAGCAGCAGCGCCTCGGTGCGGTCGCGGATGTCCACATAATCGGCCATCAGGTCGGCCTGGGTGATGTTGCCGCTCAGCTGGCGCTGGCCTTTTTGCAGCAGCTGCACATAGTCCTGCAGCTGGGTTTTGCGGTGCCAGCGGAAGAAGTCGTCGATATCCTGCTTCACCTCGGCCTTCTGCTCGCTGTCGAAATCGACATAGGCGTCGAGCCACCAGTACAGCAGGGTGTCGGCGTTGTTATACGCCAGCCGCAGGGAGCTGCACGCTGCGAGCAGAATGGCAAAAGCCAGCACGAGGCACGTGTTAAACTTTTTCATTATTTCAACTCACACTAGAAACCACGGTCTATGAACGTTGTCATCCTCGCCGCCGGCATGGGTAAGCGCATGCAGTCGGCGCTGCCAAAAGTACTCCATCCCGTTGCTGGCAAGTCCTTGTTGTCCCACGTCATCGACACCGCGCGCAGCCTGTCTCCGGCCAAATTGTGCGTGATTTACGGTCACGGCGGCGCAGCGGTGCTGGCTTCGCTGGAGAAGCATAAAGCCGTTCCCGGTACCGAAATCTCTGCCGCGCTGCAGGAGCCGCAGCTGGGCACCGGCCACGCTGTGCAGCAGGCCTTGCCGCACCTGGATGATGACCAGCCTACCCTGGTGCTGTACGGCGACGTGCCGCTGACTTCCGCCGCTTCGCTGAAACGCCTGGCCGAAGCGGCTGGCAAGGACAAGCTGGGCATCCTGACCGTGGTGCAGGACAACCCGTTTGGCCTGGGCCGCATCGTCCGCGTGGGCGGCGCCATCCAGCGCATCGTTGAAGAGAAGGATGCCACAGAAGCTGAGCGCCTGATCAAGGAAATCAATTCCGGCATCATGGTGATCCCGACTGCCAAGCTGAAACAGTGGCTGGGCAACCTGAAAAACCAGAACGCGCAGGGCGAGTACTACCTGACCGATATTGTCGCCATGGCGGTGGAAGAAGGCGTGCAAGTGGTGTCGGCCCATCCGGCCGCGCCATGGGAGGTGCTGGGCGTGAACAGCAAGGCGCAACTGGCCGAACTGGAACGCATCTACCAGCGCAATGTCGCCAACTGCCTGCTCGATAAAGGCGTAACCCTGGCCGACCCAGCACGCATCGATGTGCGCGGCGAGCTTTCCTGCGGCCGCGATGTGACCATCGATGTCGGCTGCGTCTTCGAAGGCAAGGTGGAAATCGCCGACGGCGCCTCCATCGGCCCGAACTGCGTGCTGATCAACGCCCGCATCGGCGCCGGTGCCAACATCAAGGCCTTCACGCACATTGAGGACGCCGTGGTCGGCGCGCAAGGCCAGATCGGCCCATACGCCCGCCTGCGCCCTGGCACCGAGCTGGGCGACGACGTCCATGTGGGTAATTTCGTCGAGATCAAGAACAGCCAGGTCGCTGCGCACTCCAAGGCCAACCACCTGGCCTATATCGGCGACGCCACCATCGGCTCGCGCGTGAATGTGGGCGCCGGCACCATCACCTGCAACTACGACGGCGCCAATAAGTTCCGCACCGTGATCGAAGATGACGCTTTCATCGGCAGCGACAGCCAGCTGGTAGCGCCAGTGACCGTGGGCGCGGGAGCGACCATTGGCGCCGGCACCACGCTGACCAAGGATGCGCCAGCGGGCAAGCTGACCATCTCACGCCCGAAGCAGTTGACGGTGGAAGGCTGGAAGCGTCCGGTCAAGCAACCGAAAACTGGCGGCGGCGCTGGTAAGTAAATTTCACCAGTTCGGGGAAGAAGCGGTCAAAGCCTTCGGCGATCGTTTCGTAGTGCTGCTGCACTTCCCCGATCCCCTCGCGTAGCAGGTGGCCATTGCGGCTTAGCCTGTCCGACATGCGGGTCAGCGCCAGCTCGACCCCGCTGAAATCCCCATAAGCACCCAGCCAGTCCTGTTTGATCAACTTGGGCAGGATTTCGCGCAGGCGCTCCGGGAGCTGCTGCTCGTGCACCGACAGGGCGCCATAAAAGCGTTCAATCAACTGGCCGCGCGGCTCTTCGCAGTATTCATCCCAGCGCTGGCTCAGGATGTGGTCGTAGAACACGTCCAGCACGATGCCTGCATAACGCCGCCGTCCCTCGCTAAACAGGCTCTTGGCCTCGATCACCACCGGGTGGCTGTCCGTGAACGAATCGATAAAACGGTGCAGCGCGATCTCGTTCGCGATCTCCGGCGCATAGTGCTCGCCGCCGTTCGCCTTCACGAAATCGCCCAGCATGGCGCCGACCATGGCGGCATCGCTGTGGCGGGCGAGGTAGATATGCGCGAGGTAGTTCATCCGCCCATTCTAGTCTTGTGGATAAAGATGTGTAAAAGCCGGTGCAATTCCGCTTGAAAATAGCTGTACAGGTATTGGATAAGCCCAAAGTGGTATGCCCGAATTATCCACATTGCGAAGCGTGCAGCCTATGCTGTGGACAAGCCTGGGGAATACCAGCTAACAACCCCGGATAACTTAAAACTGTGGATAAGGATGTGGGGAACCCTGCGGAAAACGCAGGGATATGCAGTGGGAATCGCTGGAAAACTGTACGCCAGCTCGCGGGCGCTGTGGATGAATATGTGAATAAGCATGTGTTTACCCCGGGAAAACCGGGGATAACTGCTTCAAACCGGAATGCTGGTCTCGAACTTGCTGCGGAAAGTGGAAAAGTAGGCTTTCACGTTGCGCACATTGGCCTGGGTAGCGAACAGGCGGTGCGCCAGCGCGTGATAGGCCGGCATATCCGCCACTTGCACGATCAGCACGAAATCCGGCCCCGGCGATACCCGGTAGCACTGCAGCACCGCCGGTTCCGGCGCCACCAGCGCCTCGAACTCGGCCATCTTTTCCGCGGCCTGGATATCCAGGGAGATTTCCACAACCGCCGTCAGGTGCGAGCCCACCTTTTCCGGCGCTACCAGCGCCACCTCGCGTTCGATCACCCCGTTATCGCGCAAATGTTTGACCCGGCGCAAGCAGGTGGGCGGCGAGACATGGACCGCAGCGGCCAGTTCGGCGTTAGTCTGGGAGGCATCATTCTGCAAAGCATTCAGGATGCGGCGATCAATTTCATCAAAGTCCATAATATGAAAGAATATTTCGTGCTGCACACGGTGAGAAATATTCTTTCATTGTAGCGTCAAATGAGAAAGCAAATTTCTTAACGTCTGCTCTAGGATGCCTTCATTAACTATTTAAGAAGAGGTTCGTATGTGCGGTATCGTTGGCGCTGTAGCCCAGCGCAATATCACCCCTATCCTGGTAGAGGGCCTGAAGCGCCTGGAATATCGTGGCTACGACTCTTGCGGCGTTGCCCTGCACCTGGACGGCAAACTGCAGCGCTCGCGCAGCACCTCGCGCGTGGCGGACCTCGAAAAGCAGATCAATGAAGGCGGCCTGAACGGCTTTACCGGCATCGCCCACACCCGCTGGGCCACCCACGGCGCGCCAGCCTCGCACAACGCCCACCCGCACTTCTCCCCAAGCGAAGAGGCGGCCCGTATCGCCCTGGTCCACAACGGCATCATCGAGAACCATGACGAACTGCGCGCCGAACTGACCGCGCTGGGCTATGTCTTCACCAGCCAGACCGACACCGAAGTGATCGCCCACCTGGTCGACCACATGTACAACGGCGACCTGTTCGACACCGTGCAGCAAGCCGTCAAGCGCCTGCACGGCGCCTACGCCATCGCCGTGTTCTGCCGCGAAGAGCCGCATCGCGTGGTGGCTGCGCGCCAGGGTTCGCCGCTGATCGTCGGCCTGGGCCAGGGTGAAAACTTTGTCGCTTCCGACGCCATGGCGCTGGCCGGCACCACTGACCAGATCATCTACCTGGAAGAAGGCGACGTGGTCGACCTGCAGCTGGGCCGCACCTGGATCGTCGATGCCAATGGCAAGCAAGTGCAGCGCGAAGTGAAGACCGTGCATGCTCACACCGGCGCCGCCGAGCTGGGTCCATACCGCCACTACATGCAGAAGGAAATCTTCGAGCAGCCACGCGTGGTCGGCGACACCCTGGAAGGCGTCACTGGCGTTATGCCGGAACTGTTCGGTGACGGCGCCTACAAGGTTTTCAAGGAAATCGACCGTGTGCTGATCCTGGCCTGCGGCACCAGCTATTATGCCGGCCTGACCGCCAAGTACTGGATCGAGTCCATCGCCAAAGTGCCGGTCAACGTGGAAATCGCCTCCGAATACCGCTACCGCGATAGCGTGCCGAATCCGAAGACCCTGGTGGTGACCATTTCCCAGTCCGGCGAAACCGCCGACACGATCGCCGCGCTGAAACACGCGCGCGACCTGGGCATGCAGCACACCCTCACCATCTGCAACGTCTCCACCAGCGCCATGGTGCGCGAGTGCAAACTGGCCTACATCACCCGTGCCGGCGTGGAAGTGGGCGTGGCCTCCACCAAAGCCTTCACCACCCAGCTGGCCGCCCTGTTTCTGCTGACCCTGAGCCTGGCGCAAGTCAACGGCCTGCTGACCGACGAGCAGGAAGCGGCCCACCTGAAGGCCATGCGCCACCTGCCATCCGCCATCGGCTCCGTGCTGGCGCTGGAACCGCAGATCATCGCTTGGGCTGAAGAATTCGCGCGCAAGGAAAACGCCCTGTTCCTGGGCCGCGGCATGCACTACCCGATCGCCCTGGAAGGCGCGCTGAAACTCAAAGAGATCTCCTACATCCACGCCGAAGCCTACCCGGCCGGCGAGCTGAAGCACGGCCCGCTGGCGCTGGTCACCGACGAAATGCCTGTTGTCACCATCGCCCCGAACGACGCGCTGCTGGAGAAGCTGAAGTCGAATATGCAGGAAGTGCGCGCCCGCGGCGGCCAGCTCTACGTCTTCGCTGACGTCGACTCCCGCATCACCTCCGGCGACGGCTTGCACGTGATCCGCCTGCCGGAAAACTACGGCCACCTGTCCCCGATCCTGCACGTGGTCGCCCTGCAGCTGCTGGCCTACCACACCGCCCTGGCCCGCGGCACCGACGTCGACAAGCCACGTAACCTGGCAAAGTCGGTGACCGTGGAGTAAGCGTCAGCGCGGCGGCTGGCGGTTAGGCGCAAAGCCGTTTGCCGCCAGCGTCTCGTCGGCATTTTTATAGAAGGTGCCGATCTTGTAGATTTCGCGCGCTTCCTTGCCGTTGGCGACGGGACGCCCGAATTCGCGCGCAATGCGCACCAACTGCTCGATCTGTTCCACCGTGCTGATTTTGCGGGAGCGGTCCTGTGCCCACAGGTTATCCTCGATACCGCAGCGCACATGCAGGCCCATCGCCATGCCCATCATGTTCAGCGGCAGCGTGTTGAGCATCGAGCTCTCCACCGTCAGTACCGAGCCGTCCGGGCAGGCGCGCACGAAGTTGGCCAGGTTGTAGATGTTCGGCGCGTCGAAGCCGCCGCCAATCGCCACCCAGGTCAGGATCAGCGGCACGTTGCACACGCCGCGCCGCATCATGCGTTCCACCGTTTCCAGTTGCGGCACATTGGCCAGCTGGAAGTGGGTCTGGATGCCGCGTGCGCTCAGGCGGCGGATGTGCTCCTCCACCCATTCCGGGCCGGCCGGGATGGTCATCTCGCGGTAAGCAAAATAGCCCGGCGTGCCGACCGCCAGCGAGGTGCCGGCCACGTCGGCCGCCACCATCTGCTCCACCACGTTCATCTGGTTGGAATTGATGGCGATGGTGACCTGGTCCGGGCGCGGTTCGATCATGGCCAGCCCGTGGCGGGTGTCGTCCGACAGCCATTTGGCCGTTTCGCCTTCCTCGGTCGGGGCGAAGGAAATCGAGCCGCCGACCTGGATGATCATTTCCGGGCAGCGGGCGCGGATGCCGGCCACCAGCTCATTGGTGCGTTCCAGGCGCTTGGAGCCTGAGCCGTCATCCTCGCGGCCATGCAGGTGCAGTACCGTGGCGCCGGCGTTATAGCAGTCGACCGCCTTCTGGATCTGGGCTTCCAGCGATACCGGGATATCTTCCGGGAAGTCCGAAGGCTGCCATTCCGGCCCGTAGGGGGCGCAGGTGATGACCAGCTTATCCATGTTCTCGACAAAATGGGAACCGTCCATGAAGTTCATTGCACCTCTCCTTAGTCTTAGTAGGGCTTGTCGCCGATGATCGCGGCGCGTTCCATCTTGCGATGGCAGGGTGGGTAGTCCATCACTGCGTAGTGCTGGGTTGAGCGGTTGTCCCAGATCGCCACGCTGTAAGGCTTCCAGCGCCAGCGCACCTGGTATTCGGGGTTGTAGGCCTGGCTGATCAGGTATTGCAGCAGTTCGCTGCCCTGCTGGTTGTAGTCCTGGCCGTAGCGCACGTGCTGCTTGGTGTGGAAGTTGACCAGGTGGGTGGCGAAGGCGTTGACGAACAGGATCTTCTCGCCGGTTTCCGGGTGGGTGCGCACCACCGGGTGTTCGGCATCAGGGTACTCAGCCTTCATTGCCAGGCGCTTTTCGCGCGGCATGGCGGCCGCGAACGAGGCATTGAAGCTGTGGCTGGCGACCAGGCCTTCAATCTCCTGCTTTACGTGGCCGGGCAGCTTGTCGTAGGCCAGCACCATATTGGCCCACATGGTGTCGCCGCCGACCGCCGGCGTTTCGATACAGCGCAGCACACAGCCCAGGGCGGGCGTGGCGCGCCAGGTGCCGTCCACGTGCCAAGCGTTTTCGTACGCGTCGCGCGGGCTGTCCGGATCCTTGTAGATCTGCACCAGGCCGGGCGCATCGGGGTGGCTGGGCGCCATCGGGTGGGTTTCCAGCTGGCCCAGGCGCTGGGCAAACGCCATGTGCTGGCGGCGCGACAGCTTGTCCAGGCCCTGGTCGCGCAGGAAGAGCACCTTGTGTTTGAGCAGGGCCGCGTAGATTTCCTGGAACAGGCCGTCGTCTTCGACGGCATCGCCCAAATTCACCTCCAGCAGTTCTGCGCCAAGCGCGCAGGTCAATGGTTCCAGCTTCATTTCTCGATCTCCTCTGTATTCCCTCGCTTTGGGGATAAGCCACTATAGGCAGGCGAGCCGTTCAGCTTTTCCCATAACGCGCCAAGTTTTTAGCAATTTGCGCCAAACAGACAGTTGGTATTAGGATGGAAGCGAAGGAGAGGCAAGCGATGACGACATTGATCCGGGTCACCACCTTGACCGGCTATTTCCGGGTAGCGCACCGTCACGGGCTGGATCCGCTGGGACTGCTGCGCGAAGCAAAAATCGATGCCGCCAGCCTGGGCAAGGCTGACTACCGCATTCCGGTATCAAGCGCCTGCTGGCTGCTCGACACCTCGGCGGCGCGGGCGGGCTGCCCGACATTTGGCCTGGAGATGGCGGAACTGCGCAATAAAGACGATGCAGGGCCAGTCGGCATCCTGTTGGCGCACCAGCGCACCCTGCGCGAAGCGCTTTACGCAATCGTCCAATATCGCAGCCTGCTGAACGATGCACTGGGTTTGCATATCGAGACGGGCGGCGAACTGGTGACCCTGCGCGAGGAAATCATTGCCGATGTACCGGGCAAGACCCAGCAGGCGATGGAGCTGGCGATCGGCATCCTGACCAAGATTTGCCGCGGGCTACTGGGCCAGCGCTGGAAGCCGCGCAGCGTCCATTTCACGCATGCCGCCCCAGCTGACCGGCGCTTTCACCGCGCCTTCTTCGACTGTCCAGTCACTTTTGGCAGTGATTTCAACGGCATCGTGTGCGCTGCGGTTGATCTAGATGTGCCCAATCCGATGGCCGACCCGGAGCTGGTGCGCTATGCGGAAACACTGACACGGCCGCTCAACCAGTCACAGACAGGTTTGCTGACGCTGGAGGTCCGCAAGGCGATCTATTTGCTGCTGCCGATGGAGCAAGCGGCCGTTGACCAGGTAGCGCGCAAACTCAACCTGAGCAGCCGTACTCTCCAGCGCCAGCTGGCGGCCGCGGGAACCGATTTTTCGACCCTGCTGAGCGATGTGCGCCATGAGCTGGCGATGCGTTACCTGGCCAATGTGCGTTATCCGATTGGCCGGATCGCGGCGTTGCTTGGTTTTTCGCGCCAGGCGTCATTCACGCGCTGGTTCATTGGCCGCTGCGGTATGACGCCGCGCACTTGGCGGACCAATCATAAAAATGGGGGCGGCAAAGAGGCGGAAGTTGTCATACAATAGTTTATATTTTGAAATTAAAATTTCAAAATGGAAATGCCGAAGCCTGGAGTTTCTATCAAATGCGCGACACAACACACTGCCCCGACCCGCAACGCGTGCTGGATTATGACCCCAGCCGTTTACTGGATGCCCTGGTTTCACGCCTGGAATTGAAAAACGATGCAGCGCTTGCGCGTGCTTTGGAAGTTGCGCCGCCCATCATCAGCAAGGTCCGCCATCGCCGCACCTCGGTGAGTGCCTTGCTGCTGATCCGCATGCATGAGGTTTCCGACTTATCGATCAGCGATCTACGCTATTTGATGGGCGACCGGCGCAAGAAGTTCAGGATCAGCGAAGCCGACGGCAGGCCTAAGCATTGACACCTGCCCGGCTGCCGGAACGGATGGCAGCCGGAACAAATGTTCAGGTTCAATCGACAGTCGCGCCGCTGTCCTTCACTACCTTGCCCCACTTCGCGTGTTCGGCCTGCACGAACTTGCCGAAGTTTTCAGGCGTGTCGCCCACATAGGCCGAACCGGTATCGGCCAGCACCTTCTGGAAGTCGGCGCCCTTCATCACTTTCTGCGCTTCGGCATTGATCTTGGCCACCAGCTCCTTCGGCGTGCCGGCTGGCGCGAACAGACCGTACCAGGCGTAGGATTCGATGCCCGCCACGCCGGATTCGGCAAAGGTCGGCACATCCGGCATCAGCGGCGAGCGCTGGGCGCTGGTGACGGCGATGGCTTTCACTTTGCCGCTCTTAATGTGCGGCATGATCGCGATGGTGCTGTCGAACATCAGCGGGATATGGCCGCCCAGCAGGTCGGAAATCGCTGGCGCAGAGCCTTTGTACGGCACGTGGTTCATCTGCAGCTTGGTGGTGCTGGCGAACAGCTCGCCGGTCAGGTGCTGTGGGGTGCCGTTGCCGGAGGAGGCGAAGGAGAAATCGCCCTTCTTCGACTGGATGTACGCCATCAGCTCCTTCAGGTTTTTGGCCGGCACGGACGGGTGGGTCACCAGCACCAGCGGTACGCGCAGCAGGTTGGTGACCGGCGCCAGGTCCTTCAGCGGGTCGAAGGTCATGTTCTTGTACAGGCTCGGATTGATGACGATCGGGGCGCTGGAAGTCACCAGCAGGGTTTGGCCATCCGGCTTGGAGCGCACCACCGCAGCGGTGCCGATATTGCCGCCACCACCGGCGCGGTTGTCGATCACGAACGGCTTGCCCAGGTTTTCATTGAGGCCTTTGCCAAGTGGACGGGCGGCGATGTCGGACGGGCCACCCGGCGGCCATGGCACAACGACGGTGACGGTGCTGCTTGGCCAACTTTGGGCGAAAGCACTGACCGACAGAACAGACGCCGCGATTGCGAAGGAGAAGAGACGCATACCTGATCCTTTACGAAGTAATGTAGTGCAAGAGTAGCATCATTGCGCCGCAGCGCATGTACGTACTATCCCGGAGAAGGAATGTCAAAAAGTGTAACCGTTATTGCAGCGGATGGCGCTTTGGAGGAAGTTACCAAGACAATAACTCCAAAGGACGTCCGCCATGAACAAGACACTTCCCGCCGTAGCGGCAATCGGGCTGCTCGGGTTGGCCGCTTGCAGCACGCCGGGGCCGACTCCAATCATTGCTGAAAGGGCTGCCCCTGAACCTGCCGCCATGCCGGCGGTAGCCCCGGTTCCTCCTGCGCCGCCAGTTGTACCTGCGCCAGTGGCCGACGGCCGCGCCAAGGTTGTTGTCGGTGGTTCCCGCATGGCCTTGCAGGAGCACGCCGCGCCGATGGCTTATGCGCCAGTGCGGCCAGCGCCGCCGCCAGCACCGTACCTTGTGCCTCAGCCGGAAGCGCGCGACAAGTTCCCGGACAAGGAAAGTAATAAGTCCGTGCTGGTTGCCGAGCAGCCGGTATCGACCTTCAGCGTCGACGTGGACACAGCCTCCTATGCCTTCGTACGCCGCATGCTGGCCGATGGCCGCATCCCGCCGCTGCAAGCCGTGCGCGTGGAAGAGATGGTCAACTACTTCCCTTACCAGTACAGCACGCCGGCCAAGGCCAGCGTGCCGTTCGCCGTCACCACCGAAGTGATGCCGAGCCCCTGGCAGCAAGGCAACCAGCTGGTCCATATTGCGCTGAAGGGTTATGACATCAAGACCGCCGAGCGGCCGCGCGCCAATGTGGTGCTGCTGGTCGACGTCTCCGGCTCGATGGGCCCGCGCGATCGCCTGCCCCTGCTGCAGCAAGGCTTCCGCCTGTTCGCGGAGCAGCTGCGCGATGACGATATGGTTTCCATCGTCACCTACGCCAATGGCACCGCCGTCGCGCTGGAGCCGACCAGCGGCAAGGATAAGCAGAAGATCATTGATGTGATCAACAACCTGCATGCCGCCGGCGGCACTGCCGGTGGCGACGGCTTGCAGCGCGCCTACGCACAGGCCGAACGCAACTTCGACCCGAAAGCGGTGAACCGCGTGATCCTGGCGACGGATGGCGACTTTAATATCGGCATCACCGATCCGAAGCAGCTGGAGAAGTTCATCGTCGACAAGCGTAAATCCGGCATCTACCTGTCGGTGTTTGGTGTCGGCCTGGGCAACTTGAACGACGCCCTGATCCAGCGCCTGACCCAGTCCGGCAACGGCAACGCCGCCTATATCGACACCTTGCTGGAGGCGCGTAAGGCGCTGTCCCAGGAGCTGGGTTCGACCATGTTCCCGATCGCTAACGACGTCAAGGTGCAGGTTGAATTCAATCCGGCGCAGGTGGCCGCCTACCGCCTGGTCGGCTACGAAACGCGCATGCTGGCGCGCCAGGACTTCAAGGACGACAAGGTTGATGCCGGCGATATGGGCGCAGGCCACACCGTCACCGCCATCTACGAAATCACGCCGGCCGCCAATGCCGGTAAGCTGGTCGACCCGCTGCGCTATGAGCAGAAGGCGCAGCCCAAGGCAGCGGCTCCGGCCAAGGGCGATGAGCTGTGCTTCGTGAAGGTGCGCTACAAGCTGCCCGGCCAGTCGGCCAGCAAGCAGATCGAGCACCCGGTGCGCGCTGCTGCCGCCCGCAAGTCGCTCGACGCGGCGCCGGATGACCAGCGCTTTGCCGTGGCCGTCGCCGCCTTCGGCCAGCGCCTGCGCGGCGAACAGCAGGTGGCGGACTACAGCTATGCGGATATCGCCCGCCTGGCGGAGGGCGCACGTGGGGCCGATCCGGACGGCTATCGCGCCGAGTTCGTGAAAATGGTGAGGATGGCGGAGTCGCTGGGCCAGGCCGGCCAGGTCAGCCAGCGCTAGGATTGCGCAGGACTTGCTTTAGCACGCGGGCCAGCTCGGGAACGAGCGCCGCGTGCTTTTTATTGACGTAGTGGTAGACCGGGAAGGACGCCAGCGGCGGCTCCAGGACGGTGACGCCTTCCAGCTGCTGGCTGCGCACTACCGCCATGCCGGAAGCGCGGTGCCCCAGCACCAGGTCGGTGCGTCCCATCATCAGTTTTTCAAAAGCCTGCTGCATGGTGGATACCTGCTCCACCTTCATGCCCCTGGTGTTCTCCTGGGCGATCTTGTTGCCGCGTACAAAGCCCATGGTGTACGGCCGCAGGCTGTCCCACCCGTTCACCACGAACGAAGTCCCGCGCGTAAAGATCACCAGCTCAAACGTCAGCAGCGGGACGGGCACAATGACCAGGTTGGGGTAATCGCGGTCCAGCCCAAGCTTGCGGTACAGTTCGCCGTCCATCTTGCCTTCGTTGGCGTACACCAGCGAGCGTTCGCCCGGCAGCTGGTGCACCACCAGCTTGCGGCCAAGCCGGCTATAGGCTTCGCGCAGGATCTGCGCAGCCGTTTCGGCGGCCGGGTCGTCGCCGACCAGGGTCGAGACATTCATGACAGGCAAAGCCTGCGCCAGCACGCGCGCAGGCAGCATCCCAAGCACCGCACTTCCCAGGAAGTCGCGGCGCCGCATGGCCTAGCTCTCCAGCACGCGCAAGGCTTCGCGCGCCATATTGATTGCCAGCTCCTCCTGGGCGATGCCGCCCTTCAGCAGCACATACTGAAGCTGGCGTTCGCGTGAGTCGGAGGCGCTGGCAAAGTCGCGTTCCTCGAAACTGCGGTACAGCGCCAGCTTCTGTTCGTGCAGCGCCAGGTGGCGCCGCATTTCGTCCGCCAGTCCGGCCGGGCCAACGGCCGCCTCGGCGCGGATGCGCACCATCAGGGCATCGCGCTGGGGACGAGGATCTTCGCTCTCGGCGATCCAGCGCCTCAGCTCGGCTGTGCCGGCCGGCAGCACCCTGTAGGCGCGCTTGCGGCCACGGCCCGACTCGGCGGGCAGGGACTCGATCCAGCCGGCTTCCTCCAGCCGCGCCAATTCGCGGTAGATCTGCTGGTGGGTGGCGGCCCAGAAGAAACCGATCGATTTATCGAAGCGCCGGGCCAGCTCCGAGCCGGAACCGGCTCGCTCGGACAGGGAGGTCAGCAGCGCGTGGGGCAAAGACATGGCAGGAAAACATGATGAAGTTGCCACCATCTTGCCCCAGCCCGACGCGAACCAGCAACAATTCTTTATGCAACCAGTTGCATAGACGCCGCGACCGGGCTATATTTGTGCAACTAGTTGCATAATGAGGACACGCCAAATGAACCGCTACCCAAACCTGCTCGCCCCGCTCGACCTGGGCTTCACCACCCTGAAAAACCGCGTGATCATGGGCTCCATGCACGTTGGCCTGGAAGAGGAGGAGAACGGCTTTGAACGCATGGCGGCCTTTTATGCCGAGCGCGCGCGCGGCGAAGTGGGCCTGATCGTCACCGGCGGCATCGCCCCGAACGAGGCGGGCCGTCCATGGAAAGCGGGCGCCAAGCTGACCACCAGCGAGGAAGTGGCGCAGCACCGCATCGTCACCGCCGCCGTGCACGCGGAAGGCGGCAAGATCGCCATGCAGATCCTGCATTTCGGCCGCTACGCTTATCACCCGAAGCTGGTGGGCCCGAGCGCGATCAAGGCGCCGATCAACCAGTTCACCCCGCACGAGCTTTCCACCGAAGAAGTGGCGCAGACCATCGAGGACTACGCCCAATGCGCCGTGCTGGCGCGCGAAGCCGGTTACGACGGCGTGGAAATCATGGGTTCGGAGGGCTACCTGATCAACGAATTCATCGCCGCCCGCACCAACCAGCGTACGGACGAATGGGGCGGCAGCTACGAGAACCGCATGCGCTTCCCGGTTGAAATCGTGCGCCGCGTGCGTGAGCGCGTGGGCCAGGACTTCATCATCATCTACCGCCTGTCCATGCTGGACCTGGTGGAGGGCGGCTCGACCCTGGACGAAGTGGTGCGGCTGGCGCAGGCTATCGAGGCGGCCGGCGCCACCATCCTCAACACCGGCATCGGCTGGCACGAGGCGCGCATCCCGACCATCGCCACCAAGGTGCCGCGCGGCGGCTTCGCCTGGGTGACCAAGAACCTGATGGGCAAGGTCGGCATCCCGCTGGTGGCCACCAACCGCATCAACACGCCGGAAGTGGCCGAGGGCATCCTGGCTGATGGCGCGGCGAATATGGTGTCCATGGCGCGACCATTCCTGGCCGACGCCTTCTTCATGCAAAAAGCGCGCGAAGACCGCGCCGACGAAATCAACACTTGCATCGGCTGCAACCAGGCCTGCCTGGACCACACTTTCTCGGGCAAGATCACCTCCTGCCTGGTCAACCCGCGCGCCTGCCATGAAACCGAGCTGGTGATCGCACCGGCACAGCAGAAGAAGCGCATCGCCGTGGTGGGCGCCGGTCCTGCGGGCCTGAGCTTCGCCACCACCGCCGCCTCGCGCGGCCATGAGGTGACCCTGTACGAATCCGCCAGCGAAATCGGCGGCCAGTTCAACGTCGCCAAGCGCGTACCGGGCAAGGAAGAATTCAATGAAACGCTGCGCTACTTCGGCCGCCAGATCGAACTGACCGGCGTCAAGCTGCAGCTGAACACCCGTGTTGACGCTGCCAGCCTGGCAGCCGGCGGTTTCGACGACGTCGTGCTGGCAACCGGCGTCACCCCGCGCACCCCGCCGATCGAAGGCATCGACCATCCCAAGGCGCTGGGCTACCTGCGGGTACTGCGCGATGGCGCGCCGGTCGGCAAGAGTGTGGCCGTGATCGGTGCCGGCGGCATCGGCTTCGACGTTTCGGAGTTCCTGACACACGAGGGCGAGAGCGCCAGCCTGGCGCCGGAGAAGTTCTACGCCGAATGGGGTATCGATAATGGCTACGCCAACCGTGGCGGCCTGCGCGCGCCACAAGTACATCCTTCGCCGCGCCAGGTGCACCTGCTGCAGCGCAAGACCAGCAAGGTCGGCGATGGCCTGGGCAAGACCACCGGCTGGATCCACCGTACCGGCCTGAAAGCCAAGCGCGTGGCGATGCACGCTGGTGTAAGCTACGACCGCATCGACGACGCCGGCCTGCACGTCACGGTGGAAGGCCAGCAGCACGTGCTGCCCGTGGATAATGTGATTGTCTGCGCTGGCCAGGAGCCGCTGCGCGAACTGCAGCAAGGCCTGCTGGGTGCGGGCTGCAAAGTCCACCTGATCGGCGGCGCCGACGTGGCCGCCGAACTGGATGCGAAACGCGCCATCAACCAAGGCACCCGACTGGCTGCCGCTATTTAAGGAGTAAGCCCATGCAGTTGCAACCTGCCGTCGCGGCATCGCTGGAAAACTGGCACCGCATGGTCGCCAGCGGCGACCTGTCCGCCCTGCCCTCCATCGTGGATGCGGATGCGGTGTTCCGCTCGCCGGTGGCCAACAAGCCGTATGCCAGCGCACAGGCGGTGGTGCTGGTGCTGAATACCGCTTACCAGGTGTTCGAGAACTTCACCTACCACCGCGAGCTGGCCACGGACGACGGCCTGAGCGTGGTGCTGGAGTTCAGCGCGAATGTCGGCGACAAGCAGCTCAAGGGTATCGACTTTATCCGCTTTAACGCGGACGGCAAGATCGTCGACTTTGAAGTGATGGTGCGCCCGCTGAGTGGCCTGCAGGCGCTGGGTGAGGCGATGGGGGCGCGCATCGGCGCCCAGGTCGGGGCGTTCAAGCAGCCGGCTTAGCCTCCAGCATCGCCAGTAATGGCCGCAGCTGCGCATCCAGCGCGGCGGTGGCTTCGGCCCCCAGCGGGGCCATGATATTTTTCTCGTTATCCACATGCGCCAGCAGGGCGCGTTCCAGCAAATCCAGCCCGGCGGGGCTGAGCTGGACCAGCATGCTGCGCGCGTCGTCCGGGTTGGGCAGGCGCTGCACCCAGCCCGAGGCTTCCAGCTTCTGCAGGCGGTGCGTCATCGTGCCGGAAGTGACCATCAGCTGCGAAAACAGGGCGGTCGGCGCCAGCCGGTAGGGGGCGCCGGAGCGGCGCAGCGACGCCAGCACGTCGAATTCCCAGGAACTCAGGCCGAATTTCTCGAACGTCGCGTCGAGCCGGCGCTGCATCAGCGCCGCGCAGCGGTTCAGGCGACCGATCACGCCCATAGGTCCCACATCCAGATCCGGCATCTCGCGTGCCCATTGCTCCAGGAAAAAATCGACTTTATCCACAGCTGCCTCCGAATTAGCTATCGGGACGATTATAACCATTTATCTCGAATTCAAGATAAATATGCTACACTGATGAATATCTCGATTTCAAGATAAATCTGCATCATGAAGAAGTTCCCGCTATTCGATACCGCGCTCACCGCGCTGGCCCCCGCGATCTGGGGTTCGACCTACGTCATCGTGACCGAAGTGCTGCCTGCCGGGCGGCCGTTCACCGCCGCCGCTGTGCGCGCCCTGCCGGCCGGCTTGCTGCTGGTTCTGTTTGCCGGCCGCATGCTGCCGCGCCACCTGTGGCTGAAGGTCGCCGCCTTGGCCGCGCTGAATATCGGCGCCTTCCAGGCCTTGCTGTTCGTGGCAGCGTACCGCTTGCCGGGCGGCCTGGCCGCCGTGCTGGGCGCCATCCAGCCCATCGTGATCATGGGCCTGGCCTGGGGTTGGGAGGGCCGCCGTCCGCAACTGGCGGTGATGCTGGCCGCTGTCGCCGGCGTGGCCGGCATGGCCGCCCTGCTGCTGTCGCCCAATGCGCAATGGGACGTGATCGGCGTTGCCGCCGCCCTGGCCGGCGCGCTCAGCATGGCCACCGGCAACTGGCTGGCGCGCCGCTGGAAGACCGGTTTGCCGGTGATTGAACTGGCCGGCTGGCAGCTGCTACTGGGCGGCGTGATGCTGGCCCCGCTGGCGCTGCTGGCCGACCCGCCGCTGCCAGCCTCGTTCGCCACCAGCGAAATCCTCGGCTACGCCTATCTGTCGCTGGTCGGCGCCCTGCTGGCCTACCTGCTGTGGTTCCGCGGCCTGAGCAAGCTGCCGCCAGTGGCGGTGTCCTCGCTCGGCCTGCTGAGCCCTGCCACCGCCGTGGTGCTGGGCTGGGCCATGCTGGGCCAGAAACTGGGCGGCATGGCCTTGGCTGGCCTGGCGGTGGTGCTGGGCAGCGTGCTGACCATGCAGCTGAAAACCAATAATTAACGGTTGGTGAGTGTGACGCCGGCGGCCACCAGCACGCCGCCGGCCACCATCGACGCCAGCACCTGCTCGCCCAGCATCAGCGCGGCGAGCGACACGCCAAACACCGGCACCAGGTTGTTGAACACCGCCGTGCGGGCCGGGCCCAGCGCCTTCACTCCCTCATACCACCAGACAAACGCCACCACCGTGCCGAATGCGCCCAGGTAGGTGACCGAAGCCCACACCTGCCAGCCCAGCGAGGTCCAGGCCACTTCCGGCAACTCGCGCGAGGCGGCGATCAGCAGGAAGCCCAGGCCCCACAGCGAGGCGTAGGTGGTGGCGGCAACCGGCGTCAGGCCTTTCAGCGCGGCGCGGCCGACCAGGGTGTAGGCCGCCCAGCAGGTGACCGCGCCCAGCATCATCAATTCCCCGATACCGATCGACTGGCTGACGTCGTGCAGCGCGGCCAGCGGCTCGCCGCGCGTGATCAGCACCGCGGCGCCGGTGAAGGCGATGCCGATGCCGGCCCATTTCTGCCATGTCAGGCGTTCGCGCAGCACCACCGCTGCGGCCAGGGCGGTGACGATCGGGTTGATGGCGATGAACAGGGCCGAGCGGCTGGCTTCCATCGTGCCCAGCGCGGAGAAGAAGCAGAAGTTGTACAGGAAAATACCGGTCAGGCCCAGTGCCGCCGTGGCGCCCAGCTGCTGCATGGACAGGCGCGGCAAGCCGCCTTCGCGCTTCCACGCCAGTACCAGCAGCAGCGAGGCCGCAATCGAGAAGCGGATGGCGGCGGCGGTCAGCGGCGGCAATGCATTCGAGACAATATGGCCGGCGATGAAGGTGCCGCCCCAGATCAGGGTGCAGGCGATCAGTTTCAGGTAGATCATGGCAGTGGGCCTTGCGTGTCAGTGAAGGAGCTTATACATTAATGCTAATCCTGACTCATAGAAAAATGAGGAAAAGCTCATGACATTCACCCAGCTGGAGATTTTTGCCCTGGTGGCCGAGCTGCGCGGCTTTACCGCGGCGGCCATGCGGCTGGGTGTCAGCCAGTCCGCCGTCTCGCACGCCATCAAGTCGCTCGAGCAGGAGCTGGGCGTGCAGCTGATCGAGCGCCAGGGCGCCACCGCCGATGTGACGGAGCTCGGCCAGCGCCTGCTGGTGCGGGCCCGCGAGATTCTCGGCCTGGCGGAATCGATGCGGCAGGAAGTGGCGCTGGCCAGCGGCCTGAACAAGGGCCTGCTGCGCATTGGTTCCTTTGGGCCGACCTCCTCGCTCAAGCTGCTGCCGGCCATCCTGGACGTGTTTTGCAAGCGCTATCCCGGCATCGAAGTGCGCATCGATGAAGGTACCGACGACGATACCCTGCAATGGATCCTGGACCGCCGCGTCGATATCGGCTTCGTCCAGCAGCCCGACGACCGATTCGATACCGTGGAGCTGGTGGAAGACCAGATGGTGGCCCTGCTGCCGGCCAGCCATGCGCTGGCGGCCAAGCCAGCCCTCACCGCACAGGACCTGGTCAACGAACCGTTCATCATGCCCGATGCCGGTTGCGCCACCCTGATCGAGCCGCTGTTTGCGGCGCAGGGCCTGTGCCCGCAAGTCCGCTACCGCATGTCGCAGGTGCTGACGGTGCTGGGCATGGTGTCGCGCGGTGTCGGCGTGTCCGGCATGGCGGAACTGGCGCTGCCGGCGGACCTGGCCAGCAGCCATCCCGGCATCGCCGTACGCCCGTTTTCGCCGCCGGTGCGGCGCCGCGTGGGGCTGGCGCTGCGTAACCTGGCGCAGGCATCTCCCGCTGCGAAAGCCTTTGTTGAAGTCGCCCGCAAAGTGAGGTTGTGATGGAGGAGATTTTGTTCGCCGACGGACAGGCATGGTGGAAGTGGCTGCAGAAGCAGCACGCCGAATCGCCCGGCATCTGGATGAAGATTGCCAAGAAGGGCGCGCCGGAAGCATCGGTGCAGTATCCGGAGGCGCTCGACGCGGCGCTGTGTTTCGGCTGGATCGACGGCCAGAAAAAGAGCATCGACGAGCATTTCTGGCTGCAGAAATTTACGCCGCGCGCCAAGCGCAGCATCTGGTCGAAGATCAACCGCGAAAAGGTGCAGGCGCTGGCCGAGAAGGGCTTGATGCAGCCCGCCGGGCAGGCGGAAGTGGAACGCGCAAAACAGGATGGGCGCTGGGAGGCGGCCTACGATTCGTGGAGCGCGGCTGAAGTGCCGGACGACCTGCAGGCGGCGCTGGATGCCAGCCCGAAGGCGCGCGCCCTGTTTGAAAAACTCAGCTCGCGCAACCGCTACGCCATCCTGTTCCGCACGCACCAGGCCAAGCGCGCCGATACGCGGGCCAAGCGGATTGCCGACTTTGTATCGCGGCTGGAACGCGGAGAGACGCCGTATCCGCAACGCTAAACGTCTTCCTGCTCCAGCCAGCGCCGGCCGTGCGCCAACACCTGTTCCAGCTCATAGCGCACCGCCGCCAGCACGGCGGGCAGCTGGTCGGGATTGCCGACGCGGATCGCCGATTCCGCATCCAGCGTCGCTTTCACCAGGCGTTTGGCGCCCAGCACGCCGACCGCGCCGCGCAGGCCGTGCAGGATGCGCGCCGCTTCGCCGGGGCGGCCCGCGCGCAGCGCCGCATCGGCATCGTCCATTGGCTGCGTGCCGCCTTCCAGCGCGCCGCGCACCATCTTGAACATGACTGCGCGGCCCTTCTGGTCTTTGCCCATCACGCGCATCAGGCTATCCATGCTGAACACCTGTTCCGAGGCGTGCTGCTCCGGCGGCGCGGCGTGCGCATCGTTGGCGGCAAGCGGCGTCTGGCCGCCGCGCGCCGGCAGGTTGCGCTCGATGACCGAGATCATTTCCTCGATCACCACCGGCTTGGCGATAAAGTCGGTAATGCCCGCCTCGGTGCAGCGATGGCGCTCGGACGTCAGGACGCCGGCCGTCATGGCGATCACCGGCACATCGAGCTTGAGGTCATCGCGGATGATGCGGGTGGCGCTAAAGCCATCCAGCACCGGCATCTGCATGTCCATCAGCACGATGTGATAGCGGCTGGCGCTGCTGCGCAGGATGTCGACTGCCTGCTGGCCATCCCCCACCACATCCAGCGTGGCGCCGGCCGCCTCCAGGATGCCGCGTGCGACGGCCTGGTTCAGCAGGTTGTCCTCCACCAGCAGGAAATGTACGCCGTGCAGGCGGTTGGCCAGGGTGTTGCCCGCTGCGGCGGGATCTTCACCGCCGCTGGTCGCTGCCAGCGCCTGGTGCATGGCATCGAACAGGCTGGAAGAAGTGACCGGTTTGACCAGCACCACGTCCGCCTCCGGCGTGCCGGCGATTTCGTCGACCTGTGAGCGCGCAAATGCATTGATGGTGACCACGATCGGCTGGTGGTGGCCTTCCGCGGCCTGGCGGATCTGCAGCGCGGCGGCGCGGCCATCCGGGCCGGGCATATGCCAGTCGGCCAGCACCACGTCGTACGGCTGCGGGCCGGCCAGGCGCTCGCGGAAGCGCTGCAGCGCGCTTTCGCCGGAATCGGCTTCGTCGGCCTCCCAGCCCCAGGCCCGCAGCAGCTGCACCATCAGCTTGCGGCTGGTGGCGTTGTCGTCCGCCACCAGCACGTTCAGTGGGCCGAGGGCCGGCTTGCGGCGCGGCTCGCCGCGCTCCGGCAGCACGCCGAACCACAGCTCGAAGGTGAAGGTACTGCCCTCGCCCGGCACGGTTCTCAGCTGCACCTGGCCGCCCATCAGCTCCACCAGGCGGCGCGTGATGGCCAGTCCCAGCCCGGTGCCGCCGAAACGGCGCGTGATGCTCTCGTCGCCCTGGGCGAAGGCATTGAACAGCTGCGTGGTTTGCTGCTCCGTCATGCCGATGCCGGTGTCGCGCACTTCGAAGCACAGCAGCACGCGGTCGGCCACGCGCACCGCCGCCTGCACCGACACCACCACCTCGCCCTGCTCGGTGAACTTGATGGCGTTGCTGGCCAGGTTGGTCAGGATCTGCTGCAGCCGCAGCGCGTCGCCGTGCAGCAGGGTCGGCACGTCCGGCTCGACCACGATGGCCAGCTCCAGCTCCTTGTCGCCGGCGTTCATGGTCATGGTGGTGGCCAGGGTAGCCATCGCTTCGTCCAGGTCGAAGTCGATCGGCGCCAGCTCCATGCGGCGCGCCTCGATCTTGGAGAAGTCCAGTACGTCGTTCAGGATGCCGAGCAGCGACTGGCCGGAAGAGCGGATCATGGTCAGGTATTTGCGCTGCTGCGCGCTGAGCGAGGTATTGCCAAGCAGGTAGGCCATGCCCAGCACCGCGTTCATCGGCGTGCGGATTTCATGGCTCATATTGGCCACAAAGTCGCTCTTGGCGCGGTTGGCCGCCTCGGCCCGGTCGCGTTCCACTTCCAGTTCGGCGGCACGCAGGCCGGCTTCGGCCATCAGGGTTTGCGAATGCGCTTCGGCGGCCAGCCTTTCCTGTATCAGGCTGTTGAAGGCTTCCGTCAGCTCGCCCACTTCATCGTTGCGCGCGACGGGAATCGGCGAGAACTGCCCTGGCGAAGCGCGCAAGTCCTGGATCGCGTTGCGCAGCCTGGCCAGGGGCGCCAGCAGGTACAGGGTAATCCAGCCGATGAACAGCGCCGCGCTGATGGACAGGACGCCGCTCCACGCCAGCAGGTGCAGCTGCACGCCATCGAACGGTTCAAAGGCCTCTTGCACCGGTAGCGCCGTTGCCAGCAGCCAGTCGGTGGATTTCAGGCGTTTGTAGCTGGTCAGGTTGTCGACGCCGGCGGAACTGGTGCTGATGACCGTGCCTTCAAAGCCTTCGCGCAGGGCGCGCGTGGTGGCGGGGTTGGCATTCTGTGCGCGCGGCTGCAGGATGCGGCTGGCCTCGGGGTGGATCACGTAGATCGAAGGCTCGCCCAGCGTGACGGCGAAGAAGTAGCCGGTCTTGCCCACCTTGGCGGTGCGCAGGTGGCCCAGGATATTGTCCTTGTACAGCCGCAGCACGCCGGCCAGTACCGCCACCACCTTGCCCTTGTCGTCCACCACGGGCGCCAGCAGCTGCACGATGGGTTGGCCGCTGACCTTGCTTTTGAGCGGCCCCGCAATCGTGGGCTTGCGGGTTTCGACCACCTTCTTGAAGTAATCGCGGTCGGCGACGGAAACACCGGTCCGCCCCGGCATGACCGGCAAGTCGGCCACTACGATGCCGGCCGCATCCAGCAGGATGACGTCGTCGAACATCGACAGCATGGCGCTTTCTTCATACCAGGCGCGCAGGGCGGCCGGGTCCCCCAGCAGGCGGGGCGGATGCTTGCGGGCGGTCTGGCTGATGATGTCCAGCAGGGCTGTCAGCTTGTCGTCCATCTCCTCCGCGGTGCGGGTGACAATGGCGTTCTGCTGGGCGAACAGCACCCTTGTGAAGTCCTGGCGCAGGCGCTGCGCCTGTATGACGGTAATCACACCGATCATCACGATGCACGTGATGCTGGTGGCTAGAGCGACCTTCACATTGATCCCGAGAGGCTTCATCGGCTTCCTTTGGGCGGTGGGCTGCTGACAAGTGTAATTTATTTTTGTAACCGCGAATCCAAATATGCCGCCGCCGCCTCTTAGCGGGTGAGGAATTTCCCTTTACCTGCTAAAAGGAGTGCAAAATGTTCTATGTTAAAAATGTACCAACATGGGAGCGCGTGCTGCGCGTGGTTGCCGGCCTGGCGGTGGTTTTGTGGGCGGTGCTGGCGGTCGGCGGCTTGTGGGGCAGCGTTCTGGCGCTGTCGGCGGCGGGCATCGTGCTTTCGGGACTGTTTGGCTTCTGCCCGGCTTGCGCCATGGTGGGCCGCAAACTGGATAAAGCGAGGAAATAGGATGGCACTTCAGGAACAGCACCAGCCGGTGCTGCAGGCTGCGCATGGCGGTGATCCGGCGGCGCTGGCGAAGCTGCTGGCGCTGTGCCAGCCGGATATCCGTCGTTACGCGCAGCGCAACTGCCTGATCAGCGATGTGGATGATGCGGTGCAGGAGGTGCTGCTGGTGATGTCGCGGCGGCTATCTTCATTGAAGGTGCTGGCGGCGTTTTCGGGGTGGCTGTTCAAGGTGGTGCAGCGCGAGTGCCGTCGGCTGGGGCGGCGCGCTTTGAACTACGATCCTTACGACGAGGAGCGGGCGGAGCGCTGGCTGGCGTCGCACGATGATGCGAGCTTGCGGACGGAGGTGGTGCAGGCGCTGGAATCGCTGCCGCGCGATTACTTGCAGATTGTGCTGCTGCGCGACTTTGAGGAGTTGAGCATTGCGGAGATTGCGCAGGAACTGGGGTTGAGCACGGCGGCTACCAAGAGCCGCCTGCATCGGGCCAGGGCGCTCGCGCGCGAATACCTGGTTGCTTAGCGCGCCGCGAGCGGCGTCGGGGCGGCGTCAGCGCGGATTGCGATTGCGCGGTCGGCCGGCCATTGCCACGCGCCTTCGAGGCGCCAGCTGCGGTCCTTGCCTTCGACCAGCACCTGCCAGCGCGAGCGTTCCAGCATCGGCAGCGGCACGCTGAAATTGCCGTCCGCGTCAGGACGGGCCAGCAGCACCATATCGCGTGCCGGCTGGGTGGCATGCTGCAGGCGCAAGGACAGCGTTTCCCCGGCAAGCGCCTGTGCGCTGCCGACATGGCCGCGCAGCAGGCCTTCCGCCGCGTCGTAGCGCAGTTCGATGGACAGGCCGAGCGCGCTGGCGGCACGGTCGCGCCGCAAGTCCTGGTTGATGGCCTTGCCCTTCTTGTAGTAATCGCCGACCACCAGCGCATCCTGGCTGGTGAAGGCAACGTAGCTGGTGGCGATACCGGCCACCGCCACCACGGCGGGACCGAGCATCAGCAGCCAGGGCCAGCGGTGGGTGTACCAAGGGGCAGTAGTAACGTTCATATCTGGCTCCTTCAGCGCGGTACGATGAATACCGCTTTTTCCCTGACCCTCAGCGACGGATCGTCCACTGCGGTCAGCTCAATGGCAATCTTGTTCGAGCCCGGCGCGCCTTTGCCGTGATCGGCGCGCAGGCGGATCGGCACGGCGCGGGTTTCGGTCGGTCCCACGTCGACCACGTCCGGCACTGCAACCTGCAGGCTGTCGATCCCGCTGGCGCGGATGCGGTAGCTGTGGCCCTGCTCCGTGGTGTTCATGATCTGCAAGCGGTACACGTTCTCGATCATGCCGTTCTCCACCTCCCGCCCCATCGAGCCGCGGTCGCGGATCACGTCCATCTTGAGCGGCGTGCGCAAGGCCAGCATGGTGAACACGGCGGCGATGAACAGCGTCAGGCCGGCGGTGTAAAGCAGCACGCGTGGACGCATCACACGCTTGCGGATCTCCTTCGCGCCCAGCCCCTGCGACATGGCACGGTCGGTGCTGTAGCGGATCAGGCCGCGCGGTTGCTCGATCTTGTCCATTACGATGTCGCAGGCGTCGATGCAGGCGGCGCAGCCGATGCACTCATACTGCAGCCCCTTGCGGATATCGATCCCCACCGGGCAAACCTGCACGCACAGCGAGCAATCGATGCAGGAACCGCCGGCTTTCGGACCGCGTGGTTCGCCGCGCTTTTCATCGTAAGTGATGATCAGGGAGTCGCGGTCGAACATCGCGCTCTGGAAGCGGGCGTAGGGGCACATATATTTGCACACCTGTTCGCGCATCCAGCCGGCGTTGCCGTACGTGGCAAAGCTGTAGAACAGCACCCAGAAGGTTTCCCAAGGGCCGAAGTTGAAGGTCTGGGCTTCCTGGGCCAGGTTGTGCAGCGGACTGAAATAGCTGACAAAGGTGAAACCGGTCCACAGTGCCAGCAGCAGCCAGGCGGCATGCTTGCCGCCCTTGCGCCAGGCTTTGTCGAACGACAGGGGCGCCTTCTTCAGGCGCATCTGTGCGCTGCGCGACCCTTCGAATTTGCGTTCGATCCACAGGAACATCTCCGTGTAGACCGTCTGCGGGCAGGAATACCCGCACCAGACGCGCCCTGCGACCGCCGTGACCAGGAACAGGCCCCAGGCACAGGCGATCAGCATGGCTGCCAGGTAGATGAAGTCCTGCGGCCACAAGACCAGCCCAAAGATGTAGAACTTGCGCTGCACCAGGTCGAACAGGATGGCCTGGCGGCCATTCCATTGCAGCCATGGGGTGCCGTAGAACACCAGCTGCGTCAGGATCAGGCAAATCCAGCGCAGGCGGGTGTAGTGTCCTTTCACCTCGCGCGGGAAGATATCCTCGCGCTTGGCGTACATCTTGATGACTTGTGGTGCAGGGGCGTTCATGGTGCTTCTACTTCATCGCAGTTTTGACAGGTGGGTTGGACAGGCCCCAAACGTAGGCAGCCAGCACATGCACCTTGCCTTCGCCGAGGAAGTCCTCGAACGCCGGCATGGTGTTGTTGCGGCCCTTGCGGATGGTCTCCATGACGGTTTCGGCGCTGCCGCCGTACAGCCAGGTCTTGTCGGCCAGGTTCGGCGCACCCAGCGCAGGGTTGCCTTTGCCTCCTGCGCCGTGGCAGGCCATGCAGGCGCTGAACTTGGACTTGCCCATCACCGACTTGATCGGGTCGTGGGTGCTGTCCGACAGGCTCAGGACGTACTGCGCGACGTTCTCGACATCCTTCTCCGAGCCCACTGCGGCGCCCATCGGAGGCATCACACCGTGGCGGCCCTTCATGATGGTTTCCTTGATGGTGTTCGGCTCGCCGCCGTACAGCCAGTCCTTGTCAGCCAGGTTGGGGAAGCCCTTGTTGCCGCGTGCATCGGAGCCGTGGCACTGCGCGCAGTAGGTCAGGAACAGGCGCTCGCCGATGGCGTGTGCCTGCGGGTCGGCAGCAACCGCCTGCAGGTCCTGGCTCTTGTACTTGTCGAACAGGGGGCCGTATTCCTTCTCGGCCTTGGCCAGTTCCTCCTTGTGCTCACCGGTCGAAGTCCAGCCCAGCGAACCTTTGTAGCTGCCCAGGCCCGGATACAGCCACAGGTAGCCGATCGAGAAAGCGATGGTCAGGTAGAACAGCCACATCCACCAGCGCGGCATCGGCGTATTCAGTTCGGTCAGGTCCTCGTCCCAGATATGGCCGGTGGTGCCGACTTTGCCGTCCACCGACTTCAGGGCCGCGCCCTTGACCGAGGACTGGGACCACAGCAGCACGCCGCAGCCCACGATACCGATCACGGTCAGGACGACGATGTACAGGTTCCAGAAATCACTGGTGAAATCAGCCATTTTTCTTCTCCTCGTCAGCGAAAGGCAGCTGCGCGGCTTCGTCCCAGTGGCCGCTGGCGGCCCACCAGACGATGCAGAGGAAGGTGACGAAGGAGATTACCGTCATCACATTGCTCGCATTGCTAAAAAAGTTTTCCATGTCAGTTCCTCGTCTTGATCAGGGTGCCCAGGCCTTGCAGGTAAGCCACCAGCGCATCCTCTTCCGTCTTGTTGGCCAGTTCGGCCGGCGCCGCTGCGATCTCTTCTTCCGAGTACGGATCGCCCATGCGCTTCAGCGCGCGCATTTTCGGCACCACATCCTCCGGCTTCAGCTTGGTCTTCGCCAGCCACGGGTAGTTCGGCATATTCGATTCCGGCACCACGTCGCGCGGGTTGTTCAGGTGGGTGCGGTGCCACTCGTCGGAGTAGCGGCCGCCCACGCGCGCCAGGTCGGGACCGGTGCGCTTGGAGCCCCACTGGAACGGGCGGTCATACACAAACTCGCCCGCCACCGAGTAGTGGCCGTAACGCTCGGTCTCGGCGCGGAACGGGCGGATCATTTGCGAGTGGCAGGTGTAGCAGCCTTCGCGTACGTAGATGTCGCGGCCGGTCAGGCGCAGCGCGGAGTAAGGCTTCAGGCCCGCCACCGGTTCCGTGGTCGACTTCTGGAAGAACAGCGGGATGATCTCCACCGCGCCGCCCACCGATACCACCAGCGTGACCAGCACGATCAGCAGCCAGGGATTCTTCTCAATCCATTCATGGGAAAATTTCATATTCAACTCCGTTATGCCGCCAGGCTCAGTTCAGGGATGCGTGCACGTGGGGTTTCGCGGCCCTTCAGGGTCATCCAGGCGTTGTAGGCCATGACGCACATGCCGCCCAGGTACAGCAGGCCGCCGACCACGCGTACCACGTAGTACGGATAGCTGGCTTTCACGCTTTCCACGAAGGTGTAGGTCAGGGTGCCGTCGGCATTCACTGCGCGCCACATCAGGCCCTGCATCACGCCGGCGATCCACAGTGCGGCGATGTACAGCACAACGCCGATGGTGGCGACCCAGAAGTGCACGTCGATCAGTTTGGTCGAGTACATCTTGTCCTGGCCTGCCAGGCGCGGGATCAGGTAGTAGATCGAGCCCATGGTGATGAAACCGACCCAGCCCAATGCGCCGCCGTGCACGTGGGCGATGCCCCAGTCGGTGTAGTGCGACAGTGCGTTGACGGTCTTGATCGACATCATCGGGCCTTCGAAGGTGGCCATGCCGTAGAACGACAGGGAGACGATCATCAGCTTCAGGATCGGGTCGGTGCGCAGCTTGTGCCAGGCGCCGGACAGGGTCATGATGCCGTTGATCATGCCGCCCCAGCTTGGCGCCAGCAGGATCAGGGAGAACACCATGCCCAGCGACTGCGCCCAGTCAGGCAGCGCGGTGTATTGCAGGTGGTGCGGGCCGGCCCACATATAGGTGAAGATCAGCGCCCAGAAGTGCACGATCGACAGCTTGTAGGAGTACACGGGGCGCTCGGCCTGTTTCGGGATGAAGTAGTACACCATGCCCAGATAGCCGGCGGTCAGGATGAAGCCCACCGCGTTATGGCCGTACCACCACTGGATCATCGCGTCCTGCACGCCGGTGTACATGGAGTAGGACTTGAACAGCGAAGCCGGCATCGACATCGAGTTCACCACGTGCAGCAGGGTAACCGCCAGGATATAGCCGCCAAAGAACCAGTTGGCGACGTAGATGTGCTTGACCTTGCGCTTGATGATGGTGCCGAAGAACACCACGGCGTAGGCGATCCACACCACGGCGATCAGGATCGAGATTGGCCATTCCAGTTCCGCGTATTCCTTGCCGCGGGTGAAACCCATTGGCAGGGTGACCACGGCGGCCAGGATCACGGCTTGCCAGCCCCAGAAGGTGAAGGCGGCCAGCTTGTCGGAGAACAAACGTACCTGGCAGGTGCGCTGCACCACGTAGTACGAGGTGGCGAACAGTCCGCTGATGCCGAACGCGAAGATGACTGCATTGGTGTGCAGTGGACGCAGGCGGCCGTAAGTCAGCCAGGGGATGTCGAGGTTGAGGGCGGGCCAGGCCAACTGGGCGGCGATGATGACGCCGACCAGCATGCCCACAACGCCCCACACGATGGTGGCGATCGCGAATTGCTTCACGACCTTGTAGTTGTAGTCCAGTGATTGATCCACTTTGAATTCTCCAGGGAGACACTTTGATGAGGTATTTCAAAGGTTACCGAGGAGCACTTCAAAAAAACATGACGTGGATCAAATCCGGTCGTTGTCCTGTAAAACTCGCATGGCCGGACCGACCATATCGTCGAATTGGCCGTCGTCGGAGGCTTTGAAGAACAGCCACAGTGCGCCGAAGACGAGGGCGACGCTGATGGGGATGAGCAGGTAAAGGGATTCCATTTTCTTAACTCCTTCGCAGCCGTAGCGCGTTGAGGATGACGATGGCGGAGCTGGCCGCCATGCCAACGCCGGACAGCCAGGGATTCAGGATGCCCAGGGCAGCTGCCGGAATGGCAACGATGTTGTACAGCGTGGCCCAGGCCAGGTTCTGGCGGATCACGCGCATGGTTTTGCCGGCGGTACGTGCCGTGTCGGTCAGCAGCGGCAGGCGGGCGTCGAGCAGCACGCAGTCGGCGTGCACTTGTGCCAACGTTGCACCGCTGCCCATGGCGAAGGAGACATCGGCCGCGCTCAGCACTGCGGCGTCGTTGATGCCGTCTCCGACCATCGCCACCACGGCGCCTTGCGCTTGCAGGGCCTGTACGTAGGCCAGTTTGGCGTCCGGCATGCAGTCGCCGTGCGCTTCGCTGATCCCCAACTGCGCTGCCACGCTCGCCGCCAGCCGCTGCTGGTCGCCGCTGAGCAAGACGACCTGCTTATCCCGCCGCTGGAAGAACTCCACCGTCGCCCGCGCGTCCGGCCGCAGCGCATCGCTGATCAGGAAGCGACCCAGCCAGCGGCCATGCATACCCAGCCAGACCGTCGTCATCGGCGTGCCTCCCGCCGCGCCGGCCCCGTTAGCGCTGCCCATGGCCGGTGCGGTACTGCCGGTGATGCCGGCGACGTAGGCAGCGGTCCCGAGGCGGTAGCGCACGCCGTTGACCACCCCTTCCATGCCCTGCCCCGCCAGCTCCTGCAGTCCGGTCGCGCCTGACCCGCCAGCGCCATGCATCGCAGCCGCCGCGCTGATGGCGCGCGCAATCGGGTGCGCACTGCCAGCCTCCAACGCCCCCGCCACGCGCATGATGCCGATGATGCGCGCGCCGTCGATGGCATCCACACTCTGCACGGTGGGCCGCCCTTCGGTCAGCGTGCCAGTCTTGTCGAAAACGATATGGGTAGCGCGGTGCAGGGTTTCCAGCACATGCGGCTGCACCACCAGCGCCCCTTTTCCAAGCAGGCGGTCAGTAGCAGCCGCCAGCGCCGACGGCGTGGCCAGCGACAAAGCGCAAGGGCACGACACCACCAGCACCGCAATCGCCACCGGCCATGCGCGCGCCGCGTCGTACCAATACCAGAAGCCAAAGCTGGCCGCTGCGAACAACAGCAGCGCCGCCACGAACCATGACGCCGTGCGATCCGCCCATTGCGCGATCTGCGGCTTGGCGCTGCCTGCGCGTTCGATCAGCTTGAGCAGGCCGGCCAGGGTGCTGTCGCGGCTTGGCTTCACAACGCGCAGCACAAGCGGGCTGCCCGCATTGACCGCGCCACCGGGAATGGCATCGCCAACGTTCTTGCGCTGCGGCGCGCTCTCGCCGGTCAGCAGCGACAGGTCAACCGCAGTGCTGCCATCGGCCACCACGCAATCGGCTGCCACCGCCTCGCCCACTTTGACCGCGATATGGTCACCGGGCGCCAGCGCGCTCGCCGGTACTGCAGACGCCTCGCGCGAATCAGGCCAGCAGGCCAGCCGTATCGCCATCTCCGGCACCGCATGGCGCAGGCGCGACAGCGCGCTGGCGGCCTTGCGGCGCGCCACCATCTCGAGGTAGCGGCTGGCCAGCAGCAGGAAGATAAACATGGTGACCGAGTCGTAATACACTTCGCCCGCGCCGCGCACGGTGGACACGGCGCTGCCGGCAAAGGCAGCCATGATGCCCAGCGCCACCGGCACGTCCATGCCCAGCGCGCGGGCTTTCAGGCTGGCCCAGGCGCCCTTCAGGAAGGGCTGCGCGGAGTAGGCGATGGCGGGCAGGGTCAGGAGCAGGCTGGCCCAGCGCATCAGGCTCGCCATGCCGGCATCCAGCGTGCCGTCGTCGCCCGCCATGTACTCGGGGGCCACGTACATCATCACCTGCATCATCGACAGCCCGGCCACGAACAGCTGGCGGCCCAGCGTGCGGCTGGCTTTCTGCAGCTGCGCGTCGTGGCGTGTGGCGTCGTAGGGCCAGGCGTTGTAGCCGATGCTGCGCACCGCCTCCAGCAGCGCGGCGGCGGTGGTCTTGTCCTTGTGCCAGCGGATGAACAGCTTCTCGGTGGCGACGTTCAGGCTGGCCTGCTGCACGCCGTCGACCTGGCGCAGGCGATGCTCGATCAGCCATACGCAGGCGGCGCAGCGGATGCCTTCCACCAGCAGAGTGGTTTCGCGCGCATCGCCGTCGTCGATGATGTTCGGGTCGTCCTCCGGCAGCGCGAGAGCCGGAGGGGGCGCGCCGGCCTGCTCCGGGCCAGTCGCGTAACCGGCGCGTTCGCGGTAATAGCTGGCCTGTCCGATATCGACGATGGTTTGTGCGACAGCTGCGCAGCCCGGGCAGCACATTGCCCGCGCCACGCCTTCAATGTTCACATGCCAGTCGGCGCTCGCCGCCACCGGCTGGCCGCAATGGAAGCAAGCTGCAATCTCGTTCATCATCATGGCTGCACCGTCAGGCAAAGGATATCGAGCCAGCCATGCTGGCTGCCGCTGGCCGTGCGGGCCATGCCGAGCAGTCCGAATCCCAGCACCAGCAGCCCGCAGGCCACGCGGACCGCCTGCTGCTGCAGGTACTGGCGCAGTTTGGCGCCGGCCATGCCCATGGCCAGCAGCATCGGCAGCGTGCCCAGGCCGAAGGCACCCATGGCCAGCGCGCCATCCAGCGCCGAGCCGCTCAGCATGGCGGTCAGCAGCATGCTGTAGACCATGCCGCACGGAACCCAGCCCCACAAGCCGCCGAGAGCCAGCGCCTTCAGCGGCGTGTCCATTGGCAGCAGCGGCTTGACCAGCGGCTGCAGCCGGCGCCACAGCACGCCGCCGGCTGCTTCCACGCGCGCCAGGCCGCGCCAGGCGTCCATCAGGTACAGGCCCATGGCGATCAGCATCAGGTTGGCCATCCAGTAGCCGGCCTGCTGGAAGGCCGACAAGCGCGCCAGGCTGGCAACGCTGCCGGCCAGGCCGCCAGCGACGGCGCCCGCCAGCATATAGCTGCCGATACGGCCAGCGTTATAGGCCACCACATGCGCGCTCGCCGACGCTGCGATAGCCATCGTGCCTGCCCCCGCTTGCGCGATTGGAATCACGCGTGCGCTTGCGCCGCCGCTGCGCGGCGCGCCAACGCTGAACGCGCCGACGATGCCGCCGCACATGCCGGCGCAATGCACACTGCCGGCCAGGCCGGCAATCAGGACAGGCAACAGGTTCATGGCCCCCTCAGATCGTGCGCGAGAAGCGCAGCGGCTGCACCTGCCCCGGCGCGGTACCGGCTGCGCGGTCCTGCGCCAGGTGGCGGTCGAACACCATGCAGATGTTGCGGATCAGCAGTCGGCCCTTCGGCGTGACGGAAATCCAGTCATCCTCAATCGCCAGCAGGCCGTCGCGCTCGAACTCGCGCAGCTGCTCGATCTCGCGCGCAAAGTACTGCTTGAAGCGGATCGGATAACCCAGCTCCAGCGCCGAAATCGACAGCTCGAAGTTGCACATCAGGTTCTGGATTACCATGCGGCGCAGCCGGTCGTCGTTATCCATCGCATAGCCGCGCGCGATCGGCAGGCGGCCTTCATCCAGCTGTGCATAGTAGTCGTCCAGCGTCTTCTCGTTCTGGCTGTAGGTGCCGTTCACCGAACTGATCGCCGATACGCCCAGCGCCACCAGATCGGTTTCCGCATGGGTCGAATAGCCCTGGAAGTTGCGGTGCAGGCGGCCCTGGCGCTGCGCCACGGCCAGGTCGTCGTTCGGTTTGGCGAAATGGTCCATGCCGATGTAGACATAGCCCGCCGCGGTCAGGCGCTCGATGCACAGGGCCAGCATGTCCAGCTTCATCGCAGGCGAAGGCAGTTCGTCTTCCGCGATACGGCGCTGCGGCTTGAACAGGTGCGGCATGTGCGCGTAGTTGTACAGCGCGATGCGGTCGGGGTCGGCCTCGATCACCTTGTCCATCGTGGCCTGCATGGTGGTCAGGTTCTGCTTCGGCAGGCCGTAGATCAGGTCCACGCTGATCGAGCGGAAGCCGGCATCGCGCGCGGCCTGGATCACGGCCAGCGTTTCGTGCGCAGGCTGGATGCGGTTGACGGCTTTCTGCACATCCGGATCGAAGTCCTGCACGCCCATGCTGACGCGGTTGAAGCCCTGCGAGCGCAGAGTGCGGATACGTTCCGCATCGACGGTGCGCGGATCGATCTCGATCGAGTACTCGCCTTCAGCATCCGGCGCGAACTCGAAGTGCTTGCGCATATGGGCCAGCAGCTCGCCCATCTGGTCGTCATCCAGGTAGGTCGGGGTGCCGCCGCCGAAATGCAGCTGCTCGACGCGGTTCATACCGGCGAACAGCTTGCCCTGCATATCGATTTCCTGTTTCAGGTAGCCGAGGTAAGTCACGGCCTTGCTGCGGTCCTTGGTCACCACCTTGTTGCAGGCGCAGTAGTAGCACACCACATTGCAGAACGGGATATGCACATACAGCGACAGCGGGGCGCGGGCGCCGCGCATGCGCAGGCCGGCTTGCGCTTCCAGGAAGCGGGTGTGGCCGAAGTCCGGCTTGAAGCGGTCGGCAGTCGGGTAGGAAGTGTAGCGCGGGCCCGAAGTGCTCAAACGGCTGATCAGTTCTGCATCGAATTGGACGGATGGTTCGGCGATGGTATTCATAGTTGTTCTCGTGCGGGATTAAGCGGCCAGGCGTTTCGGCGCCTGGCGGGTTTGCGCGCCGCGTGCCGAAGAGACAGCCGCCAGGCGCGCTTGGCGGGTGCGTTCAAATTTGAACAGGCTGAAGGCGTCGCGCAGGTGGCCGGCTTCGTCGGCCAGGCTGATTGCCGCTGCGGCGGCTTCCTCGACCAGCGCGGCGTTTTGCTGCGTCACCTGGTCCATGTGGTTGACGGCCTGGTTGACCTGGTCCACGCCGATACTCTGCTCGCGCGAGGCGGTGGAGATTTCGTGCATGATGCTGGTCACCTGTTTGACCGAGGTCACCACCTGGTCCATGGTGGCGCCGGCGCGCTGGGCGCGTTCCATGCCGGTGCTGACTTTGCCGACCGAGACTTCGATCAGCTGCTTGATGTCTTTCGCGGCGGCCGAGGAACGCTGCGCCAGGTTGCGTACCTCGCCTGCCACTACGGCAAAGCCGCGGCCCTGTTCACCGGCGCGTGCCGCTTCCACCGCGGCGTTCAGTGCCAGGATGTTGGTCTGGAAGGCGATGCCTTCGATCAGGCCGATGATGTCGACCACGCGCTTGGATGAAGTGTTGATTTCGTCCATGGTGGCGATGACTTCCGAAACGATCTCGCCGCCCTGCACCGCCACGTCGGAGGCATTCACGGCCAGGTTGTTGGCTTCCATCGAGTTATCTGCATTGGCCTTAACGGTCGAGGAGAATTCCTCGATGCTGGAGGCGGTCTTTTCCAGGCTGGCGGCTTGCGATTCGGTGCGGCCAGCCAGGTCGGCGTTGCCGGCGGCGATCTGCTTGGTCGCCACGGCCATGGCGTCGATGTTGAAGCGTACGTCGCGGATGGTGGCGATCAGGTTGTTATTCATTTGCTGCAGCGCGCGCAGCAGCTGGCCCACTTCGTCGGTGCTGTCGGTGTCGAAGGAGCCGGTCAGGTCGCCGGCGGCGATCAGGCGCGCGCCGTCCAGTGCACGACCCAGCGGCTGCAGCATGCCGGTGCGCAGCGTGTACCACAGGAAGACGTTGATCAGGAAGCCGAAGGCGGTGGCGCCGAAGATCCCGTAGCGGGTCACGTCGCTGGTGCCGTCGGCGAACAGGGCGGCCAGGCAGACCGCGATCTGCAGCACGTTGACCAGGCTGGTGGCCAGCCAGATGCGCATTGCCAGCGAAACGTGGCTCAGGCGCGCGACCAGGTTGGCCAGGCCCAGGTGCACGATCTGGCCGTTCTTGATGCGGATATTCTTGGCGCCGGAAACGATCTTGCGGTAAGCCTCGGCTGCTTCCGCCACCTGGCGGCGTTCGGCCTTGGTGCGCACCGACATATAGCCGATGGTGCGGCCGTTTTCCTTGATCGGGGTGATATTGGCTTTGACCCAGTAGAAGTCGCCGTTCTTGCAACGGTTCTTCACCAGGCCGGTCCAGGGGATGCCGGCGCGGATCGTGTGCCACAGGTCGGCGAACGCTTCCACCGGCATGTCCGGGTGGCGGATGATGTTTTGCGGCTGACCGATCAGCTCCTCAGCGCAGTAGCCGCTGATGTGCTCGAAGTAAGGATTGACGTAGACAATATTGCCATCCAGATCAGTCTTGGAGACGATGGCCTGGTCTTCGTCGAGTTCGACTTCGTTGTTGCTTACCGGTAAATTCTTACGCATCATGCGCTCCCTGTTGAATTTCTTGCCATAACGCAAGATCACAGGGATAAGTCTAGGGACTTAGGCGCGCAATTTTAATGATGTAGATCAAATCTGGCCGGGTTGGGCGCCCGGCCAGAGTGGTAGCCCTCAGCCAGCTTCTGCCGGCATTGCCGAAATATCACGCACATTCTTTTGCACCGCCACGGCGGCAAACAGGCCATACAGTAACAAGGTCAGGTAATAGCCCTTTTCGTTGAGCTGCATGGTGGCGTTCCAGAGGCCGGCGAGGAAGGTGAAGGTGCCGAGCAGCAGGGCTGCCCAGGATGCGCCGACGAATGCGGCGGAGGGGCGGGCGGGGATGGTCATGTAGTCTCCTTGGCGAGTGGCGGCCGGGTGGCCGCCGTCTGCCAATGAGACCAGATTAGCGCCGCTTAGCGTTTGACCGAACTCAACAGCTTGCTGCCGATGGTCACCACGGCCAGCACCAGGGCGCCGGCGACCACGCCTGCGATGGCGTCCAGGGTGGTCGGGGTGATGGCGGCCAGCAGAGGGCCGACGCCGGCGACCGAGCCCATTGCTTCGGCGGCGTGGTGGATCACGTCGTGCGCGCCGGGGATGCCGTGGGTCAGGATGCCGCCGCCGACCATGAACATGGCCAGCGTACCCGCTACCGAGAGGAATTTCATCAGCTTGGGCGCTGCGCTCAGCAGGAACGCGCCGACCGCCTGGGTGCCAGCGCCGCCGCGCTTGCTCAGGTAGAGGCCGGCATCGTCCATCTTCACGATGGCGCCCACCAGGCCGTACACGCCGATGGTCATGGCAACGGCAATGCCGATCAGCACAGTCACTTGCTGCAGGAACGGCGCTGCCGCCACGGTACCCAGGGCGATCACGATGATTTCCGCCGAGAGGATGAAGTCGGTACGCACGGCGCCCTTGATCTTTTCCTTTTCCATGGCCATCAAGTCAACACTCTGGTTGGCTTGCAGCAGTTCCTTGTGGTGCTGGTCGTCTTCCGCCTTGGAGTGCAGCAGCTTGTGGGCGATCTTCTCGAAGCCCTCGAAGCACAGGTAGGCGCCACCCAGCATCAGCAGCGGCGTGATGGCCCAAGGCGCAAACGCGCTGATCGCCAGCGCGGCCGGTACCAGGATCGCCTTGTTGAGCATGGAGCCTTTGGCCACCGCCCACACCACGGGCAATTCTCGGTCAGCATTGACGCCCGCCACCTGCTGCGCATTCAGCGCCAGGTCGTCGCCCAGCACACCCGCGGTCTTTTTGGCCGCCACTTTGCTCATGGCAGCCACATCGTCCAGGATGGTGGCAATATCGTCGATCAGTGCAAGCAGGCTGGAACCGGCCATTCGTCTAACTCCAAAAGAAAAATTACAGGATCGACAATCTAACATGCCGCCGCTGCCAGCGGGCGGCTTCAGCGCTACAATGAATTCTTTTCTCGTCGGTAATCGGTCATGAATTTCACCACCTGGATCACCTTTGTGATCGCCGCCAGCATCATCGCTGTCTCGCCCGGATCGGGCGCGGTATTGTCAATGTCGCATGGTTTGTCCTATGGCGTGAAGCGCACATCGGCCACCATCCTTGGCCTGCAGCTTGGGCTGCTGCTGGTGCTGGCGATTGCCGGCGCGGGTGTGGGCTCGCTGCTGATCGCGTCCGAATTCGCGTTCAGCGTGGTGAAGACGGTGGGCGCCATGTACCTGATCTGGCTTGGCCTGAGCCAGTGGCGTGCCAAGGTCGCCGCCGGCGAGGGCATCCAGGCCGCGCAAACCGCCCTGCCATCGTTCCGCAAGCGCTTCATGACCGGCTTCCTGACCAATGCCACCAACCCGAAAGGCATCATCTTCATGGTGGCGGTGCTGCCGCAGTTTATTAACCAGCATGAGCCGGTGCTGCTGCAGCTGGCGATCCTGGCCGCGACCATGTTCGTGATCGACCTGGTGGTGATGCACAGCTACGCCTTCCTGGCGTCGTCAATGCAGCGCTTCTTCCGCGAATCTGCTGCCATCAAGATGCAAAATCGCATATTTGGCGGTTTGCTGATGCTGATCGGCGGTGCGCTGTTCTTCGTCAAGCGGGGAGCTGCACAGGCATGACGACCCAGTTCCGGCACTACAAAGGCGGTCTCTATGAGCTGGTGTGCGAAGCCACGCTGGAGTCCGACCACAGCACGATGATCGTGTACAAGGCCGCCAACGGCACCATCTGGTGTCGCCCGCGCGAGGTATTTTTCGAGGTGATCGAGGTCGACGGCAAGCAGGTGCAGCGCTTCACGCCTATTTGAAAATCTTTGTAACTTGCGTCGTCGCTTCGGCTCCCCAAGCGTTAAATAAAAACAAAAAATCTCCCTGGAGTAGAGACATGAGCCGCAAGATCCTGCACTTCCTGATGCTGGCAGCCCTGGTTGCCGTATCCACCGTTGCCATGGCCGACCCACCCGCCCGGGTGGGTCGCGTCACCGTCACCGAAGGCAAGGTGACCATGCTGGTCAATGGTGAGGAAGAGACTGGCAACCTCATGAATTGGCCGGTCACCAGCGATAACCATCTGACCACCGCCCCCGGCGCCCGCGCGGAATTCCGGGTTGGCTCGGCCGCCGTGCGCCTGGATGGCGACTCCGACATCGAGGTGGAGCAGCTGGATGACGAGCGTTTGCGCTTGCGCCTGAACTACGGCACCGCCAGCGTGCGCCTGCGCGATCCTGCCATGATCAATGAATTCGAATTCACCACGCCGCAGGCACGTATCACCATGACCGAGCCGGGCGCTTTCCGCGTCGATACCGAGCGCGCCCCCGACACCACCGTCGTCAATGTCTTCATCGGCAATGTGCGGGTGGACGGCGCTGGAACCATGCTGAGCGCCCGTGCGGGCAAGCGTGTGGAAGTGCGCGGGGACGACGTTTTCACCGCGCTGGCCGTGCGCGACCGTTTCGATGACTGGGTGACTTCCCGCGACCGCCGCGATGAAGGCCTGGTAGCCTCGCGCTATGTGCCGACCGACATGACCGGCTACGAAGACCTGGACCAGTACGGTAACTGGGTTGAAGACCGCGAATATGGCACCGTCTGGTTCCCGCGCGCCGTGCCGGTTGGCTGGGCGCCTTACCGCGATGGCCGCTGGGTCTGGGTTTCGCCTTGGGGCTGGACCTGGGTTGATAACTCGCCTTGGGGCTATGCCCCGTTCCACTACGGCCGCTGGGTCGTGGTGGGTGGCCGCTGGTGCTGGACGCCCGGCCGCTTCGTTGGCCGTCCGGTCTGGTCGCCAGCCCTGGTGGGCTGGGTTGGCGGCAACAACTGGAGCGTGAGCTTCAGCTCCGGCCGCTCCGGTCCGGCGGTGGGCTGGTACCCGCTCACCCCGCGTGACCGCTATGTCCCGGGCTACCGGGTTTCTTCCGACTTTGAACGCCGTCTGGTGTGGAACCACCGTACCAACGACCGCTGGCATGACCGCTACAAAGACCGCAACCACGATGGCCGCCGCGACGGCGTAACTGCCCTGCCGCGCGAGCAATTCGACCATGGCCGCCGCATTTCGGTCACCAACGTGGCGCGCGTGACCCCGCAGGACGTGCGCAATGTGCCGCAAATGGTGACCCCGCCGCAGGTGACCGCCAGCCAGGTACGCCCAGGGCGCCAGGAATGGCAGAACCGTGGCGACCGCAACGACCGTGACGACCGCGATAACCGTGGCAACCGCGAACGCATCGTTGAGCGCGGCGTCGACCGTAACGTGGATCGCTCGCTCGACCGCGGTCCCGAGCTGCGCGGCCCGGACCGCCTGATCCGCGAAGAACGCCACGAGCAGCCGCGCCAGCTGCCGCAACTGCAGGCCCAGCCTCAGCAGCAGCCCCAGCCGCAACCGCGCGCCAATATGCAGCGCGGCGATGACGAGGACCGCACCCCATGGCGCAACCGCAACGAGCAGCGGCGCTCGGTGACCAGCACCCAGCCGCAACCGGCGATGCAAATGGCCGCGCCACCGGCCCAGCAGCAAATGCAGCCGATGCCACAGGTCCAGCAGCCTCAGCCGCGCTTTGAGCCGCGTGCCGAAATGCGTGCCGAACCTCGTCCGGAGCCACGCCACGAGGCGCGCCAGGAGCGGGAAGTACGTGAAGTGCGTGAGGACCGTGGCCGCCGCGAAATCCAGCAGCCGCAGATGGCGCCGCCGCCGCAGATGGCTCAGCCGCGTCCGGCCCAGATGGCGCCACCGCCGCAAGCCCAGCCGCAGCAGCAACCCCAGCAGCGCCGCGAAGGCCGTGAGCGCCGCGAAGAACGCGACGACAACCAGAAAGAACGCGTGCGTTAACCGGTTTTGCCGCCTATCCTGATGTTGTAAGAGATTTTCCGCCAGCCATCCTCACTAAGGCTGGCGTTTTTTTTACTTGCCAATCCGCGCGCGCTGGCGGATCCGCTCGCGCCACTCGCCCAGCGCCGACAGCGCACCGTGGAACTCGCGCTCGATCAAGTCCGCTTCCGCCTCCGTTACCTTACCGTCGAGTAAGGCCACCGACACCGCTTCCGCCACCGCGCCCACCTGGGCCATCACCTTGCAGACCGTCTGCGACAGGTCGTCGCTGCTGACCTCCTCCGGTACCGGCACGATGAAAGCCGCCATGCCATGCCGCGTCAGCAGCGCGTGCAGCGGCATCATCGCCTCGTGCACGCCAGCCTTGTGGCACAGGTCAATGATGGTCGACACCTCTTCGAACGAAGGGTAATGCGAAGCAATGGTCGGTGCCAGCTTGTTGCGCAGCACGTTGGCCGAGATGCCCATTTGCAGGGCCAGCGCCTCGATGCCGCCGGGGAAAGTGCGCGCCACCTTGTAGAGCGCGTCGTGTTGGTTCATGTCCAGGTATTTCTTAGTCATGGTGAAGCTAGCCTTTTTTTACCGATGCAGTGCGTTGGTTGGAACGATATGCTGATTTTCATCGAAAGTTTAACTACCTGACAACGGTGAAATTCATGTTAACTCGCACACGCTTCGCGGCACTTTGGGTTGTGGTGGTGGCAATCCTGGTCGCCAACCCGGTCGACGCCCGGCCCAGCGGCTCGTTCCGGGGCGGCTTTTCCTCGGGCAAGAGCACCGCGACGCGCAGCATCGGCGCTCCGCGCCAGCCGGCGTTCGGCAGCTTCGGCAAGCGCCAGGCGCCGCCGCCCACCGCGGCGCGCACGCCACAGCGCGAGTCGGCCATGTCGCGCGACCTGGAGCGCAAAGCTGCCCAGGACCAGGCCCTGCGCACCTATGACTCGCGCCGTTATGCCGACAGCGCAGCGTCGGGCAACCGTCAGGGCATGTCCGGCTACGGCGCAACCGGCGCCGGCGCAGCAGCCGGCGCCACGGCGGCCGCAGGCGGCTCCGTGTCCCCGCTGCCCCCGCTAAACCCGGTCCTGCCCGGCGGCAGCGGCCGCAGTTCCGGCAATGGCGGCTACGCCCAGCACGGCGCACCAATCGGCGGCGCCACCAGCGCGGCCGCCCCTGTAATCGTCCGCGACAGCAACAACGGCTGGTTGTGGGGCATCGGCGGCTTCATGCTGGGCCGCGCGACCGACGGCCATGCAGCAGCGCCGCCAGCGGCGCAACCGTTACCTACAGCCCAGTCCACCGGCGCTATGGCGGACGCAGCGGGCGCCAGCGATATCGCAGCCGCCGCCGAGGTAAGCGCAGCGGGCGCCGACGCTACCCGCGTCACCCCGGCCCCGGCTCAGGCCCCGACGGCTGACCGCGCCGCCAAACCGGCCGCAAGCGAAGCCAGCATCATCGCCAAGCTCGCCGTCCTGCTGCTCATCGGCGGCATGGTGTGGCTGGTGTGGAAAGCCTTCCGCCTGATGTCCGGGGCACAAGCAGTAAAAAAGAACGCCAACTATTCGTTTGAAAGGAACTGAGGAAATGGGCTGGAAAGACGCATTCGATTACCTCCGCGGCGGCGCCAAGCGCCACGGCGTAGAGGGCGACGCGCCGCAAGCCGAAGACCGCGGCCTGCCGCTGGGCGCAAGGATCGGCAGCCTGGTGACCCTGCAAATGTCGCCCCTGCTGCGCGCCAACGCCAACGGCTCCCTGGTCGCCCTGCCGGACGCGGAAGACACCCGGATCCTGGCCATTTCCCAGTTCAAGCTGTCGATGGCCGGCCGCCTCTACCGCTACTACCTGGCCAAAGGCGACGACGACGACCGCGAAAAGTTCCTCCAGCTGTATGTGGACGAACAGGGCGCCGTGAAGGAAATCCTGTACTGCACCCAGCTGGCGAGGGTCATCCCCACCACGGCGGAAGACCAGGATGCCTACACCGGCGCCGCCGGCAGCGGCCTGGGCGACCTGAACTTCGCCCTGTGGCGCGCCCAGCTGGAAGAAAGTGGCTACGACGCTGCCGAACTCGCCACCGCCTTCGGCGACGACGAAGCGCTGGACTTCGAGCGCGACGTGGGCGACCCGGAAGCAGGTTTCGTCGCGCCCTTCACCGGCACCGAAACCCGCATTGACGACGCCAGCGGCATGCAGGGCCTGAAGCAGCAGCTCTACTTCATGCCCTACGCCCGCCGGCTAGGCGATGGAAGCAAGGAATATTTGCTGATCACGACGGAGATCCTCCAGAGCGTGAACGGCGATGCAAGGAAACGCGCGATTCACGTCGACTTTGTAGTGGGAATCGCGGTTGAGCAGGAACGGCTGGTCGTCCAGTAAGCGACCGCCGCACATTGAACTAACAACTGAAAGGATGCACAAAATGAGCAACTCGAATGGCTGGGCCCTGACTGCACGACTGATTTCCAAGCACTTTGGCGCCCTGGGCGACCGCGTGTCGGAAGCGATCGCCAGTTTTGACCCGGAAACGGCGACCGAGGCCGACCGCGACCGCCTGGCCGACACCCTGCGCAGCGCCGCGCAAAAGCTGGCCCAGGCCCGTGCCGCCTTCAACAAGGAACGCGACGACGTGGTGCGCCTGCGCAAGCTGATCGACACCGACGAAAAAGCCACCGGTACCCTGGCCGAACGCCTGGCCGCCGGTCAGATTTCGGAAGCCACGATCAACCTGTTCTGCGACGAGCTGGAAGCCAACAAGAACCGCCTGCCGCAGGAAATCCAGGAAGAAGCCGACGCCCAGGCCTATATGGAAGAACTGCAGAAGATCGTCGACGCCCTGTCGCAGCAGCTGGCCGACTTCGACGCCGCCGCCAAGAAAGCGATGCAAGCCCTGGCCCAGGCCAAGGCCCAGCGCGACCTGCAGGAAGTGCGCGCCGAGCGCCAGAGCCAGCTGGCCAGCTTGTCCGGCATGCGCGGCAACACCAGCGCCCTGAACGCGCTGACCAAGCGCGCCCAGTCGATCGCCAACGAAGCCGAAGGCATGAAAATCGTCTCCGATATCGGCCAGCGCCCTTACGACCAGGCCGCCGAAATCGAAGCGATCCGCAAATCCGTCGCCAACCCGGCAAGCGGCACCGAGTCCGCCCTGGAGCGCCTGCAGCGCCTCTCAAACAAAGCGCCAGAAGCGGCCTGAACTTGAAATATGGCCCATCGGGGCCATATGCGTAACGAGGTAAAATGGAACCCGGCGCGACTCGCACCGCGCCGGGTCTTTTTTTTGTTGTTACAAGATTGGAAAAATCATGATGAATCCCATCCCGCCTGAAGAGTCCCTCATCGAGTATCCGAGCGACTTCCCGATCAAGGTGATGGGCGCTAGCCACGACGCCTTCGCCGCTACGATTATCGAAGTGGTGGTCGAGCACGATCCGACTTTCCACGAAGGTAAGCTGGAATCGCGTCCATCCGCCAAGGGCAATTACACCAGCCTGACCGTGACCGTGCGCGCCACCAGCCGTGAGCAGCTGGATAATATTTACCGCGCGCTGTCGGGCCACCCGATGGTCAAGATGGTCCTCTAAGGTCCGGTAAGCAGCTGGCTGCGGGCGATTTCCGCCTTCAGCCACTCGCGGAACGCCCGCACCTGCGGCTTTTGCAGGGCGGCGGGCGGGCTCACCAGGTAGTAGTCATCCGGGCAAGGTGTGGCGATATCGAACAGCCGCACCAACTGGCCCGACGCAATTTCCTGCATCGCCACGATATGGCGCACCAGCGCCACCCCGTCGCCATCGACGGCGGAGCGGATCAGCATCGACAAATCCTCGAACATTACGCCGCCGGAAGGCTCCGGCAGCGCGAGTCCGGCCGCCCGGAACCAGGGCGCCCATGGCTCATTTGAGCGCAACAAAGTCGCTTGTGCCAGGTCTTGTGGACAAGCTGGCAGTTGTCCACAGCGATAGCGAGGACTTACTACCGGGTAGTAAATCTCCCCGATCAGCCGCTCCACATCCAGCCCCGGATACTTGCCGCGTCCAAAGCGGATACCGACATCGATCCCTTCCCGCACCAGGTCCTGCAGCTGCCCGCTGGCCTGCAAAATCACCTCGATATTCGGATGCTGGTCGATGAATTGCCCCAGCCGGGGCGCCAGCCAGCGCGCCGCAAACGAAGGGATGGCCGTCACGCTCAGGCGCTGCACGCCCTCGGGCGGACGCAGTTCCGCCGCCCCATCCGCCAGCTCCGCCAGGCAGCGCGCCACCGTCTCCGCATAGCGCCGCGCCTCCGGCGTCGCCGTCACCTGCCGCCCATTGCGGATAAACAGCTGCACGCCCAGCTCCTCCTCCAGCCCCCGTACCTGGTGGCTGATGGCGCCATGCGTCAGGCACAGTTCCGCCGCCGCCCGCGAGAAATTCTCGTGGCGCACCGCTGCCTCAAAGGCGCGCAGGGCGGAAAGATTGGGAAGTCTCATGTGAATAAAATTAGCAAGGCCATAGAAAATATATCGTTTTGGCAAGCACGAAGCAAGGCATACCATGTGAATAAATATAACTAAGCCGGAGCCGCACGATGAGCCTCAAACTATACGTGGACAGCCAGTTCACCAGCCCCTACGCCATTTCCGCCTTCGTCGCCCTGCGCGAAAAAGGCCTCGACTTCGACATGGAGACCGTGGACCTGGAAGCCGGCAAGAACAAGGAGCTGGCTTACACCGGCAAGGCCCTGACCGGCCGCGTGCCCTGCCTGGTGCACAACGACTTCATGCTGACCGAGTCCAGCGCCATCACCGAATATCTGGAAGAGATGTTCCCCGCCCCCGAGCACCGCGCCTTGTACCCGGTGCTGCCGCAGAAACGCGCCATCGCCCGCCAGATCCAGGCCTGGGTGCGCAGCGACCTGGGCGCGCTGCGGGAAGAACGCAGCACCTACACCGTCTTCTACAAACGTGCCGAACAGCCGCTATCCCCCGCCGCCCAGGCGGCGGCGGACAAGCTGGTGCACCTGGCCGAACGCGTGATCGAGGGGCCCTACCTGTTCGGCCGCTGGTGCATCGCCGACACCGACCTGGCCATCATGCTGTCCCGCCTGGTGATGAACGGCGATCCGGTGCCGCAAAAGCTCAAGGACTATGTCGCCCACCAGTGGCAGCGCGACTCGCTGCAAGATTGGCTAAAGAACATTAACCTGATGCCAGCTTAAGGAAATCGGCATAAAACTGCCTAGCCATTAAGCAGCGATAAGGCCGGAACGGTATAATGGCGGCCTTATGCCTATTCAGCCGGCGGTGATCCGCCATCTCGGCCAAGCCGATTACGAGCCTACTTTCGCTGCGATGCGCGCCTTCACCGACGCGCGCCAGGAAGATACGCCCGACGAACTGTGGATCGTCGAGCACCCGCCCGTCTATACGCTGGGCCTGGGCGCCGATCGCGGCCACCTGCTGGCCGGCGCAACTTCCATTCCTTGCGTGCAGACCGACCGCGGCGGCGAAGTGACCTTCCACGGTCCCGGCCAGGTCGTGATCTACCTGATGATGGACCTGCGCCGCAACAAGCCGGGCGGCAAACTGTACGCCCGCCAGTTCGTCAACAAGATCGAGCAAGCGATCATCAATGTGCTGGCCGCGTATAATCTCGCCGGTGAGCGCGTGGAAGGCGCGCCTGGCATTTATATGTCCGGCGGCCCCAAGAAAGGCGCCAAGATCGCCGCGCTGGGATTGAAGGTGCGCGGCAACGGCTGCACCTATCACGGCGTATCGCTGAACGTGGACATGGATCTGGCGCCATTCAGCTGGATCAACCCTTGCGGCTATGCCGGCCTGGAAACGGTCGACATGCGCACCGTGGGCGTGATCGCCCCATTGGCCGATGTGCAGCAGGCACTGGCGGACGAACTGGTCCTCCAGCTGCAGGTGGCCGAACCTGAATTAACCTGAAAGCAAGCAGCTATGACTTACAACCCAAGCGACAAGCAAAAAGGCGCCGACAAGACTTCCCGCATCCCGATCAAGATCATCCCGATCGAACAGGCGGAACGCCTGAAGAAGCCGGAATGGATCCGCGTCAAGGCGGCATCGGCCTCTTCCCGCTTCTACGAGATCAAGGACATCCTGCGTGAGAACAAGCTGGTGACCGTGTGCGAAGAAGCGAGCTGCCCGAACATCGGCGAATGCTTCGGCAAGGGTACTGCTACCTTCATGATCATGGGCGACAAGTGCACCCGCCGTTGCCCGTTCTGCGACGTGGGCCACGGCCGTCCTGACCCGCTGGACACCCAGGAACCGATCAACCTGGCCAACACCATCGCCAAGCTGCGCCTGTCCTACGTGGTGATCACCTCGGTGGACCGCGACGACCTGCGCGACGGCGGCGCCGCCCACTTCGTCGAGTGCATCACCAAGACCAAGGAATTGTCGCCGAAGACCCAGGTTGAAGTGCTGGTGCCGGACTTCCGCGGCCGCCTGGAAAAGGCGCTGGACATCTTCGCCGGCGGCCTGCCGGACGTAATGAACCACAACCTGGAAACCGTGCCACGCCTGTACAAGGAAGCCCGCCCAGGCGCCGACTACCTGCACTCGCTGAAGCTGCTGAAAGACTTCAAGGCACGCTACCCGAACGTCAAGACCAAGTCCGGCCTGATGGTTGGCCTGGGCGAGACCGACGAAGAGATCCTGGAAGTGATGCGCGACATGCGCGAGCACGACATCGACATGCTGACCATCGGCCAGTACCTGGCGCCGTCCAACAGCCACCTGCCGGTGCGCCGCTACGTGCATCCGGACGTGTTCAAGATGTTCGAAGAGAAGGCCTACGAAATGGGCTTCGCCCATGCTGCGGTTGGCGCCATGGTGCGTTCCTCGTACCACGCTGACGTGCAGGCGCACAACGTCCTCGAGCAGGCGTAATTCCCCTTCGAACGTGTTCAGCGGCACTCGACGCTGAACACGTTCTGTCCCGCCTTATCCCCTTTCTTTCCCTTGATCGTGCACGCAGTGATGCGGTCATCAAGGCGCTTCGCCAGCACAACCTCGTTCAGCATCCCGTAACTGCATTGCAGCCATTTGCCCTCGGGGAAAGGGCCCCGCAAATCATACGTATCAGTCCAGGCATTGCGCCCAGTCGCCACATGCTTGCCCACAAGCTGCCCAAGCCGTTCCGGTGGACCGTCAATGACCGCCACCGAATGCAGATAGAGCGGCGCCGCAATAAAGGTCATCCACCCCGCGTCAACGTCTTTAAGTTTCACTGACGGCTCTGAGATTTGCGGCGGGCATCCCAAGTTCGAACTGCTCTGCGCTTGGAGCGAAATCATGAGCCCGAGTAGAGCAGCGATTATGCGATGGGTAGTCATAGTCCTCCTATTCGATCACCGAGTAGGCATCTGCATTATTGCTGGGCGCCATATATTTTCCAGTCTTGCTTTTTCCCTTGGCGCGAATGAAGCGCTTTGAGATTTTGGGCTTCTTCACCATATCGGCCCATTGATCAACGACATAGATGCCATTTGCCACTTGACTCAGGTAGAACGCTGCATGATTGCCGTGGGGGCGGTTTGGGTAGCGGCCGTTCTCAAAGGTCGCTATTGCTGTACCAGGTGTCAAATTCTTATTACCCATAACGCGCACGCCCTCGCGCCATGCCGAAGTAATCGGCGCACTAGCAAAATGCTGTACTAAGGCGACGCATTGGAAACTTCCTACCTTCTCCGTGTTGTCCAAGCTCTGTGCCTGCGAGTATACGTAAGCCATGACTGCCTCCATACATGCGGGTTTAGGAAAGAAGCAGCTCAATTTTCGAACTAGTGAACGAGCGCGTATTGAGGTACCTCAGTACCGGTGACACAGCACGCGCCGATACTTGACGTTCCAGGGGGCTGGGAGGCTGACATGTTCGAAACGGTAAAAGCGGCAGTAATGGCGTTGCTTATCCTTCAGGCGGGCCCTGTGATAGCAAAGGACCGGCCGCCCAAAATGCTGCGCGATCCACTATTGGGATTGCGTTATGACCGCACGCTTGTCAGCTTCGAGCATTTGCCGAAGCAGGTGCTGGCGCCGTGTCCGACGCTTGCAGAACGCGAGAGCATCAAGAGCCATTGGTATGTGTTCGCGAAGGTGCGTGGCGAGGGAGGGGAAATCTACTATCTTGCGGCTGGATATTCCGTCCGCGCAGTTCCGTATCCGCCGGAGATCCCCAAATACGACCTGGATGATGCTGGCATCATATTCAGCATCAAGGACGATACCTGCATCGTGTTTGAGGAACCCGCGCGCGACATGTTCGGGCCGAACCTGGAGGGCGAGATACCGGAGCCAGTCTTGCTGGCGCTGGCCAACGATCACAAGCAGCGCTTGACGCAGGCCTTTGCCGGAAGCGCGCAGCTGAAGACCGCTATGAAACGTCAGCGCATTGCAATCGACAAGCTGCCACCAGCTTTGCGCGAAGCATATTCGGCCATTCTGAAGTAGTATTATCGCCAACAAAAAACGGAGGCGAACATGGCTGAACATCGTTGGCATGAAGAGTTTGAGGCGCTGCGCAAGATCGTCCTCTCCACGCATTTGACTGAGGAGACCAAGTGGGGCTGCTCGTGTTTCACCTATAACGACAGCAACGTGGTGCTGATCCACGGCTTCAAGGAATACTGCGCGCTGCTGTTTTTCAAAGGCTCCCTGATGCAGGATCCCGAAGGCATCCTGGTGCAGCAGACTGCCAACGTGCAAGCCGGCCGCCAGCTGCGCTTCAGCGGCATCGCCGACATCAAGAAGCAAGCCAAGATCATCAAGGCTTATGTGGAAGAAGCCATCGCCCTCGAAAAGTCCGGTGCCAAGGTGGCGTTCAAGGACACCAGCGATTTCCCTATGGCAGAGGAGTTCCTGCAAAAGCTGGACGAGCATCCAGCGCTGGCCGAAGCCTTCTATGCATTGACGCCAGGCCGCCAGCGCGGCTACCTGCTGCACTTCTCCTCAGCCAAGCAAGCCAAGACGCGCGAATCGCGCGTTGAGAAATGCATGCCGCAGATCCTGGCCGGCAAGGGCTTGGATGACTGACAATCAGATCGAATTCTCTTGGAGGTCGCAGTTGGCTGAGGAGTTCAGGCAGCCATACTGGGAAAGTTTGGCTGACTTTGTTCGCACTGAATATGTCCGCCATACGTGCTTCCCGGCCACTGAGGACATTTTCCGCGCATTTGAGCTGACGCCGTTTGACAAGGTGAGAGCAGTGATCCTCGCCCAGGATCCGTATCACTCGGATGGCGCAGCGATAGGCCTTGGTTTCTCTCTCTCTGGCAACAAGAAAGCGCAGCCGAGCCTGCGGAACATTTTTAGGGAACTTGAGTCCGACCTTGGTGTGGAACGTAAACACACCGATTTATCTGACTGGGCCGCGCAAGGAGTGCTCCTGTTGAACTGCGTGATGACCGTGCGTAAGGGCAAAGCAGGTTCACATCGCGGCAAAGGCTGGGAGCAATTCACGGACAGCGCAATCCGGCACCTCTCAGCGCAGCATAAAGGCTTGGTTTTCATCCTGTGGGGTGACTATGCACGCGCCAAGCGTACCCAGGTCGATGCCCAAAAGCACTTGGTCATTGAGTCTCGCCATCCGTCGCCCCGTCGGGCCCACGAAGGATTCTTCGGCAGCCGCCCCTTCTCACGCGCCAACACCTACTTGGAAAAGATGGGCAAAGCGCCGATCAATTGGGCTTAATGCGTGGTGCGCTTGCCGTAGCAGAGGGTGTATAGCTGGGTGCGCAGGTCGCTGAACTCTTCGTCCAGCTGCAGGTCGCTGATGGAACCGGCGCCGCCGAAGTAATGCAGGATCTCGCCTTTGGCGGCCGAGCAGTCGAATGCGCTCAGGGTGCGGGCGCGGTGCAGCAGGCGGGCCCAGTCTTCTTGATGGCCTTGCGCCAGCTTCACTTCCATGCGCTGCACGATGGCAGACAGTTGCTCTCTTTCGTTCATAGGTCATTCTCCGTAAGTAAATCGGTTGAATCCACCTTGTGAGCTTCTGGTCTTGCCTGCAGACCTGGCCCTTGTGAGGCAGGTCGTATAGGTACAAGCATACCCTGTTTCCGGCTGCTATGATTCACTATCTGCAACGGAGACCCCCGCGAAATGAAGTTCGACCTCGAAAAACTCAACCAACTGACCCATAACACCCTGCCTGGCCACCTGGGCATCCGCATCACCGCCGCCTCCGAAGGCGAGTTGCACGCCGAAATGGACATCGCCCAGCATCACCTGGCGCCAAACAACTACCTGCACGCAGGCAGCGTCGTGACCCTGGCCGATACGGCCTGCGGCTTTGGCTGCATCGCCAACCTGCCGGAAGGCGCCCAGAATTTCACCACCGTTGAACTGAAATCCAACCACCTTGGCACCGCGCGCGACGGCACTATTGCAGTGGCCGCCAGGCTGGTTCACGGCGGCCGTACCACCCAGGTATGGGACGCAACCGTCACCAACAAGGCGAACGGCAAGACCATCGCCCTGTTCCGCTGCACGCAAATGATCCTTTATCCGAAAGGCTGAACATGCGAAAAATCCTTGGTGCGGGCTTGATGATGGCCGCTTCGGCAGTACATGCGCAGGACGATAGCCTCTATCGCGGCCTTGGCGGCGATGCCGGCATCAAGCGCATCGTATCCACCATGTTTGAAATCGTGCTTGCCGACGACCGTATCAAGGGCACCTTCGACGGCTTCGATATTGCGCAGACCAAGGAACGCCTGGCCTTGCAGTTCTGCGAACTGAGCGGCGGCCCGTGCAAGTTCGCGGGCCACGGCAAGAATCGCGACATGAAGACTGCGCATGAGGACCTGAAGCTCAACGACAAGCACTTCAACGCCCTGACGGAAGACCTCCAGATCGCGATGGAGCGCAACAATGTGCCGACCAGTGTGTCGAACCGTCTCGTGGCCAAGCTGGCGCCAATGCACCGCGATATTGTCACGGCCGGCGGCGGCGCACCCTCGGTGGCGCTGGACCAGGGCAAATTCATCGCCACCGGCGGCGTCACTACGGTGGAAGGCGCCGGCGGTGGCGGCATCGTGCCGTGGGCGCTGATCACCGGCTATGGCACCCGCGACAGCTGGGGCGCCAGTGCCTTCGCCACGCGTGTGGACACGCAGGATTACAGCCTGAATAGCTTCGGCGTAGCAGCCGGCATCGGCGACCGGGTAGAGATATCGCTGGCCCGCCAGGAATTCAAAGGCGACCTGGCCCCGCTGGAAAAACTGAACATCAAGCAGGACATCTTCGGCGTGAAGCTGCGCCTGGCCGGCGACGCGATCTATGAGCAGGATAGCTGGATGCCGCAGATCGCCATCGGCCTGCAGCACAAGAAGAACAAGGGTATCGGCGGCCTGGGCGCGCTGGGCGTCATCAATGTCAAGCAGCTGGGCGCCAAGTCCGACCGCGGCACCGACTTCTACATCGCCGCCACCAAGGTGCTGTTCGAACAGAGCCTGCTGGTGAACGGCACGCTGCGCGCCACCAAGGCCAACCAGATGGGCCTCATGGGTTTTGGCGGCGACAAGGAAGCCAGCCGCCGCTACATGCCGGAGCTGTCGGCCGGCTACCTGGTGACGCGCAAGCTGGTGGTAGGCGCCGAGTACCGCCGCAAACCGCACAACCTGGGAGTGGATAACGAGAAGGCCTACAAGGACATCTTCCTTGCATGGGTACCAAATCGCCATTTCTCGCTGACAGCGGCGTATGCGGACCTGGGAACGATCACGGTCTTCAACCCGAAAACCCAGCGCGGAGCGTATCTCTCTGCTCAGCTAGCTTACTGAATCGAACACGCAAATCGGATGAAATGACTTCAAAAATTTTCCTGCAGGGTGTTGCACTACAAAATTATCGCGGAATTGGAGAAGATGCCGCATTCATTGGGCCTTTCAAGCGGTTTAACTTTATGATCGGTCCCAACAATTCGGGTAAGTCAACGGCACTGAACTTCATTAGTGCGCATCTTGCGCGCGCGACAACGGGTCGGAACAATCTCAAAGCACTAGGCGATCTAGACAAGCACCAAGGTAATTCGTTCGCCTCTCCAAAGTTTGGATTCGGTATTGCGTCCGAGCAGTTTCGCGAAGGAATAATTTCACGCTTATCGCCCATCATTAATTTCACCGGTGTCGCTGGCTTGATAACGAAATTGGTAAATTCATTATCAATTGGTTCGATGGTTTGGTTTTCGAGAAACGATAACGGTTCAGACTTGCTGCCATGGAACAACATAGATTTCCAACAGCTTTATACGAGCAATGATGAAAGTGCTTGGCGGGTAATTTGGGAACATTTAACTGGCAGTCGAGGGGGAAATCCACTTGCACATTGGGTTCCGGAATCCATTCGCGCAATTGTCCGCCTTGCTAACAATCAATTCCCAAAGGCGCATCTGATCCCAGCTATTCGCCAAATTTCAGAGAAAGGTAAGGAATTCAAAGACTACAGCGGAGCAGGTTTAATCGATCAACTAGCGGTATTGCAGAATCCCAGCTTTGGTAATCGTTCTGACCGCGAAAAATTCAATCGCATCAATGCATTTTTGGAAACCGTGACCCAAAGCAAGGGCGCTAAGATTGAGATACCGCATGACCGTGCTCATATACTTGTCCACATGGACTCCAAAATACTTCCGCTAGAATCTTTAGGTACGGGAATCCACGAAGTAATTCTATTGGCAGCGTTTTGCACAATTATAGAAAATGAGATAGTGTGCATCGAAGAACCAGAACTTCATTTACATCCCCTATTGCAGCGAAGATTAATTCAATACCTCGAAGCGCAGACATCGAATCAGTATTTTATCGCCACGCATTCGGCAACCATTTTGGATTCGGTGGATGCGGCGGTCTTTCATGTGAGTAACGCTGGAGGGACTACAATTTACGGCGAGTCAATCTCGATAGATGGCAGGTTTAATATTGTTCGGGATTTGGGGTATAGGGCATCTGATTTACTTCAGACGAATTTTATTGTCTGGGCGGAGGGCCCATCTGATCGAATATATCTAAATTTCTGGATCAAAGCGCTAAATTCTAACTTGAAAGAGGGTATCGACTATTCAATCATGTTCTATGGAGGGCGCTTACTAAGTCACTTGACTGCTACTCAAGGTGGTGACGACCCAGATCAATCGATACGTTCGTTTATTGAACTTAAGCGCTTAAATCGGGCAATGGCGATTGTGATTGACAGTGACAAGAAATCGAAGAATTCGACCATAAACGCTACAAAAACTCGACTTAAGGATGAGCTAGCTGATGGATCAGGGATGGTGTGGATAACCGCTGGACGCGAGATCGAGAATTACGTTCCAGAGGATGCTTTAACCGCAGCCCTTAGGGCAACGCATAAAAATTTTAAGTCCCGCTCTGGGACTGGACGATTCGAACACGTCTTACCATTCGTTAATTTGCAAGGCAAACTTGTCGACAATATCGATAAAGTGAAAGTTGCTCACGAGGTAGCAAAGGGCAATGCAGATTTCAGCTCACTCGACCTAAAGCAAAATATGATTCAGCTTGTTAGGCTTATTGAGCAATCAAATCGCTGATGCCCCACGTGGACTTTAGCCCTTCAGGGCTTTTTCGAGCAGCGCGTGGAGGGCCGGGAATTCCGGCTTGCCCACGTAGCGCTTGATGATGTTGCCGTCTTTGTCGATGACGAAGGTGGTTGGCGTCATCTGCACGTCGCCGTAAGCCTTGGCTGCTTCGCCGGTCACGTCCAGCGCAACCTTGAAAGGCAGCTGGCGCGTTTCGGTGAAGTTCACCACGTAGTTAGGCGCGTCGTACTTCATCGCCACGGCGACGAACTCCAGGCCCTGGCCTTTGTACTTGTTGTACGTCTCGACCATTTCCGGCATCTCCGCCACGCAGGTCGTGCAGGAGGTGGCCCAGAAATTGACCATGTAGACCTTGCCCTTCAGGCTATCGGGCGTGATCTTTTCCCCTTTGATGCCGAGGAAAGTGACCGCAGGCGCGGACTGGTGCTTATTCAGCGACTGGTAGGCGGTAAAGCCGATGCCGGCGATGACGGCAAGCGCAATCGCCGGTTTGATCCACGCCCGGGAGCCGGTACTCATGATCTTTTAGCCTTGCGATGCCGGGGCGGGCTGGTACTGCTTCCACTCGTCCTCGGTGATGTACTCGAATACTTTGACAACCTTGGTCACGCCGGACACGCCGCGCGCGATATCGGCAGCCTGCGCGCCTTCGCGCTGGGTCACGCGGCCCATCAGGAACACGGCGCCCTTCTCGGTCACGACCTTGAAGGAGTTGGCCGAAATATCCTTGGCGTCGGCCAGGCTCAGTTTGACCTTGGAGGTGATCAGCGCGTCGTTGGAGCGCGAGGTGTAGCTGGAGGAGAAACCGACTTCCAGCTCATTGGTGACGTTCACCACGCCTTCGATGGCGCGGACTTCGCGTTCCACCTTGGCCTTGGTTTCGTCATCCGGCACTTCGCCGGTGATCAGCACGCGTCGGTTGAAGCTGTTCACGTTGACATGGCTGCTTTTGCCGGCAACGTTCGGCAGTTTCAGTTCGGCTTTGACGACAATCGACTTGTCTTCCGTCTGCGCGCCGAAAGTACGGCGGTCAGTCGCCGCAATCGTACCGGCAACGGCGCCGCCGACGATGATCGGGGCGCAGGCAGACAGGGTAGTGCTCGCCAGGACCGCGGCCATCACGGCCAGCGAAAGTGGACGGGCTTTATTCATTTACATCTCCTCCGAACAGCGCGACGTCGATACCGTCGCACAGGCAATGGATAGTCAGCAGGTGCACTTCCTGGATACGGGCAGTGCGCTCCGCTGGCACGCAGATATGCACATCGGCGTCGGTCAGCATCTTGCCGATTGCACCGCCGGTTTTGCCGGTCAGCGCCACTACGCGCATTTCACGCTCCAGCGCCGCTTCGATGGCCGCCATCACGTTGGCCGAATTGCCCGAAGTGGAAATCGCCAGCAGGATGTCGCCAGCCTGGCCGTAAGCCTGCACCTGCTTCGAGAAGATCTCGCGGTAGCTGTAGTCATTGGCCACAGCGGTCAGGATCGAGGTGTCGGTTGCCAGCGAAATGGCCGGCAGCGGGAAGCGTTCGCGCTCGAAACGACCCACCAGTTCCGCAGCGAAGTGCTGGGCGTCGGCAGCCGAACCGCCGTTACCGCAGGCCAGGATCTTGTTGCCGTTCGAAAGGGCGGAGAACATCAGTTCCACGGCTTGCGCGATAGGCTGCGCCAGGACGGTTGCGGACTGGATCTTGATTTCGGCACTTTCGTGGAAGTGCGAGAGGATGCGTTGATTAGTCATAGTGTGCGTAATTATAGTGCAGCGACCCGCCGGGCCTCACAAGCGCTGTTAAAAATGCTTACATTTGATCAATGATTGCGTTACGCAGCCAGTTTATGCGTTCTCCATCGATGGCGACAATGTCAATTCGACATGGTGGCAGGGGTTTGCAGCGCAGCAGGTAAAACTGGGCGGCGCGCACGATGCGGCGCTGCTTGGCCGGGGAAATACTGGCGGCGGCGCCGCCGAAACGCGGGTTGTTGCGTTCGCGGACTTCCACGAAGACCAGGTAGGCGCCGTCGCGCATGATGAGGTCCAGCTCCCCTACCTTGCACAGGAAATTGCGCTCGACCAGTTTCAGGCCCTGCTGCTGCAGATAGGCCAGGGCGCGCTCTTCACCGGCCTGGCCGATGTCCTGCAGCTCGGTGCGCGGCATCAGCGGAGCGGCGTGGGCACGCCGTTGCGATACTCAGCGGGGACTTCAATGCGCTCGAACCAGGCGGGGCCATGGCCGAAATCGATCGTCAGCTGGCCCGTCACCCCATCCAGCTGGAAGCGGCGCTGCGGCTGGCGCGCAATTTCGCGCGCGATGCGGAAGGCGTCGATACCCAGCGCGTAGATGCGTTCCATGTCGGCGCTGATGCGGGTCTCGTCGCGCGGCACCGGCTGCGGATAGACCATCACCGCCGGGTGGTCGCGCTGCACCAGCCAAGGCAGGTCGAGCAGGCGCACACCATCCATTTCCGGCCCGGGCAGGATGGTGCTGCGGCCCGGATTGATGGACGACGTGCCGTAAATCGGGATTTCGCCCAGCGGCGGCGCGGCCAGGGCGGAGCGCAGCTGGCGCGCCTGGTCCGGGTCGAGTGCGGCAAACAGCACGCCGGCCGGCTCGGTTTGCAAACGGCCGCGCAGCGCTACCAGGTCGCCGTCCTGCAAATAGCCGTTCAGCGGGACCAATTCCACGCTGCGCGCATTGAGGCCAAGGCGCTGCCACTGCGCGGCAATGGCGCCGGCAATCCGTTTCTGCCAGGCCGAATTGCCCGAAATGACCAGCGCCCTGGCCGAGGGATTTTCACGCGCGGCCCATTCGGCCACCTGGCGGGCTTCTTCCTCGATCGACAAGCCGATCACCAGCAATTGCGGCGGCAGGCGCGCATCCCGCACATCCGGATGGTTCAAAGCGATGGTCGGTTTGATAACTTGCTGGCTGGCGGCGACCGCGCTGACGGCGGAGCGGGCCAGCGGGCCAACCACCATATCGTTCTGCTGCTGGGCGGTGGCGTAGGCGGCCAGCACGTCCTGCGCCTGGTCGCCGGTTTCCACCAGGTTGACTTCAAAACCCTTGCTGTCGCGCTCCAGGGCCGCCATGAAACCGGCGCGCAAGGCATCGGCGGCGCGGCCCAGGGCTTCCGAGCGCAGGGGCAGCAGCAAGGCAATGCGGTAAGGCGCCTGGCCAGCCTGATCGCCGGCCGGCTGCGGGATGACCTGCATGATGCCGGGCGGACGTGGCGCCTCAGGCGGCGGCACGGCAAAGGTTTCCACCACCGCTTCCGGTTCCGGCGGCGGCGCCGGAGGTTTCGGACGCGGCGCGGGGACAGCAGCGGGCGCCGCACTTGTCACCGGCGCAATTGGCGCGCACAATCGCCCCGGCGTGCCGCACGGCGCGCTGCAAGCGCTGGTCAGCATGGCGCCGATGCAGAGCATCAGCAATTTGATATTTTTTGGCAGCATCCTACCCCCAATGACAGCACAAGATTCCAGCCCGCTCGCCGGCTTGCCCATCCTCGGCGAGACCGTCCACCAGACCTATCCTACGGCATCTTTGTACGTGGTGGCTACGCCAATTGGCAATGTAACCGACATTAGCCTGCGCGCCCTGCATGTGCTGTCGCTGGTCGATGCGGTGGCCTGCGAAGACACCCGCAACACGGCCCAGCTGATGAACCGATTCGGCCTGCACAAGCCCTTGATCGCTGCGCACATGCATAACGAACGCGAGGCGGCGGAAGGCTTGATCGCCCGTCTTCAGGCCGGGGAGCGCATTGCCCTGGTATCGGATGCCGGCACCCCGGCGGTTTCGGACCCCGGCGCGCGCATTGTCGATGCCGTGCGCGCGGCCGGCTTGCGGGTGATCCCATTGCCGGGCGCTTCGGCGGCCGTGGCGGCACTGTCGGCCAGTGGGCTGGTCAACGATCAATTCCATTTTGTTGGCTTTTTGCCATCCAAAGCCAAGCAGCGCGAAGGCGTGCTGCAGGGGCTGATGGCGGCCGCGGCCACGCTGGTGTTCTACGAGGCTCCGCACCGTATTGTTGAATGCGCGCAGGCCCTGGCCGATGTTTTCGGCGCCGAGCGTCAAGTCGTGTTCGCCCGCGAGGTGACCAAGTTGTTCGAACAGATCCACCGCTGCCCGCTGGGCGAGGCGGTCAGCTGGCTCAAATCCGACGCCAACCATGAGAAAGGCGAGTTCGTCGTGCTGGTCGAAGGCGCCCCGCCTGCCGCAGCAGGCCAGGATGCCGAGGCCGACCGCATCTTGCAAATCCTGCTCGCGGAATTGCCAGTAAAACAAGCCGCCAGCCTCGCGTCCCAGATCACCGGCAAGAAGAAAAACGCACTCTACGACCGCGCCCTTGAACTGAAGCAATAAATGTCCACATTCGTTCCTGCCGGGTCGCCGTACCGCCCCAAGTCGGACATTTATTTACCATTTGCAACCGCTGTCTTTCTTGTCCATCATCAGGTAGAGCGGGGCTAGCAGGCCGCCGGGGATGCCGTCTTTGCAGTTGGGGCGGGCGGCGTTCTGGATTTGGCGGGCGAGTTTTTCGTCGCGGGTTTCACGGTACTTCACCGGGCCGGTGTCGAGCTCGGCGGCGATGTCGCGGGCGGCGGCTTTGGCGGCTTCGCGGTCGAACGGCTTGCTGGCGCCCTGGCCGGCGGGAGGGAGGATCAACGTGCTCTCTTTCGTGGGGCGCACGGCGACCATGGCAGTGCGCTGGCGCTCTTTCTGCCGCCGGCGCGGTTCGGCGGCGACGCGGGCGGGGGCCGGGGCGGTTTCGGGCTCCACCTGCGCGGGCGCGATCGGTGGCGGGGGCGGCGGCACGATCCGGACTTCCACTTGCGTCAGCCAGATGCGCGGGTCGGCCACCACGCTGGGTTCGGGCAGGCGCAGCCACACCACCGCCGCCACGTGCAGTAGCAAAGAAATAAAAATGCCGAAAGCGATGCGCCACCTTGGCGTCTGATACGGCATTGAAACCCTCCAAATTTAAATTGGGGGTTGACGGCCCCCTGCCCAGCTTGTATTATCTTGCTTCTTCGGAGTGTAGCGCAGCCCGGTAGCGCATCTGCTTTGGGAGCAGAGGGTCCAAGGTTCGAATCCTTGTACTCCGACCAAGTTTCAGAAAAAAGACCTGCATTCGTGCAGGTCTTTTTTTTTCTGCATTAAGATCAGCGCCATGTACACCTGCCCTTGCTGCGGATACGCCACCTTCGCCGCCCCACCAGGCTCCCTTGCCACGTGCCCCGATTGCGGATGGCAGGACGACCTGCAACAACTCTACTCCCCCTTCCTGGCCAGCGGTGCAAATCCGTATAGCCTGGCCGATGCGCAAGTTCGTTTCGTGCAGTTTGGCGCGCCTTCCAGCGAGCAGCATATGCGGGACCCGCACTGGTTCCCGCTGTGGCAGCAGAAGGCCGACATCCCGGACGAGGCGCAGCCTGCGGGCAGCACAACGTTTGACCTTTACTACTGGCTGCGCACCGCGCGCGCTTCCGTGCCGGAGCAGCCGGTCGGTCTGCGCCGCGTGCGCAACCGCATCATCGAGTATCTGGAACTGGCCAGCTCTTTCGAGGCGCAACGCCGTCTGCAGGATGCCGCGCCGGCCATGTCCGCGCCGGACGAAGTGCTGAACCAATGGGAAGACTGGGTAACGCCGGACTGGAAGCAGCAGTTCGTGGAACCGGTGTTTTCGGCGGAAGAGCGCAATGGCATCGCGCAGTTTGCTGGCGTTTGGCGTGGCATCGCGAACGGTGCGCCGCATCCGCTGCCGCGGCTGGAAGTGCTGTTCGCGACGCCCAACTGGCAATCGCTGCAGCGTGCAGCGGCCGCGCTGCTGGCAGTCTTCCTGCTGCGCGGCCGCTCAGACGAACATTAATCAGCCGGCGCGTTTGGCGGCAATCGCATTGCCGGCGCGGCTGGCTGCCTTGCGGTTGAGGAAGTTGGAAATGAACTGGCCGGCGTCGACCACCTTGTCGAGGTCCACGCCGGTCTCAATGCCCAGGCCATTCATCATGTAGATCACATCTTCCGTGGCGACGTTGCCGGTCGCGCCTTTGGCATAAGGGCAGCCGCCCAGGCCGGAAACCGAGGAGTGGAAGATCTCGATCCCTACTTCCATCGAGGCGTAGATATTCGCCAGCGCCTGGCCGTAAGTGTCGTGGAAGTGGCCCGCCAGACCGTTGGCGCGGAATTCCTTGATCGCGCGCTCCATCACAGCCTGCGTCTTGCGCGGGGTCGAGACGCCGATGGTGTCGGCGATGTCGATCTCGTCGCAACCCAGGTCGCGCATGCGGCCCACCACATATGCAACGGAATCCAGCGGCACTTCGCCCTGGTATGGGCAGCCAAATGCCGTGCTGACCGAAGCGCGCAGGCGCAGGCCTGCATCCTTGGCGGCCTTGGCGACCGGTACGAAGCGTTCGATCGATTCGGCGATCGAGCAGTTGATGTTCTTTTGCGAGAACGCTTCGGATGCGGCGCCGAAGATCACAACTTCATTGGCACCAGCGGCCAGCGCGGCTTCAAAGCCCTGCATATTCGGCGTCAGCGCGGAATAGATCACGCCCGGCTTGCGGGTGATGCCTGCCATGACGTCTTTCGACGTCGCCATTTGCGGCACCCACTTCGGCGACACAAAGGAGGCCGCCTCGATATTCGGGAAGCCGGCTTCAGTCAGTCGGTTCACCAGCTCAATCTTCACATCGGCCGGCACGTCACCCTTCTCGTTCTGCAGGCCGTCGCGTGGGCCGACTTCAACAATCTTTACCTTCTTTGGCAGGTTCATTTCAATATCCTCTCAGTATCCTGTGGCGCGATTGATCGTGTCGGCGACGGGCTCGCCGCGCATATGCTGGCGCATCTTGGCGGCGATCTGCTCAATGCTCTCGCGGCGCAGCGTCAGCGCGGAAATATGCGGTGTGATGGTGATGCGCGGTTCCTGCCAGAACGGATGCTGCGCAGGCAGCGGTTCGTTGCGGAACACATCCAGCGTGGCGCCGGCAATGTGGCCGGCTTTAATCATCGGCACAAGGTCCGGCTCGGAAATGTGCGCACCGCGGCCAACGTTGATGATGTAAGCGCCTTGCGGCAGCTTTTGCATATTGGTGCGGCTGAGAATATTCGTGGTCTCTTCCGTCAGCGGCAGCATGCACACCACCACGCGCGAAGAGCCGAGGAAGCCGTCCAGCCCTTCGGCGCCATGGAAGCACTCGACGCCCGCCAGGGACTTCGGCGTGCGACTCCACGAGCGCAGCGGGAAGCCGAATGGGCGCAGCGCTTCGATCACGTGCGAGCCGAGCGCGCCAACGCCCATCACGCCCACCGAAAAGTCGCTCTTGTCGCGCGCTTCCAGCTGCAGCCAGGCGCCGGCACGCGCCTGTGCCTCGTATTCGTCCATGCGGCGGAAGTAGCGCAGCACGGCGTAGGTGACGTACTCCGCCATCTGCATGCCCATCCCTGCGTCGTTCAGGCGCACGATCGGGATATGCGGTGGGATGGCGTGCGAGTACTTCATGATCGCATCGGCTCCCGCGCCGGTAAGGAAGATCGCCTTCACGTGCTGCAGGTCCGCCAGCATGTCTTGCGGCGGCGTCCACAGCACGGCGTAGTCGCATGGCGCCAGCTCGGCGCCGGGACGCCAAACCACCACTTCGGCTTCCGGCAGGAGCTCGGCGAAATCCTTGATCCATGGCGCGGTGTTGCCATCCGCGCGATACAGCAGGATGCGCATGCGCTCTCCTTAAGCGGCGGTCTTGAAGGCCAGCAGCGGCGCGCCGTCTGCCACCTGGTCGCCCACCGCGTACAGGATCTCTTCGACCACGCCGTCATGCGGGGCGGAGATGGTGTGCTCCATCTTCATCGCTTCCATGATGACCAGGGCATCGCCCTTCTTCACTTCTGCGCCCTTTGCCGCCAGCACGGCGACAACCTTGCCTGGCATCGGTGCGGTCAGGCGGCCGCCTTCGGCTTCCGACTCGCCGGCATGCGCCATCGGGTCGTTATAGTCCAGCACATAGTGGCCGCCGCCAGTGAAGACGTGGAACACATCACCGTCACGGCGCACGGTGCCATGCACCGAAGTCTCGCCCAGCTTAATGCTCAGGTCCACGCCGTCCTGCTTGAACAGCGACAGGTCGACTTCCAGGCCTTTGATCTCGAAGTGCCAGCCGTGCGGCAGGTAGGTCAGCATCGGCGTGTACTGCTTGCCGTGTTCATCGCTGAATGCCAGCTTGCGTGCGTAACGGAAGTTCATGCGCCAGCCCAGTGCCTGGCCCCAGGGATCGCCTTTGTTGGCGCCGGATTGGGCGGCCGATTTGTCTTTCTCTTCTTCGATCAGGGACACGGCAGCCAGCGCTACGGCGGCCACCGGGATGGAGCGTGGCGGCGGGAACAGGGTGTCGTGGTTGCGTTCAATCAGGCCGGTGTCCAGGTCGGCGGTGGCGAAGGCGTCGCCTTCCACCAGGCGTTTCAGGAATGCGATATTGGATGCCAGGCCGACGATCTGGTACTGCGACAGTGCTTGCGCCATGCGGGCCAGCGCCTGCTTGCGGTCCGCGCCCCAGACGATCAGCTTGGCGATCATCGGATCGTAGAACGGGGAAATCGCGTCGCCTTCGCGTACGCCGGAATCGACGCGCACTGCGGCAGGGAAGCCAGGCACGCCGCCCAGTTCGAAGTTGACGGCAGCCGGGGTTTCCAGGTGGTGCAGCGTGCCGATCGACGGCAGGAAGCCCTTCTCCGGGTTCTCGGCGTAGATACGTGCTTCGATCGAGTGGCCGTTGATGGTCAGTTCGTCCTGTTTCTTCGGCAGGGTTTCGCCGGCGGCGACACGGATCTGCCATTCCACCAGGTCGGTGCCGGTGATCATTTCGGTCACAGGGTGCTCAACCTGCAGGCGGGTGTTCATCTCCATGAAGTAGAAGCTGCCGTCCTGGTTGGCGATGAATTCCACGGTGCCGGCGCCAACGTAGCCAACCGCTTTCGCGGCCGCCACGGCGGCTTCGCCCATGGCGGCGCGGCGTTCCGCGCTCATGCCCGGAGCTGGCGCTTCTTCCAGCACTTTCTGGTGGCGGCGCTGCACGGAGCAGTCGCGTTCGAACAGGTAGATGCAGTTGCCGTGGGTGTCGGCGAACACCTGGATCTCGATATGGCGCGGGCGCAGCAGGTACTTCTCCGCCAGCACCTTGTCGTCGCCGAAGGAGCTGATCGCCTCGCGTTTGCAGGACGCCAGCGCGTCCTTGAACGCTTCGGCGCTTTCGACCACGCGCATGCCCTTGCCGCCGCCGCCGGCGGAAGCCTTCAGCAGCACAGGGTAGCCGATACGGTCGGCTTGTTCTTGTAGGAAGCCTGCATCCTGGTTGTCACCGTGATAGCCCGGCACCAGCGGCACATTGGCCTTCTCCATCAGCTGCTTGGCAGCCGATTTGGAGCCCATGGCGCGCATGGCGGAGGCTGGCGGGCCGATGAAGGCCAGGCCCACTTCGGCACAGGCATCCGCGAACTCGGCGTTCTCGGACAGGAAACCGTAGCCTGGGTGGATCGCTTCCGCGCCGGTCGCCAGCGCCACCGCGATCAGCTTGTCGCCGACCAGGTAGGACTCCTTGGCGGCGGCCGGGCCGATGTTCACTGCCTCGTCGCACACGGCGACGTGCTTGGCATTGGCATCCGCATCCGAATACACGGCAACGGTCTTGATGCCCATGCGGCGCGCGGTAGCGGCAACGCGGCAGGCGATTTCACCACGGTTGGCAATCAGGATTTTCTTGAACATGTCTCTCTCTACTCTTCTTGTTTTGGAGTTAGCAGCCGCAGGCTTCTTTTTGCACGGAGTCCAGCACCGCGCCGCGCGTCGGCAGGCCCAGTTTCGCCAGCAGCGCGCGGTCGTCGTTCGCTTCCGGGTTGTCGGTGGTCAGCAGCTTGTCGCCGTAGAAGATCGAGTTGGCGCCGGCCATGAAGCACATGGCCTGCACGGCTTCGCCCAGTTCGCGGCGGCCAGCCGACAGGCGCACGCGCGCTTTCGGCATGGTGATGCGGGCGATGGCGATGGTGCGCACGAATTCCAGCGGGTCCAGCTTGTCCAGGCCGTGCAGCGGGGTGCCTTCCACCTGCACCAGGTGGTTGACCGGTACCGATTCAGGGTATGGGTTCAGGTTGGCCAGCTGGGCGATCAGGCCGGCGCGCTGCTCGCGCGATTCGCCCATGCCCACGATGCCGCCGCAGCAGACCTTCAGGCCGGCGTTACGCACGTGGCCCAAGGTGTCCAGGCGGTCCTGGTACTGGCGGGTGGAGATCACGTCGGCGTAGAAGTCCGGCGAGGTGTCCAGGTTGTGGTTGTAGTAGTCCAGGCCCGCGTCTTTCAGGCGCTGCGCCTGTTCGGCTTCCAGCATGCCCAGGGTGGCGCAGGTTTCCAGGCCCATGGCCTTCACTTCACGCACCATGGTTTCGACTTTTTCCATGTCGCGCTCTTTCGGGCTGCGCCATGCGGCGCCCATGCAGAAGCGGGTGGCGCCGTTGTCTTTGGCCTGCTTGGCCGCGTCCAGCACGGTGTCCAGGTCCAGGATCTTCTTGGCTTCCACGCCGGTGTCGTAGCGCGCGGCTTGCGGGCAGTAGCCGCAATCCTCTTCGCAGCCGCCGGTCTTGATCGAGAGCAGGGTCGCCAGTTCGACGTCGCCGTCCGGCCAGTGCGCGCGGTGGGCTTCCTGTGCGCGGAACATCAACTCGTTGAATGGCAGCTCGTACAGCTCCATTACGTCTTCCAGCGGCCAGGTAGCGGCTTCCGGCAGCTTGATCGCTGCGGTTGGGCGGTGCAGTTGGACGGTTTTCGGTTCTTGCAGGGACATTATTCTTCCTCTCTTACTTGTTGCGGCGGCCCGGCCAGTTCGGCAGGGACGTGAAGTCCAGGTATTCGGCGGCAGCGGCGGCGCTTGGCTTGGCCAGGCGCGGGATGCGGCCGAGCAGCGGCGCGGGAATGCGCGCTGCCAGCGCCTCGATATTCTCGTCGGCGAAGTTCATTTCAAATTCAAGCGTGTTGGCGACCCAGCCCACTAGTTTCAGGCCGCGCGCCTGGATCGCTTCCACGGTCAGCAGCGCGTGGTTGATGCAGCCAAGGCGCAGGCCAACCACCAGCACCACCGGCAGGCCAAGCTGCTGCGCCAGGTCAGCAGTGTCGTAGTTGTCGGTCAGCGGCACGCGGAAGCCGCCCACACCTTCCACCACGGTGGCGTCGGTCAGGGCGGCGATTTCCAGGTAGGCGGCCAGGATCGGCACCGGGTCGATCGCGACGCCTTCCAGCGCGGCGGCGATATGCGGTGCGGCCGGTTCCTTCAACATGAAGGGCGTGGTCAGCGACTGCGGCAAGTGCACATTGCTTGCGTCGATCAGCTGGTCGGCGTCGTCGTTGTGCAACGCGCCGTCGCGCATCACCGCACCCGCGGCGATGGGTTTCATACCGCAGGCGCGCGCTCCGTTGCGCACCAGTGCGTACAGCATGGCGGAAGACGTGAGGGTCTTGCCGATTTCGGTATCGGTTCCCGCGACAAAGCAGGAAAAGCGCAGCGGCACGCCATCGGCGGCTGCAGCGGCTTGGGGTTCAGGAGCGATGACAGGGTCTTCGAGTGCCATATCAGGTCCTTTCCAGTTCATTGATTGCATCAGCCAGGCGGCGCACATCGTCGGCCGTGTGGGCGGCCGACAGGGTGATGCGCAGGCGCGCGCTGCCGGCCGGCACGGTTGGCGGGCGGATGCCGCCGACCCAGATGCCCTGCTCGTACAGCGCGGCGGACAGCCGCATGGTTTCGTCGTTCTCGCCAATGATGATTGGCTGGATTGCCGTCTGCGACGGCAGCAATTGCCAGCGCTTAAGGCGCAGGCTGTCGTGCAATTGTGCCACCAGCGCTTGCAGCTGGGCGCGGCGCTCGCGGCCTTCATTGCCGGAGATGATATCCAGGCTGGCTTGCAGGGCGTGCGCCAGGGCTGGCGGCGCGGCGGTGGTAAAGATATACGGGCGGGCGCGCTGGATCAGTGTTTCCACCACGGTGCGGTGCGCGGCCACGAAGGCGCCGCCCACGCCGGCTGCTTTGCCGAGCGTGCCGACATAGACCAGGTTCGGCGAGCGCATGCTGAAGTGTTCCAGCGCGCCGCGGCCGTTCTCGCCCAGCGTGCCGAAGCCGTGAGCGTCGTCCACCACCAGCCAGGCCTTATGCAGTTCGCACAGGGCCAGCAACGCCGGCAGGTCGGCCAGATCGCCGTCCATGCTGAACACGGAATCGGTGACCACGATCTTGGTGCTAGCCGTGCTGGCGGCCAGCAGTTCGCCCAGCGCGGCGGCGTCGGCGTGCGGGTAGACCGACAGCTTGGTGCGCGCCAGGCGGCCGCCGTCGATCAGCGAGGCGTGGTTCAGCGCTTCGCTGAAAATCTCCGTGTCCTTGTCGGCGCTGGCCAGGCCGGTCAACACGGCCAGGTTGGCCATATAGCCGGTGCAGAAGTAAAGCGCCTGCGCTTCCACCAGGTGCGGCGACAGGAATTCGGCCAGGCGCTGCTCCAGCAGCGTATGCGCGCGGCTATGGCCGCTGATCAGGTGCGAGGCGCCGCTGCCGGTGCCGTACATTTCCACGCCCTGCTGCATGGCTTCGGCCAGACGCGGGTGCGCGGCCAGGCCCAGGTAATCGTTGCTGCAGAACGCCAGCAGCTCGCGGCCATCGACCATGACGCGCGGCGCGCAGGCGGTTTCCACCGAGCGCCGTTTGCGGATCAGGTTTTTATCGTGCAGGCCTTGCAGCTGCTGTTCGAGTTTTGCCAGCAGTTCCATCAGTCCACCGTCTTTTCAAATACCGACAGCGTGCGCGCGGCCAGGCCCTCGATCTCCTCGTCGGAGAGGATGTAGGGCGGCATCAGGTACACGGTATTGCCGATCGGGCGCAGCAGCAGCTCCTGCCTGGTGCCCTCGGTGAAGAAGCGGCGCGAAAATCCCGGCGCGGCGTTGATCGCGTCGAACGCCCAGATCATGCCGCGGTTGCGGAAGTTGGTCACACGTTCGTGCTGTGCCAGCGGCGCCAGGGCCTCGGTCAGCTTGCGCGAGCGTGCCTTGTTCGCTTCCAGCACATGGTCTTCGTTGAAGATGTCCAGCGTGGCCAGCGCGGCGCGGCAGGCCAGCGGATTGCCGGTGTATGAATGAGAATGCAGGAAGCCGCGCGTCACGTCGGCGTCGTAGAAGGCCTGGTAGATCTCGTCGCGCGACAGCACGATCGACAGCGGCAGGTAGCCGCCGCTGATGCCCTTTGACAGGCACAGGAAGTCCGGCCAGATGCCAGCCTGCTCGCACGCGAAGAAGGTGCCGGTGCGGCCGCAGCCGACGGCGATTTCGTCCAGGATCAGGTGCACGCCGTGCTTGTCGCACAGCTCGCGCACCAGTTTCAGGTAGAGCGGATCGTGCATCGCCATGCCGGTGGCGCACTGCACCAGCGGCTCGATGATGATGGCGGCGATCTTGCCGGCGCGTTCGGTGAACATGCGCTCAACGTCAGCGGCGGCGCGGCGTGCCACGTCAGCGGCCGATTCGCCTTCCGCAGCCTGGCGCGCATCCGGCGACATCACCGTCTGCGTGGCGCGCAGCAGCGGGCCGTAGGCGTCCTTGAACAGCGCCACATCGGTCACGGCCAGCGCGCCGATGGTCTCGCCGTGGTAGCTGCCTTTCAGGCAGACGAATTCCTGCTTGTCGCCCTGGCCCATATTGCGCCAGGAATGGAAGCTCATTTTCAATGCGATTTCGACTGCCGACGCGCCATCCGACGCGTAGAAGGCATGCCCCAGCTGGTGCTGGGTCAGCGCCGCCAGGCGTTCGCTGAGCTGGATCACCGGCTCGTGGGTGAAGCCGGCCAGCATCGCATGCTCCAGCATGTCCAGCTGCTCGCGCAGCGCCGCGTTGATGCGCGGGTTCGCATGGCCGAACAGGTTCACCCACCAGGAGCTGATCGCATCCAGGTAGCGGTTGCCTTGGTGGTCATACAGCCACACGCCGCGGCCATGGCTGACGGGAATCAGCGGTACCGTTTCATGGTGCTGCATCTGGGTGCACGGGTGCCAGACCGACTTCAGGCTGCGTGCGACCCAATCGCTTTGTTGGTTCACTTCCAAAAACTGCTCCGTTAGTTCAGCCAGCCCGGCTTGCGCTTCTCCAGGAAGGAGCTGACGCCTTCGCGGCCCTGCTCGGAGGCGCGGATATGGGCGATGCGTTCCGCCGTATCCTTCAGCAGCGCATCGTTCACCGGCTTGCCGGCGATATCGCGCACCAGCGCTTTCGCTTCCTTGACCGCATTCGGGCTGTTGGTGACGAGGGCTTTCAGCACCTCGGCGACTTTGGCATCCAGCGCGTCGGCGGCCACCAGTTCGTGGACCAGGCCGATACGGTGGCCTTCGACTGCGCTGAATCGTTCGGCGGTGAGGAAGTAGCGGCGCGAAGCCTGCTCACCCATCGCCTTGATGACATACGGCGAAATGGTCGCGGGGATCAAGCCCAGTTTCACTTCGCTCAGGCAGAAATTCGCTTCCGGCACCGCGATCACGATGTCGCAGGCGGAGACGAGACCCATGCCGCCGGCATAGCAGTCGCCGTGCACACGCGCGACCACCGGTTTCGGGCAGGCGTAGATGGTGCGCAGCATTTGCGCCAGCTGCATGGCGTCGGCCTCATTCTCCTCGTGGGTGTAATGGGCCATCTTTTTCATCCAGTTCAGGTCACCGCCGGCGCAGAAGGCCGGGCCGTTACCTGCCAATACGATGGCGCGGACCAGCTCATTGCGGCCCAGCTCCGAGAAGGCGCGCGTCAGGTCGTTGATCGAATGCTCGTTGAAGGCATTGCGCACATCCGGACGGTTCAGGGTGACGGTGGCGACTTTGTCGTTGATTTCAACGGTCAGGGTTTCGTAAGTCATCTTCGCCTCCTTACATGCGGAACACGCCGAACTTGGTGTCCGGGATTTCCTGGTTCAGCGCTGCGGACAAGCCCAGGCCCAGCACCATGCGGGTGTCGGCCGGATCGATCACGCCGTCGTCCCACAGGCGCGCGGAGGCGTAGTAAGGGTGGCCCTGCACCTCGTACTGGTCCTTGATCGGCTGCTTGAAGGCCGCTTCTTCTTCGGCGCTCCAGGTGCCGCCTTTGGCCTCGATGCCGTCGCGCTTCACGGTAGCCAGCACGCCGGCGGCCTGTTCGCCGCCCATCACGGAGATACGTGCGTTTGGCCACATCCACATCATGCGTGGCGAGTAGGCACGGCCGCACATGCCGTAGTTGCCGGCGCCGAAGGAGCCGCCGATGATCACGGTGAATTTCGGCACGGAGGCGGTAGCGACAGCGGTCACCATCTTGGCGCCGTTACGGGCGATGCCTTCGTTTTCGTACTTGCGGCCGACCATGAAGCCGGTGATGTTCTGCAGGAAGACCAGCGGGATCTTGCGCTGGCAGCACAGTTCGATGAAGTGCGTGCCCTTCAGCGCGGACTCGGAGAAAAGGATGCCGTTGTTGGCGATGATGCCGACCTTCATGCCGAAGATGTGGGCGAAGCCGCACACCAGCGTAGTGCCGTAGCGTGCCTTGAATTCGTCGAATTCCGAGCCGTCGACAATGCGCGCGATCACTTCGCGGATATCGAAAGGCTTGCGGGTATCGACCGGGATTACGCCGTACAGTTCTTCCGGCGCGTACTTCGGTTCGACTGCCTCGCGCAGCACGCCTTGCTGCGGCTTCTGGCGGTTCAGGTTCGACACGATGGTGCGGGCCATCGACAGCGCATGCATATCGTCCTGCGCCAGGTGGTCGGCCACGCCGGACAGGCGGGTGTGCACATCGCCGCCGCCCAGGTCTTCAGCCGACACCACTTCACCGGTTGCCGCCTTAACCAGCGGAGGGCCGCCCAGGAAGATGGTGCCCTGCTCTTTCACGATGATCGACTCGTCCGACATGGCCGGCACGTAAGCGCCGCCGGCGGTGCAGGAACCCATCACCACCGCGATCTGCGGGATGCCCTTGGCCGACATATTGGCCTGGTTGAAGAAGATGCGGCCGAAGTGGTCGCGGTCCGGGAACACGTCGTCCTGGTTCGGCAGGTTGGCGCCGCCCGAGTCCACCAGGTAAATACATGGCAGGTTGTTCTGCTCCGCGATCTCCTGCGCGCGCAGGTGCTTCTTCACGGTCATCGGATAGTAAGTGCCGCCCTTCACGGTGGCGTCGTTACACACGATCACGCACTCCTGGCCGGACACGCGGCCAATGCCGGTGATCACGCCCGCTGCGGGAGCGGCGTTGTCGTACATATCATGCGCAGCCAGCTGCGAGAATTCGAGGAAGGGGGTGCCGGGATCGAGCAGCATCTGAACGCGGTCGCGTGGCAGCAGCTTGCCGCGCGCCACATGCTTGGCGCAGGCCGCCTCGCCGCCGCCCTGCGCCGCCTTCGCGACTTTGGCGCGCAGGTCGTCGACCAGGGCTTGCATGGCGGCGGCGTTGGCTTTGAAGTCCTCGCTGCGCGGATTGAGTTTGCTTTCGATGCTCGGCATTGTCGTCCTCTTGTCTCTTATTCTGGAAATTCGCCGTCCACGTAAAACCAGCGCAGGCCGCCATCACCTGGTTCGCGCAGGAAGCGGCTCAGCTCATGCAGGCGCTGGCCGCGGCCATCCACGCGCAGGCGGGCCACGAACTCGACGAAATCCTCGTTCGGCTTGGCCTCTGCTTTACGTTGACGTAAACGTAAAGCCGATTTTACCTCAAGTCCCAGCCATTGGAGCTTTTCGTCCGGTCGGACTATTTTTTCTGTGGGCCGCGTGGTTTCGTGCCAAGTTGCCAACAAATACGGCTCATTTTTGAGCGTATACGCCGTATAGCGCGAGCGCATCAGCTGCTCCGCCGTCTCCGGCACCTTGGCGCCTTCGATAAACGGCCCGCAGCACGTCTCGTAGGAAGGACCGCCGCAAGGGCAGCCCACAGGGGTCTTCGATTTGGACATCCCGCAATTATCCGCCATATCGGCCGGCGGCGGGTTTTAGGGCACTGGGCTTCCGCCCTTTGCTGCAGCTTCTATAGTTGGAAGTTCGTTGAGCAAATGAGGAAGCGAGATCGTCAAAGTTTCCCAGACGACCTCCAGATCGATGTCAAAATAACCATGGGCAATCCGATTGCGCATGTTTTGCATGCTACGCCACGGGATCCCAGGGTATTTGTCGAGAAAGTCGGCATAGCCCAACTGCAGCTTACCCGCTGCCTCACCAATAATGATCAGATTCAGCAGCTTGCTGTGTACGAATGTCTGCCATGAAGTCCTCTTTACTTAGGCCATCGATATATCCTGAGGCGAACTTTGAAGCTGCCAGAATATGCCCGAGATAGACGCTGGCGCGTTTCATAAGGGGACTGCTCGAGCCAGGACTTCGGAGCGGAATAGCGGAGATAAGTCCCCTGGCGTGCGCAAGTCAACACTAATTCCTAACAGCTCTTCCAAATCAAGCTGCAGCTGACTAAGGTCCAGAAGAGTCGTGCCGGGTGGAGCATCGACCAGTAAGTCCAGATCACTTCCGTCGCGGTCGGTTCCATGGATCGTGGAACCGAAGATACGCGCATTCTTTACTTGGAGCGTGCAAGCAGCTCCACAAGCGCGGCATATTTGGATTCCAGAACTAGAGACGGTTTCATGGCCGCTAAGCTAAGAGTCTATTTAACCCTATTTTAGACCTTGAAGCGCCCAGCTTGCGTTGCCCCGTTAATGCTTGTACGCCAAACAATCGAGGGCGAATGGGGATTCCTTGCCGCGCATGAGCGTGGACAGCAGGTTGGCGCTGCCGCAGGCGAAGGTGAAGCCGAGCGGGCCGTGGCCGACGTTGAGCCACAGGTTGGGGTAAGGCGTGGCGCCGATGATCGGGGCGCTGTTCGGGGTGGCGGGACGCAGGCCGGCCCAGGCTTCGGCCTGGTTGTAGTCGGCGGCGTTCGGCATCGACTCGCGCGCCAGGCGGGTCAGGCTGGCGATGCGGCGGCGGTCAATGCGGGTGTCTTCGCCCACCATGTCGACCATGGCGGCAATCCGCAGCTCGTTGCCGATGCGCGCGTACAGGGTCTTGCGTTCGAAATCGGTGATGCTGATATTCGGCGCCACATGCTCGCTGCGGATCGGCGCGGTCAGGCTATAGCCCTTGAGCGGATACATCGGCAGGTCGAGGTCGGCGGTGGCGGCCAGATCGCGGCTCTGGATGCCGGCGGCCAGCACGTAGTGGTCGGCGGAGATCCAGCCGGCATCGGTCTCAATCGCCGACACCTTGCCATTTTCTACAAAGATGGTGCGCGCCGCCGTGTGCATGCAGCGTTCGAAACGCGGATGGGCGTAGATGCGCTTTTCCAGCGCCAGGCAGAAGGCGTAGCAATCGGCTACCGCTTCACCGGCGTTGAAGATGCCGCCCGCCAGCTTGGGCGCCAGTTCGGCCAGTGCCGGTTCGATGCGCGCGGTATCGGCGCCCACCAGGATGGCGCGGTTTTCGTCGTCATCCGGCTTGTCCAGCGCGGCCTTGAAGGCCTCCTCAGTACGGTACACCACCAGCTTGCCCGCGTTGCGCCAATTGAATTCGGACAGCGGAAGGTTCAGCTCCAGCTGCGCCAGCGACTGGCGGCTCAGTTCACCCAGCTGCAGCAGCTTGGCGGTGGTGCGGGCATTATCGGCGGAGTTGCAGTTGGCGAGGAACTGCGTCATCCAGCGCCACTGGCGGTAATCCGCTTCAGGACGGAAGCGCAGCGGGCCATCCGGCTGGAACAGCCACTGCATGGCCTTCTTCGGCACACCGGCATCGGCCAGCGGAGACACGTAGCGGTAGCTCAGCTGGCCGCCGTTGCGGTAGCTGGCTGCACTGGCGACCGTCGGGGCACGTTCGAGCAGGGTCACACGGTAGCCGGCTTCCAGCAGCCACCATGCGGACGTCAGGCCGACTACGCCGCCGCCAATTACCACTACTTGCTGTGCTTCCTGCATGCCACCTCCGGGTTTCACTGGTTATAGAGCTTAAGGCGCAGGGTTGCGCTGGAGCCAATGAAACGTATTCTTGCGGCCATAACCTTTGGTCATGTGCTTGCAGCAGTTTCAGTCCTCACGCCCCAGGATGGCGCGCTTATAGAGCGCGTCGAGGATCTTCTCCTCGGCCCGGGTATGGGCTGAATACTGGCCAAGGTCGGCATCGGGATCGCTGGCGAATCCGCCGATCAGCGATACGATGCCCTGCTTCTTCCGTAAGTCTACGGCGAAGGTGGACACCAGGCCATACGCTTCGCCCAGGTGGCCGACGGCGTGGAATTTGCCATCCGCCGGCATGCCGCCCATATTGCCGCGCACGTCGGCAAAGCGCTGCGTGCCCAGGCCCCAGCTGTGGTACAGGCCTTTCAGCGTGTCGCCATTGCTGCCGTTGTAGCGCCACTGCTCGCTGAACATCATGGCCAGCGATTCGGGCTTGAGGATTTGCTTGCCCTCGTGGCGGCCATTGTTGATCAGCATGAGCATGATCTTGCCCATATCGGCGGCGGACATGCGCATGCCTCCAGTGGGGCTGAACGGCGTGGCGTTAGCGCCGATGACGTATTTTTCGATGCCGGGCGGAGCCAGCGGGGCGGCAACGCCGAAGTCATCCACCTGCGCAATCCATGGGCCCTTGCTGTCCCAGACTTCCGTATCGCGCGTGCGGCGGCGGTACAGAGTGGCCGTATCAGCCACCTCCTGCTGGCTGAACTCGGAAGGGTTATAGCCGCCATGCAGGCCCATCGGCGCCAGCAGCAGGCGTTTCATCAGGCGGTCAAAGCGCTCGCCGGTGACGCGTTCCATGATGGTGCCGATCACGGCCCAATTCAGGTTGGAATAGGTGAAGTACTGGCCGGGCTCGCCCTCGCGCGCCCACATCTTGCCTTCCGGGACCAGCACGTCGCGCAGCGCCGTACCGCTGACCCAGAAATAGCCGGCGTCATCGCGCAGCGTGGAGGTGTGGCTCAACAGGTGCCGCAAGCTGATGCTGCGTGCAGGATAGTGCGGGTTGCGCAGCGCGAAGCCGAGGTAGCTGCCCACGTCGGTATCGAGCGACAGCTTGCCTTCCTCCACCAGCTTCATCACGCCAAAGGTGGTCATCATCTTGGAGATGGAGGCCATGCGGAACATGGTTTGCGGCGTAACCGGCGCCGTCACGCCAGTGCCGGCCGTATCAAGCCGGCGATGGCCGAACTGTTGTTGGTAAGCCACCTTGCCATCGCGGATCGCCAGTACCGATAAGCCCGACAGCGGGCGCTGTGGGTCGTTCACGATCGCCGCCAGTTCCGCATCCAGTTTGCTGGCCGCAGCCTGGCTCATTCCACTCAACAGTACTGCGCCGATCAGGGCGCGCATTCCTTTTTGCATGCCTTCTCCTTTTGCGCCCAGCATACGGCGGCACTGTTTCGCTGAGCTAATGAAAACTGATTATCTGCCCATAACCCTCATGCATTGAACCTCAACATGTGAAATGAAAAGAGCAGCATGTTTTCGCTTTCGCTATTACACTAGCAACTATAGGAGAAATGCAATGAGCCTCACCGGTGCTGAATTCAAACCAGATCTACAAGACAATTCCCCGCTGTACATGCAGATTGCACGCAAGTTGAGCGACGATGTACGCAACGGACGTTACCAGGTAGACCAGGCATTGCCCTCCGAACGCACCCTGTCGGAATTGCTGAACGTATCGCGCGTCACCGCCCGCAAGGCGATTGACCAGCTGGTGGACCAGGGCCTGGTGGTGCGCCGCCGCGGTTCCGGCAACTACATCGCGCCGCGCATCGAACAGCCGCTGTCGAACCTCACCAGCTTCTCGGAACAATTGGCGCAGCGCGGCTACAAGCCGGGCTCGCGCTGGCTGAAGCGCGGCCTGGTGGCAGCCACTGCCGATGAGCAGCTGAGCCTGGGCCTGTCGCCCAACACCCGCGTGGCGCGCCTGGAGCGCCTGCGCTTGGCCGATGATGTGGTGATGGCCTATGAAGTCTCGATCCTGCCGCAAACCATCGTCGCCAATCCCGAGCTGATCGGCGATTCGCTATACCAATACCTGGAATCGGTCGGCAAGGCGCCGGCGCGCGCGCTGCAGCATATCCGCGCCATGAACGCCTCGGCCGAGCTGGCACGCCAGCTGGAAGTACCGGAAGGCCAGGCCGTCCTGTTTATTACCCGTATCGCCTATCTTGAGTCGGGCCAGGCGATCGAGCTGACGCACTCCTACTGCCGCAGCGACCACTACGATTTCGTGGCCGAGATGCGGCGCGCTGCGTAAGCTGCATAACCTGGGGGCATGACCCCCGCAAGTCCTGTCATGGGCTGGCCCGGCATTTTGGCATTAAACTGGTTTTATGCTGAATACCGAAACGCCCAGTTCCCAACACCGCGAACTGGACCAATATCCTACAGAGCAGCTGGTAGCCGCCTTTGCCGATGACCAGCTGACGGCGGTGCAAGCCGTACGCGCCGCCGTTCCTGCCATTACCAAGGCAGTAGAAGCGGCCGTGCCGCGCATCGAGGCAGGCGGACGCCTGCTGTATGTCGGCGCCGGCACCTCGGGCCGCCTGGGCGTGCTGGACAGCGTTGAGCTCTACCCTACCTTCTCCTGGCCGCACGAGCGCGCCGTGGCCGTCCTCGCCGGCGGCACGGAAGCCATGTTCCAGGCCGTGGAAGGCGCCGAGGATGACCGCGAACAAGGCGCCCGCGACCTGCTGGCGCTGGCGCCTGGCCGCAACGATGTGGTGCTGGCGCTGGCCGCCTCGGGCACCACGCCTTATGTACTGGGCGCCATCGAAGCCGCACGCGAAGTGGGCGCGCTGACCATCGGCATCGCCAACAATCCCGGCGCGCCGGTCGCGCAGCAGGCGGAAATCGGCATCACCCTCGATACCGGCAACGAAATCATCTCCGGCAGCACGCGCCTGAAAGCGGGCACTTCGCAGAAGATCGTGCTGAACACCATTTCCAGCGCGATCATGGTGCGCCTGCACAAGGTTTATGGAAACTTGATGGTAGACTTGAAGCCGACCAATGCGAAGCTGTTCGCGCGTACGGTGCGGCTCACCATGCACGCTACCGGCGCGGATGAAGCGGCAGCCCGCACAGCGCTGGAACAGTGCGGCTTCCACGTCAAAGTGGCGGTGGTCGCCCTGTTAAAGAAAACCACGGTTCAGCATGCGGGAGACTTGCTGGACCAGGCCAGGGGCAGCGTGCGCGGCGCACTGAATAGTTGATCCGCCCTGCGCCCGTTCCCGGCCACCTGAAAGGATGTAATGGATCGAGCGCAGCAACGCAGCCCATGGGCGTGGATTCCCACCCTGTATTTCAACCAAGGTATTCCCTATTTTGCGGTCATGGCCTTGTCCACCGCGATGTACAAGGACCTTGGCATCTCCAACACGGAGATGGCCTTTTACACCGGCTGGCTGTACCTGCCATGGGTGATCAAACCCCTGTGGTCGCCCCTGATCGAAATGTTCGGCACCAAGCGGGCCTGGGTCACCATCCTGCAGATGGTGCTGGGCGTGTCGCTGGCTGCCGTGGCGTTTACCCTGCCTTTATCGAACTTCTTCCAGCTTAGCCTTGGCGTGATGTGGCTGATGGCGTTCAGCTCGGCCACGCACGATATCGCGGCCGATGGTTTCTACATGCTGGGGCTGCGGCAGAAGCAGCAGGCGGAATATGTCGGCGTGCGCAGTACCTTCTACCGCGCGGCCAATGTGGCTTGCAACGGCGGCCTGCTGTTCCTGGCGGGTGAGATCATCAAGTATTACGGCAATCCGCATGTGGCCTGGGCCATCACTTTCGGTGCGGCGGGCGCCGTGTTCCTGGCGCTGGCCATTTACCACCAGTTTATGCTGCCACGGCCGGCCGAAGATGTGCCTGCAGTGCACTCTTCGGCGCCGATGAAGGAATTCTTTGCGACCTTTGGGGCCTTCTTCCGCAAGGATGGCATTGTCGTGATCCTGCTGTTCCTGCTGTTGTTCCGTCTTGGCGAGTCGCAGCTGCTGAAGATGGTGGTGCCGTTCCTGAAGGATCCGCTGGAAAAAGGCGGCCTGGGCATGAGCACGGCGGATGTGGGCATTGCCTACGGCACCATCGGCATCATTGGCCTGATCCTGGGCGGGCTGGTGGGCGGCTGGCTCATCTCGCGCTTCGGCCTGAAGCGCTGCCTGTGGCCGCTTGCGATTGCGATCCACGTGCCGGACCTGGTGTTCGTGTACCTGTCGCAGGCGCAGCCGCAGAATTTCATCTGGATTTCGACCTGCCTGGCGGTGGAGCAGTTCGGCTATGGCCTGGGCTTCACGTCCTTCATGATGTACATGATCATGGTGAGCCAGGGCGAGCATAAGACTGCGCATTATTCGATCTGCACCGGCTTTATGGCATTGGGGATGATGATCCCGCAGATGGCGAGTGGTGCGATCCAGGAGTTCCTCGGATATCAGCATTTCTTCATTTATGTCTGCACGGCGACGATCCCTGCCTTTATCATGACGGCGCTGATCAAGATTGACCCGGAATTTGGGCGCGAGTAGAGGATTTGGTTTTGGCTTTTAATGCGAAGAGGCGGCTGACTATTGCCGCAGCCGCGGCCGGCGTGGCCGCATTTTTGGGGGCGTGTACCAGCACGCCGCACGCGCCAGGCGCGGCTGCCGTCAACGGCGGATCCGGTGCGGCCGGTGCCGGCTCGGGCACGGCCGGCGCAGCGGGCGGCCACGTGGGCCAGCCCGGCCAGGTATCCAGCCAGCAATTCTCAGGCGAGTCGCCGCCAGCCGCGCCGCGCGAGTTCCGTGCGGCCTGGGTGTCGACGGTCGCCAATATCGACTGGCCGAGCAAGAGCAGCCTGCCGCCGGCACGCCAGCAAGCGGAAGCCATCGCCATCCTTGACCGCGCCAAGTCGCTGCACCTGAACGCTATCGTGCTGCAGGTGCGCCCGAGCGCCGATGCGATCTACCCATCCAAGCTGGAGCCTTGGTCGGAATTCCTGACCGGCCAGCAGGGCAAGGCCCCCGAACCGGCTTGGGACCCGCTGGCCTTCTGGATCCAGCAGGCCCACGCGCGCGGCATGGAGCTGCACGCCTGGTTCAACCCTTACCGCGCCCGCCATTCCGCCGCCCGCACGCCGAACTCGCGCGACCACATAGCCAACACCAAGCCGCAAGTGGTGCGCCAGTACGGCAAATTCCAATGGATGGATCCGGGTGAGGAAGCGGCAGCGCAGCAAACCCTGGACGTGATCCTCGACGTGGTACGCCGCTACGACATCGACGGCGTCCACATCGACGACTACTTCTACCCCTACCCGATCGAAGCCCCCGGCGCCAACGGCGGCGAAGCCGCGCTGGACGCGCAATCGAACGGCGCCAAGGCGGAACTCGACTTCCCCGACAGCGCCGCCTGGCAACGCTACCAGCAGGGTGGCGGTACGCTGGACAAAGCAAGCTGGCGCCGCCAGAACGTCAACCAGCTGATCGAAGCGATCTACGGCGGCATCCGTAAGGAAAAGTCCTGGGTACGCTTCGGCATCAGCCCCTTCGGCATCGGCCGCCCGGACCGCCGCCCGCCTGGCATCCAGGGTTTCAGCCAGTATGACAAGCTGTATGCCGACGCCGAACTGTGGCTGCAGAACGGTTGGCTCGACTACCTGGCTCCGCAGCTGTACTGGCCGATCGCCCAGCAGCCGCAAGCCTTCCCTGTGCTGCTCGACTACTGGCTGGGCCAGAACAAGCGCGGCCGCCACATCTGGCCCGGCCTGTACACCAGCCGCATCGACGACACCGCCAAGTCCTTCACGGCAGAAGAAATCGTGCAGCAGGTCGACGTCATGCGCAGCCGCCCGAACGTGAACGGCCATATCCACTTCAGCATCGCCGCCCTGATGCAGAACCGCAAAGGCGTGACCGACCAGCTGAAAGCCACCAGCTACCCCGGCCCGGCCCTGGTGCCGGCCTCGCCCTGGCTGGGCAGCGAAGCGCCGCCGGCGCCGACCGTGGCCGTCAAGCGCCACGCCAGCGGCCTGGCGGTCGCCCTCGGAAACGTGCAGCGTGCAAGCCAAGTGGCGATCTGGGCCCGCTATGGCGAGGAATGGCGTTTCAATGTGGTGCCGGCCGGCCGCAGCGAGGTGGTGCTGACCGACGATAATGGCGTGGCTGCCCGCAGCGTCGTGGTGTCGGCGGTCGACCGCCTGGGCAACGAGAGCCCAAGAGTTTCCGCAGCGTTATAACTTTTTGGAATGAGTGTACCAACGCCTTTCATGTAAAGATGGAAGCGTTTCACCGTACACTCATCTGATCATGGGCAAACTGCAAACCGATCGCACCCTTGGGCTGGGTATTGATGCCGGCGGCACGGAGACGCGCTGGGCGCTGTCCGAACCGGACGGCGAGATCGTGGCCGAAGGCACGGTCAGCGGCCTGTCGGCCCTGCTGATGGCCAAGCCGGCCGGGCGCGAGCAAGTGCACGCCACCTTCAGCCAGCTGGCGAAGGATGTGCTGGAAGCGGGTCACCCGCTGCGTGTCTGCGCCGGCCTGACCGGCTTTGGCGGCGATGGCAATGTCCTGGTCGGCTGGCTGTCCGATTTGCTCGACGTGCGGCTTGACGCCATCACCCTCTGCAACGATATCGAAATCGCTTACCTGGACGCTTTTGAGCCGGGCGAAGGCTACCTGGTCTACGCCGGCACCGGCTCGATCGCCGCCTTCATCGACGAAAACGGCGAATTCCACCGTGCCGGCGGCCGCGGCGTCATGCTGGACGATGCCGGCGGCGGCTTCTGGATCGCGCGCGAAGCCATGCGCCGCATCTGGCGCCGCGAAGACGAAGAGCCGGGCGCCTGGCAGGATTCGCCCATGGCGCACGCGGTGTTCGACCACGTGGGCGGCAGCGACTGGTCCTTTTCGCGCAGCTTCATGTACACGCAGGAACGCGGCGAGATCGGCAAGCTGGCGCTGGCCGTCGCCATGAGCGCCGGCGCCGACCCGTCGGCCCGCCACATCCTGCTGCAGGCCGGGCGCGAACTGGCCCGTCTGGCGCTGGCCCTGGTTACGCGCTTCGGCGAACGCCCGATCACGCTGTCGGGCCGGGCCGCCGAACTGCATCCCCTGATTTTCGAAGCCATGCGCGCCGACCTGCCGCACGGCCTGACTTTACAAAAACGCACTGCCCGCCCGCACCACGCGGCAGCGCACCTGGCCGCCCGGCCACGCAATTAAGAGAACCACGAGACCATGAAGAAACTGCTGCTTGCCTCCCTGATTGCCCTGACCGGCTGCGCTTCGCAACTGCCGCGCATCGATAATTCGCTGGTTTCCAAGGGCCAGAGCAGCCGCGTGCGCTTCGTGGTGATCCATTACACGGTGTCCGACCTGCCGTTGTCGATCAAGCTGCTGACCGAGAAGGAAGTCAGCGCTCACTATCTGCTGACCGACGAGAATGAGCCGCGCATCTACGCCCTGGTCGACGAAAACCGCGCCGCCTGGCACGCCGGCATCAGCAGCTGGAAGAACTACACGGCGCTGAATTACAGCTCGATCGGCATCGAAATCGTCAATCCGGGCTTCAAGGACATGCCGGACGGCCGCCACTGGTACGGCTTCACCGAGCGCCAGATGGACCAGCTGGTCGCCCTGCTCAAGCAGATCAAGGAACGCCACCAGGTCGCGCCGGAAAACTTCCTCGGCCATTCCGAGATCGCCCCGCAGCGCAAGCAGGACCCGGGCCCCCTGTTCCCATGGAAGCGCCTGGCCGACGAAGGCCTGATCGCCTGGCCGGACGCCAACGCCGTCGCCGCCGCGCGCCCGCAATACGAAGCCCAACTGCCCGACATCGCCTGGTTCCAGAAAAAGCTGGCCGAGCACGGCTACGCCACCCCGCAAACTGCAGTGCTGGATGAGCAGACCCGCAATGTGCTGGTGGCTTTCCAGGCCAAATACCGCAACAGCAAGTGGGACGGCGTGCCTGACGCCGAGTCCGCCGCGATCCTCGACGTGCTGACTGCTACAAAGCCGAAACAGTAAGCGCGTTGCACGGTCGCCGGCTTTCCCCTATCCTGCGGTGATGCTGCGGGGAAGGGCCCACGGCGCCAGGAAGAGGAACCAGAACCATGCGGCTGCGCCATATCGAAGTTTTCCACGCCATCATGCAGGTTGGCACCATCAGCGGTGCCGCCCAGGTGCTGCACATTTCACAACCTGCGGTGACCAAGGTGCTGCAGCATTGCGAACTGCAGCTCGGCATGCCGCTGTTCGAGCGCGTGCGCGGCAAGCTGTATCCGAAACCGGAAGCGCACCGCCTGTTCGCTGAAACCGAAAAGCTGCATCGCGACCTGCAGGGCATCCGCCGCCTGGCCGCCAGCCTGAAAGGTCGCGCGGTCGAAACCATCCGCCTGGTGTCCACGCCGACCATCGCCATCAGCGTGCTGCCAGCCGCCATGAGCGAATGGCGCCGCGAATTCCCGGACACCCGCTGCGAGCTGGCCACCCACCACACTTCCGAGATCGTCAACACGCTGCGCCTGGGCGAAGCCGACATGGCGCTCTCGCTGCAGGACCCGCGCCACCCCGGCATCATCGCCGAACCGATTGCGCAGGGCGTGATGACCGTGATCGCCCCGCCCGGCACCTGGCGCGCCGATGAATTGGACAAGCCGCTGACGGCGGAAGGCCTGACCGGTGAACTGATCGGCCACGCCGACAACGACCCGCTGGGCGAGATGGTGGTGGCGTCCTGCGAAGCGCAGGGCATCCAGCCCTTCTTCCGCACCACGGTGCAGACTTACCAGATTGCCCGCTCGCTGGTGGAGGCTGGCGGCGGTATCGCCGTGGTCGATCCGCTGACGGCGGCATCGGCCGATCCGGCCAAAGTACAGAAGCGCGTGTGGGCGCCGGCCATCCCGATCCAGCTATTCCTGCTGACCAATGGCCACTCGCCCCTGTCGCATGGCGCCCGCCAGTTGGCCGACTGCATCGCCGGCGAAGCGCGCGCCTGCCTCGATCAAGGGAAATAATGAGCAACACCATCCGCAGCGAAGACATCCCGAGCAGTCCCGATTTCCGCCACCTGAGCACCATTGCCGATATCGCGGTGGACCTGCGCTATGCCGGTCCGGATAATTTTGTCGGCCGGGACCTGTATTCGCCGCTGGATTGCGCCTGGCTGCACCGCGACGCCGCGGCCGCCATCGAGCGCGTGGTGGCGTATCTGGCGCAGCGCGCGCCGGGCCACAAGGTGCTGCTGCTTGATGCCCTGCGTCCGCACCGGGTGCAGGAGCAGCTGTGGGACGCGCTGGCCGGTACTGATTTGCAGATGTACCTGGCGCCGCCGGAACGCGGTTCGATCCATTCATTCGGCATGGCGGTGGATATCACCATCCTCGACCCGTCCGGCGCGGAGCTCGATATGGGCACCGGCTTTGACGATATGACCGAACTGTCGCACCCGGCGCTGGAAGCGCGGCACCTGGCCAGCGGCGAACTGACCTCCGCGCAGGTGGCGAACCGCCAGCTGCTGCGCGACGCCATGTTCCAGGCGGGCTTTGTCGGCATCAACAGCGAATGGTGGCATTTCGACTGCGGCGACCGGGTACTGGTGCGCCGCGACTTTACGCGGGTCCTATAAAGGAGGCACACCCATGCGGCAGCCCTGGTCCACGACACGTGCAATCCTGACCGGCGGCGCGCTGGGCGGGCTGTTGGATATCATTTTCGCGATCAGCTTCGCTGGCTACAACGGCTTGCCGCCGGAACGCCTGCTGCAGGTGGTCGCCAGCGGCGCGCTGGGCCAGGCGGCCTTCACCGGCGGCGGCGCAGCCGCAGCGTTCGGGTTGGCCTGCCATTTCGCCCTGAGTCTTGTGTGGATGGCGCTGTTCTTCTTCGCCGCGCGCCGTGTGCCCGCGCTGGCGCGCAAGCCATTGCCGGCGGCGGTCGGCTACGGCGTGCTGGTGTTCCTGGTCATGCGCCTGGTGGTGCTGCCGCTGTCGGCCTTCCCGCGCCCGGTGACCTTCAACGCCTTCTCCTGGGGCATGGATACCCTGTCGCACATCTTCCTGTTCGCCCTGCCGATCGTGTGGGCCACGCGCAAGGCTGCGCGCGCCCCGGCCGCCTAGTTGGCCCTGCCGTCGGCGACGATCTTCAGGCTTTTGCGCTCCACCAGCGCTGCGCGGACCTGATGCTTGCGCAGCACGCCTTCAGCGTCGAACAGCAGCGCCAGTTCAGCCACTGAATCGATCTTCTCCTTGCCCGGCAACGGCGCACGCTCCAGCAAGGTCCACATTTCGCGGCCTTGCGACAACTGGCGCGATTTGCCGCGCGCCAGCAGCGCTTGCAGGTCGGCCTTGCGCGTCTGACCCGGCACCAGGCCGGCAACGTCCTTCTCGAACACAGGCGCGCTATTGGAGGAAGGCTGGGCATCGCCATCGACGTAGTAGATGCGCACCAGCGCATCATCCGGCCACAGCTCCTCTTCGATTGGGGGATGGAAGTAGCGGCTGCGCTGCCTTGGCAGCTTGGTCACCGCGTTGTCCGGCATGGCGGGGCTGAACAGATGGCGCTCACGCCCCGGCGCCTCTACCGTCACCGCAAAGATCTCGCGATCCGCCAGGAAGAAGAACGGCACATTTGCACCGCACTGTCCCATCATTTTGGTGAGGAACGCCATTCCGCCATGTTGCAGGCCCGAAGCATAGGTGACCTGGCATTGCACCCGCAGGTCGCCCAGGCGGCGCGTATCCGCCGGCAAGCCGGGGGTGATGACCTGCGGCTTCCAATAGACCGACCCGGTCCGGCGATTCGACACCAGCGCAGCATCCTCACGCTGCGCGGTTTCGTTGACAGGCAGCGCGAATGAGGCGTCATCGTCATGCGCCAGGGGCAGTTTGAGGCTCGCGCTTTCCAGCGCCAGACGCAGCGTCTGCGGCTTCACATCGCGCTCCGTGCCGAACATGCGGAAACGCAGCACAGCGTTCGGCGCCTGCGCACGCAGGCTGTCAAACTTTTCTACGCCGCGCAGCATGCGGCGATACGACTGCTCCGAGCTGAATTCACCCGGCACTTCGACACGCTGCATCGGCGCCTCATCCTGCGCCAGCGCGCAAGCCGCGACCGACGATGCTGCGGCCAGCAGAAACAATTTGAATACATTCATTGGGAAGCCTGTGGTGCATAATCGGCAACTATTACACCTCAAGGAGACACCAATGCGCAAGCTGTTCGCCGCGGCCCTGATGATGGCGGCATCCCTGGCCCACGCCCAAGGCGGCCCGTCCGTGCCCGGTCCGTCGAAAGTGCAGCCGGGCTGCTATCACGTGAATGAAAAGATGGAGCGCGAGGTGGGCTACTGCCAGGCCAGGCGGCACGGGAATATGCTGTACATCTCAGGCCACACGGCGGGCGGCGAGATGCCGGCGGCGGTGAAGACGGTGTACACGCGGCTAGGCCGCATCCTGGCCGCGCATGGCCTGACGTTCAAGGACGTGGTGAAGGAGAACGTGTTCACCACCAATATGGATGCGCTGGTGAAAGCGGCCGACGTGCGGCTACCGTTCTACGACAACCACTACCCAGCCGCCAGCTGGATCGGGGTGCAGCGCCTGTTCATGCCTGAATTCGTGATCGAGGTCGAACTGGTCGCTGCATTCCCGGACGGGAAGTAAGTCAGGCGGGTGCGCGCACCGGTCAATTGGTGCGGGACACCCAGTCCACCATGCCATCCACGATGGCACGGCCATTGCCATTGCCGGCGCGGTCGTGGTTGACCATCACCACCACGATGCACTGCTGGCCGTTGGCGTCCGGTACGTAACCGGCGATGGCGACCACGTTTTTCAGCGTGCCGGTCTTGACGCGCGCGCGCATGGAGGCGCTGCTTTCCTTCAGGCGGCGCTTCATGGTGCCGTCGATGCCGGCGATCGGCAGGCTGGTGAGGAATTCAGGCGCCCACAACGACTTCTGCGCGGCTTTCAGCAGGCCGGCCATCTGCTCGGGGCTGAAGCGCTCGATGCGCGACAGGCCGGAGCCGTTTTCGAACACCATGCCGGTATCGTCGATGCCCTGGGCGCGCAGCCAGTTGCGGATCACCATTTCGGCGCGGGCCTGGGTGGTGGCTGCCGGCGGTGCTTCATCAGCGCCGCCAGGGCTGGCCGGGCCGGCCTGGTCCGGCAAAGGGCGGCTGCCCAGCACCGGGTCGGCCTGCAGGCTGCCGAGGCTGAGGAAAACGGTGCGTGCCAGGCCGTTGTCCGACGGCTTGTTGATGTCACGCACGGTCTCGGACAACGGACGGCTCACGTGCTCGGCCAACAGGCTCGAAGCCGCGCCGCTGAAGGCGCGCGACTCTTGCGCCGAAGCCTCTACTGCCTGGCCGGTGAAGCGGCCGCCAAGGCGTTCCCAGGTGGCGCGGAACAGGCGTTCGGCGTATACGGTGCGATCAAGAATGTTGACCACATTGGTCTTGCTGCAGTTGCGGGGGAAGGTACCCTTCAGCACTACGGTGATGCGCGAGCCGGTGCGCTCATATTCCGGGATCTTCCAGCCATCTTCCCACTTCGCGCACTCGCCGTCGGTCAGCGTCATCTCCGAGCGCACGCGCACGTTGGCCAGTTCCGGCAGTACGCTGGCCTTGAGCGACTTGGCGTCGGAGGTGAGGTCGAGCGTCTGCAAATTCATGTTCAGCAGCAGCGCATCGGGAATCAGGTTGTAGTAGGCCTCGGGCGATTCGTCGAAGGGCGCCACACCGACATCGCTGCGTGCCGGTTGCCACAGCTGGCGGTCCAGCACCAGGTTGCCTTGGATCTTGCGGACGCCCTTGATGCGCAGTTTCTCCAGCATGTGGGCAAAGGCGTCGGCGGTCAGGTCGCCGTCCGCACCGCCGCGCAGCACCACGTCGCCGTGCAGCACGCCGCGCACCACTTCGCCGGTGGTGCGCAACTCGGTGCGGCCGCGGAACTGCGGGCCCAGCGTGTCCAGGCCGACCATGGTGGTGAACAGCTTCATGGTCGAAGCAGGCGTGAAGGTGCGCGCCGCATCGTGCGAGACCAGCACCTGGTCGCCGCGCAGCACCAGCGCGCCGATGGCGTCTTCAGGGATGCCTTTTTCCGCAGCGATGCGGGCGATCGGTTCAGGCAGTGCGGCCTGCGCGGAGGCGCCGATGGCGGCGAACAGGGTGGCGAGTAAGAGGCGTCGCATGGAGAGTCCTTAACCGAAGAATACGTAAGCAACAGCAATCGCAGTCAGCACGCCCGCCAGGTCGGCGATCAGGCCGGCCGAAATCGCATAGCGGGTCTTGCGGATGCCGACGGAGCCGAAGTACAGGGCCACGATGTAGAAGGTGGTATCGGCCGAGCCCTGGAAGATACAGGCCAGGCGGCCGACGAAGGAATCCGGGCCGTAGGTCTTCATGGCGTCGATCATCATGGCGCGCGAGCCGGAGCCGGAGAAGGGCTTCATCAGCGCGGTCGGCAGCGACGGCACGAAGTCGGTGCGCAGGCCGAGCGCGTTGAAAACCCAGTTAAAGCCATCCATCACCAGCCCGAACACGCCGGCGTTGCGCAGCACGCTGATCGCCACCAGCATGCCTACCAGGTAAGGAATCACGGTCAGCGAAGTCTGGATGCCGCCTTTGGCGCCCTCGATGAAGGCTTCGTACACATTCACCTTCTTGATCAGGGCGCCGATGATGAAGGCGGCGATGATCGAAATCAGGATCAAATTCGAGGCAACCTTCGACACCACCTCGATCTGCTCGCGCGTCAGGAAGGCGGTGAAGTACCAGATCAGCCCCGCGATGGCGGCCGTCATGCCGCCGATCCAGGCCAGCAGTACCGGATCGAACAGGTTAAGGCGCTGGCGGATGCCGACGGCGATGATGCCGGTCATGGTCGCCGCATAGGTCGCGATCATGCAGGGAATGAAGATGTCGGACGGATCGGCCGCGCCGAGGATGGCGCGCTGCGCCATGATCGCCAGCGGAATCAGCGTCAGGCCCGAGGTATGCAGCACCAGGAACATGATCTGCGCGTTGCTGGCCGTGTCCTTGTTCGGGTTCAGCGTTTGCAGGCTTTCCATCGCCTTCAGGCCGAACGGGGTGGCGGCATTGTCCAGGCCCAGCAGGTTGGCCGAGAAGTTCATCACCATATGGCCGGTGGCCGGGTGGTCTTTCGGCACTTCCGGGAAGATGCGCGAGAAGAAGGGCGAGATGATCTTGGCCAGCCAGCCGATCGCACCTGCCTTCTCACCCACGTTCATGATGCCCAGCCACAGCGTCATCACGCCAGCCAGCGGCAGCGCGATGTCCATCACACCGAGCTTGGCGGATTCAAAGGTGCCGTCGATGATCTTTTTGAAGATCTCGGTATCGCCCATGAACAGCCATTGGATGATGGCAGCGGCGAAGCCGACCAGGAAAAAACCGGACCAGATGTAATTGAGGGACATGGATGCGCGTCTTCTGAGGTAATGACCAATTTTGCAGCGAAAGTATAGGGCCAGCGGATGAAAGAATGCGGTGCGGGCATGTAAAAAAGTTATAAGCTGGCGTATCGCCGCGCTCTGGCTTATATTCCTGCCGCATGAAAAGACTCCGCGTCCTCGTCACAGCCCTCGCCCTCGCCACCGCCAGCGCCGCCACCGCGCCGGCGGCGCACGCCGCCGACAAAGTCCTGCATGCCTTCCTCTCCACCGGCGAAACCGCCCTGGATCCGGCCGTCGCCTCCGACCTGGCCAGCCTGAGCCTGCTGGAAAACCTGTTCGAGCCGATGCTGCGCTACGACTACAGCGCGCGCCCGGTCAAACTGGCGCCAAGCGCCCTGCGCGAAATGCCTGCCAGCGACGACAGCGGCACCGTCTGGACCTTCCAACTCAAGCCGGGCATGTATTTCAGCGACGATCCCGCATTTAAAGGAAAAAAGCGCGAAGTTGTTGCTGCCGACTACAAGTACGCCATCGAGCGCCTGTTCGATCCCGCGCTGAAATCGCCCTGGCTGTTCATGTTCGAGAACAACCTGGCCGGCCTGGAGGTGGTCGACAAATACACGCTGCGCATGCGCCTGAAAGCGCGCGACCCCAGCCTGCTGTTCTACCTGGCCCTGCCCGCCACCGGCGCGGTGGCACGCGAGGTGGCCGAAGCCTACGGCAGCCAGATGGGCAACCACCCGGTCGGCAGCGGCCCCTTTGTCATCGAGGAATGGAAGCGCAGCGACAAGATCACCCTGGCCGCCAACAAGGGCTACCACCAGGTGTGGCAGGGCCAGCGCTTGCCGCTGGTGGACAAGGTCGAGGTCAAGATCATGGAGGAATACCAGTCGCGGGTGCTGGGCTTCCTGAACGGCGAGTTCGATTACATCGAGCAGGTGCCGGAATCGATGCGCGACATGGTGCTGGAGCCATCCTCGCCGCAGCCGGTGCTGAAAAAAGAGCTGGCCGCACGCGGCATGGTGCTGTCGCCGTTCCCGGTGCTGCAGACCTATTACATGTGGATGAACATGGACGACCCGGTGATTGGTGGTTACAGCAAGGAGAAGGTCGCCCTGCGCCGAGCCATAGCATTGGGTTATAACAGCCCGGAAGACGTGGCCCTGCTGAAAAAGGGCCTGGCGATCCCGGCCCAGAGCCCGTTGCCGCCCAATGTGCTGGGCTACGACCCGGCCTACCGCAGCCCCATCAGCTATAACCCCAAGCTGGCCAAAGCCCTGCTCGACCGCTATGGCTACAAGCTCGGCAAGGATGGTTTCCGCACCCTGCCGAACGGCCAGCCGCTGGCGCTGGTCATGCACAGCGAACCCACGATGGTGGGCCGCCTGCGCGACGAACTGTGGCGCAAGAACCTGACCGCGCTCGGCATCCGCGTCAGCTTCAAGACCGACAAGAAGACCGAGATCATCAAGGCCAGTCGCCTGGGCAAGGTGCAAATGTTCGAAACCAACTGGATCGCCGACTTCCCCGATGGCGACAACTTCTTCCAGCTGTTGTATGGCCCCAACAGCGGTCGCGCCAACTACGCCCGTTTCAACCTGCCGGAATACAACAGCCGCTATGAAAAAGCGCGGCAGCTGAGTGACGGGCCGGAACGCAACCAGCTGTACCGCGAGTTAAACCAGCTGATCCACGCCTACAACCCCTGGGTACCGCTGATCCACCCGATTTCGGCCGATATCCAGCAACCGTGGCTTAAAAACTACAAGCGCCACCCAGTGGAATTAACCAACTGGCGCTACCTGGACATTGATGGAAAACGTAATATGACGCCTTCATTACATTAAGTTATGGACGCAGCAGTAATTTTCATTGGATGACAAGTTTTCTATAACGATACTCTGCATTCGTATAACTATTTCTACTTTGGGAGAAGGCCCGTGAAGGTAAAAAAGCTGGCGCAACTGATTGCGCTCATCGGAGTAGTAAGTCCAGCCATGGCGCAGCAAGCTGCGCAGCCAATGCAGCGCGTGGAGATCACGGGTTCCAGCATTAAACGGGTTGCCGCCGAAGGCGCTCTCCCAGTGCAGGTAATCACTTTTGACGCCATCCAGAAGGCTGGCATCACCAGCACCGAAGACCTGCTGCGCACCATTTCCGCCAACGGTACCGGCGCCGACAATATGACTTCCGGTAATAACGTGTTCGGCGCCGACGCCGACCGCGTGTCCGGCGGCGCATCCTTCGCCTCCCTGCGCGGCCTGGGCCCGAACGCCACCCTGGTGCTGCTGAACGGCCGCCGCGTGGGCAACCACGGCGCTTCCGGCAAGGCAGTCGACCTGAACTCGATCCCGCTGGGCGCCATCCAGCGCGTGGAAATCCTGAAAGACGGCGCCTCCGCGATCTACGGTACCGACGCCATCGGCGGCGTGGTCAACTTCATCCTGAAGACCGACTACCAGGGCGTAGAACTGAGCGCCAGCTACAATGCCACCGAAGCCGGCGGCGGCATGCAGCGCCGTTACTCGGCACTGGGCGGCTGGGGCGACCTGGCCAACCAGGGCTGGAACGTGATGGCCAGCGTGACGCATGACGTCAACGACAAGCTGTCCTCCAGCCAGCGCGACTTCGCCAACGGCTACCAGCCGGCACGCGGCCTGTCGCCGGACACCACCGGCACCCCGTATGCGAACATCCTGACCGGCGCCGGCACTGCCCTGGGCACCGGCTTCAAGGTCGCGGGCGACAACACCACCTACCTGCAAGCCAACCCACTGAGCTTCCAGGGCAAGTGCGACACCATCCCTGGCATGTCGCAGTACCAGACCGACCTGTGGAAAGACGTCACCGCGCCGACCCGCACCAAATACTCCTGCGCCTACGACTACGGCGCGGACTACGTGATCAGCTTCCCGGTAGAGCGCACCAACGCGGTGTCGCGCGCCACCTTCCAGCTGAGCCCTGAGCACAAGATGTTTGCCGAACTGCTCGGCTCGCGTACCGAAGCGACCGCTTCGCTGACCCCGGTCCAGATTTCGACCAGCCTGGCCAACGGCAACGCCTACCCGGTCAACGGTCCGTACTATCTGGACATGAGCCAGTTCATCCCGACCTACGACAAGACCAAACCGATCATCTACAAGTGGCGTTCGACCCCATGGGGCGACCGTACGCAAAAGAACGTCACCGAAAACCTGCGCGGCCTGATCGGCATGGAAGGCCTGCTGGCCGGCAAGTACGACTATAAGGTCGGCCTGTCGCGCGCCCAAAGCAAGACCAAAACCGACCTGATCGACGGCTACGGCTGGACCAGCCAGATCTACTCGGCACTTGGTTCGGGCAAGATCAACCCATGGCTGCAGCCTGGCCAGAGCCAGACCGCCGAAGCGATGCAGCTGATCGAGTCCACCAAGTACAAGGGCGCACTGCAGCACGGCAAGACCACCCTGACCCAGCTGGACGGCTCGATTTCGGGCGAAGTGTTCCAGCTGCCGGCAGGCGCCGTATCGATGGCAGCCGGCGTCGACCTGCGCCGCGAAACGTATGAGTTTGCGCAGGATGTGGACGCCACCAAGATCCTGCTGGCACCGGGCAACGCCAACCAGAGCCGCGTCAGCCGCAATATCAAGGCGGTTTATGCCGAAGCGATCATTCCAGTAATCAAGGACCTGGAAGTGCAGCTGGCCGTGCGCCGCGACGATTACTCCGTGATCGGCGCCACCACCAACCCGAAAGTATCGTTCCGCTGGCAGCCAACCCAGAACCTGATGTTCCGTGGCTCCGCCTCGGAAGGCTTCCTGGCGCCTAGCTTCACCCAGCTGTACGCCGGCCGCCTGCAGCAGGAACTGCCGAACGGCGTGATCGACCAGGAAGGCTGCGCCAAGAACCCAGGCAATCCGGCCTTCTGCGCCATCCCGCGCCTGAACTACATGACCGGCGGTAACCCGAACCTGCGTCCGGAAACCTCCAAGCAGGGTACCCTGGGTATGGTGGTGGCACCGTTCACCGGTTTCACCGCCTCGCTGGACTTCTGGGCCATCAACATCCAGGACCGTATCCTGAACCGTACGCCGCAAGTGGTGCTGAACAACTGGCAATACCTGCCTGAGTACATCATCCGTAACCCACAGACCGGCGTGATCGACCATGTGGAAGCGGGCTGGATCAATGCGGCCGGCTTGAAAACCCGCGGCCTGGACATCGGCCTGCGCGGCGACTACAAGATCGGCACCTACAAGACCACCGCATCGCTGGACGGCACCTGGATGAAGTCCTTCCAGTTCGCGGAGTTCGAAGGCCAGCCGTTCAAGGAGCAAGTCGGCAAGTTCGCCACCCGAGACGTCTACCTGCGCTGGAAGCACAACGCCAGCGTGACCGTGGCGCGCGGCGACTGGAGCGTGCTGTTCACCAACAAGTTCGCCTCGCACTATGCGGACCAGCTGCCGAACGGCGGCAAGGGCACCCCGCCAGCCGGCTTCGACCCGATGGTCAAGCACTACAGCATCTTCGGTATTTCGGGCACCTACACAGGCTTCAAGAACACCACCATCACGGCCGGTATCCAGAACCTGTTCGACACCGATCCGCCATTCACGGCCCACAACGTGGACGAAGTGGTGGGCGCCGGCTGGGACCCACGCGTAGCGGACGGCCGTGGCCGCTCCTTCGCACTGAACCTGAAATACAAGTTCTTCTAACTTGATTACTCGGCGCAGTTTTGGCCGAATCGTGGCGGGGGGGGGGGGGGGGGGGGGGGGGGGGGGGCGGGGGGGGCGGGGGGGGGGGGGGGGGGGGCGGGGGGGG
>NZ_JASATG010000004.1:0-259551 GCF_038440195.1 Pseudoduganella sp. OTU4001 | reverse complement strand
CTTGTTTCTCGCTTCGTTTCGCGCTTTTCGCTGCGTCTCGTTGCGAGGGACAGAACTATAGCGGACTGCCCGTGCTTGCGCAAGGGCTTTCGCGCTAAAACCAGAAAACCTGGGTCAGACCCAAGGGTCTGACCCAGTCTGCGCTGCAGCTGGCTGGAGATTACAGGCCTTCGAAGTTCGGGGTGCGTTTTTCGAGGAAAGCGTACATGCCTTCGCGCTGGGCCGGGGTGCCGAAGCCTGCGTGGAACAGGCGGCGTTCGTAATTCACACCTTCGCTCAGGGTGGTTTCGAATGCGCGGTTCACGCAGTCCTTGATCTGCATGGCAACGGAAACCGGCATCTGTGCGATGCCCTGGGCAATGGCCAGGACTTCTTCAATCAGCTTGTCGGCCGGGACCACGCGCGACACCAGGCCAATGCGCTCGGCTTCCGCGGCGTCGATCATGCGGGTGGTGAGCAGCATGTCCATTGCCTTGGATTTGCCGATGGTGCGCGGCAGGCGCTGGGTGCCGCCGGCGCCCGGCGTCACGCCAACCTTGATTTCCGGCTGGCCGAACTTGGCGCTGTCCGCAGCGATCAGGAAGTCGCACATCATCGCCAGTTCGCAGCCGCCGCCCAGTGTGAAGCCGGCTACGGCACCGATGACCGGCTTGCGCACCTTCAGGATATGTTCCCAGTTGCGGCCAATATAGTTGTCGCGATAGGTGTCCTGATAGGTGTAATCCTTCATGGCGGCGATGTCGGCGCCTGCGGCGAAGGCTTTTTCGCTGCCGGTCAGGATGATGACGTGGATCGCAGGATCCTTGTCGAACTTGGCGAACGCTTCGCCCAGCTCATTCATCATGTTGTCGTTCAGCGCATTCAGTGCCTTCGGACGGTTCAGGCGGATCAGTGCCACTTTATCGTGCACTTCGACGAGCAAATCCTGGTATTCCATCGAAATCTCCTCTATTGGTTAAATGGTGCTGCGGCGATTGTAGCCGGTCGGCCGGAGGGGCTGCTATAGTTCGCGGGATGCATTCCATCTTTCGCAAAGATGCGCTGGTTGCGGATCCCGCATTCCGCCTCTATTGGTTAAGCACCATCCTTGCCGGCTCCGGTGTCTACATCGGCGCACTGGCCCTGCCGCTTTGCTCCGTCGTCCTGCTGCATGCCAGCCCCGCGCAAATGGGCCTGGTCGGCGCGTTCCAGGCCGTTCCCTTCGCAATCCTGGCCCTGCCGGCCGGCGTCTGGCTGGACCGCAGCCGCAAGAAGCCGATCCTGGTAGCCTGCCGCATCGCCCAGACCTTGTCGCTCGCGTGCATCCCTGCCGCCTGGGCGCTTGGCGTCCTTTCCATGCAGTGGATGTACCTGGTCGCCGTCGTGCAGGGCTGCTGCTCGGTGCTGGGCGGCGGCGCGGAGCAGATCCTGCTGACGCGTATCGTCGGCCGTGAACAGCTGGTCGATGCGCAATCGAAATTAACCGTCACCGACTCCGTAGCGCGACTGGTGGCGCCGGGATTCGGCGGCCTGCTGGTGCAATGGCTGTCGGCGCCGTTTGCCGTCATCGTCAACGCGCTGGGCTTCGGCATATCGGCGCTGATGCTGCGCCGGGTGCCGATCGATGAACCTCTGCCACCACCTTCCGACAAGCATCCGCTGCGCGATATGCACGAAGGGTTGCTGTTTATCTGGCGCCAGCCCTTGCTGCGCACCCTGGCCTGGAGCGCAGCGCTCTGGCACCTGCTGTTCTATGGCTACGTTGCCTTGTCCACCTTATATGTGCTGCGTGAACTCAAGCTGGATGCCGGCACGCTGGGCGCGGTCCAGGTGCTGGGAGGCATGGGCGTGCTGGCCAGCGGCTTCCTGCTGAAACCGGTCACCCGGCGCTTTGGCCAGGGCCACGCTACGCTGCTGGGAATGATCGTGACGACCATGGGCTTCGTTTGCCTGCCGATGCTCAGGCCGGAAATGCTGGGCCAGCATAGCGTGACAGTTGCCGCCTGCGCCCTGCTCACCTTCTTCTTCGATTGCGGCGTGATGATGTATTTCATGCCCTATATTGCCTTGCGCCAGCAGGTGACGCCCGATGAATTCCTCGGCCGCATGACTTCATCGATGCGCTTCCTGACCGTGGCCAGCGCACCGCTTGGCGCCCTGCTTGCGGGTTATGCGGGCGAGCACCTGGGAATCCGCGCGGCACTGGCATGGATAGGCGCGGGCGGCGTTGCGCTGGCCATTGCCGCGGCATGCTCCAAGACCTTGCGTGCGCCAGCCATCGTGGCCGCGCCTTAAACTGGACTTGGACTGTTATCTCGTAGGAGAACGCCATGTTCAAATCGATATTGCTGCCCACCGATGGCTCGCAACTGTCGGAACGGGCGGCCCAGACTGCCATTGAATTCGCAAAGATCCACGGCGCGCGCATCACCGTAGTTTCCGTCATGCAGCCAATCCCCTTTGTGCCAATGGCCGATGCAGCAGTGCTGACGGACCCTGGTCTGTTCGACCGCGAGATGCGGCGCAGCCTTGAAGCGGGGCTGGACAAGGTGGTGGCCGCCGCCACGGCAGCCGGCGTACCGTGTGAAGCCGTGCTAGGCGAAGCGAACAGCCCCTACGAGGAGATCGTCAGGACCGCTGAGGAACACCATTGCGACATCATCATCATGGCATCGCACGGCCGCAAGGGCCTGAACAAGCTATTCCTTGGCAGCGAAACCCAAAAGGTCCTCGCCCATACGCATTTGCCGGTGATGGTGCTGCGCTGAGCTCCTGCCGTTGAGAATTTGGTAACATTTGCCAAATTCGCAACGAGGAGGTGTATGCGCTTAAGTATTCTTGTGGTCGCGGCCCTGGCAATGTCCAGCGCGACGGCGGCAAATGTCCAGGTCACGGTCCGCCTGGCGGCCCCCAGCGCGCTGGAAGTCAGCTACGAGCTGCCAGCCCTGTGCTCGCAAATCCCTTTCCTGAAGACTGGCGCCGGCGCCGGCGAGATCCGCTCGCGCTGGCAGGCTGTCGACGATTGCGGCCAGGCTGGCGGCGACATGCTCACGCGCGGCGCCAAAAGCTGCAAGACGCTCGCCTTCCGCGTCCCGGCCACCACCAATAAGGTCACCGGTTATCCAGGCTCGTTCCCGACTGGCGAAGGGATCTACGCGCACATGTCGAACTACGCCATCGGCGAAGCCTGTGGCGCGGTCAGCTACCGCTTCGCAGGCCCTGGCAGCATCCTGACCGGCCGGGCGCGGCACGAAAACACCGCGCCAACGCATGCGGATGCGGCGGCGATGCTGTTCCCTGCCCGCCTGCCCAAAACCGGCGCCAGCCTTGATTATTACGATCCCGCCCTGCCTGCGGCGACCATAGAACTGCTGCGCGACCGCGCCGCGCGCACCACGTCGTGGCTGCAAAAACGGATGCCTGGCGCGGAGGTGAAGCGCCCCATCATCGCCGCCACCACGGCGAAGGCGCCCGGCGACCCGAATGTGGGCGGCAATGCCGGCGAGCTGGTGCTCCTGTCGCTGTTCAACTGGCCGGCCGAGCCTTCACCGGCGCTGTATCGCAAGGCAACCCTGCTGGTAGCGCATGAAATCAGCCACGGCTTCCAGATGCGCGACGCAGTCGATGATTACGCCGACGCGCGCCTGATCCATGAAGGCGGCGGCGAGTTCCTGCGCTGGCTGGTATCCCTGCATCGGGGCTGGCTGACGCCGCAGGAAGCGGCCGCCGAACTGGATGATGCGCTGGCGGAGTGCATGCTCGTTACCGATGGGCGCCGCTGGCGCGACCTGTCCGCAGCCGATGTTGGCGGCAGCCGCCTGGAATATGAATGCGGCTTGCCAGCCTACGTCTATGCCATGGCTGTGCGCCAGGGCAAGGCGGACGCCGTGGCCCGCATCAACGACTTTTACCGCCAGCTGCGCCGCGGCGCCAAACCGGATTTTGCGCAGGCCATGGAATGCGGCAGCGAGGCGTGCAAGCCAACGGTTTTGCCCGCCGTGCTGGGCGGCGCGAAGCCGATGCGCGATGAGTGGTCGGCCGTTCTGGAAAGCAGCGGGCTGGCGAATCCGGTCGCCCCGACGCAGCGCCAGACCGACGCCATGATGCTGCGCGCGCTGACAAAATTGATGCGGGAAGACTGCCAGGGCAAGCGCAGCATGACGCCGACCAGGGGCAGCGTACTAATGGATGGTTTGCCGGCCTGCGCGACCCTGCGCCAGGATGTGGAAGTGGTGCAGGTGGAAGGTTTGCCGGTATTTGGCACGATGCAGGCGCTGCCTGCCGTGGTGCAGGCCTGCGGCGCACGGCGCCAGCTGACGCTGGGACTGAAAGATGGCGCGACGCTGGCAGTACCTTGCGTCACGCCTTATCAGCCAGCCACGCGCATGTATGCCGCGGATATCGGCAAGATCATGCGCGCCCTTGGCGTGCCGGGTGCGCCGCCCAGCCGCTAGCGCACCAGCTTGGGCAGCAGCACCCAGATATTGCCGCGCTGCTTCATGCGGCCGGCAAAATCTGCCGCTTCGGCGCCGAAGCCGAAGAAGAAGTCGAGGCGGATCGCGCCCTTGATCGCGCCACCCGTATCCTGCGCCAGCATCAGCCTTTGCAGCGGCAGCTCCTCAGGGCCCGGCAGCGTGGTGCTCAGGTAGACCGGGGCGCCCAGCGGCAGCTGGCTGCGGTCGATTGCCACGGAACGCTGCGGCGTGAGCGGCACATTCAGCGTACCTTTCGGTCCGACCTTCGGGTCCGGCAGTTTTTCCTCTTTGAAGAAGACGTAGCTCGGGTTGGCGTTGAACAGCTCCTGCTGGCGCGTCGGGTGGCCGTCGATCCAGGCTTTGATGCCTTGGGCGGTGGCCTGCTCGGTGGTCAGCTCGCCTTTTTGCACCAGCCATTTGCCGATCGACTGGTAGGGGCGGCCGTTCTGGTCGGCGTAGGCGACGCGCACGGTTTCGCCATCCGGCAGCTGCACGCGGCCGGAGCCTTGCACTTCCAGGAAGAACGCTTCGACGGCGTCGTCCACCCAAAGGAGTTCACTGCCGGGCAGGCCGTTGCGGGCGATTTCTTCGCGCGCCGGGAATGGCACGACGCGCTTGCCTTTCAGTTTGCCGCGTACACGTTTGCCCGCTAGCTCCGGGTAGACGGAGCCGACATCGATGATGACCATGTCGTCCGGGACTTTGTACAACGGCGTCTGGTAAGGGCCGCCCTTTTTGCGGGCGCCGCGCAACAGGGGCTCGTAGTAGCCGGTAATCAGGCCGGTGTTGCCGCCGTCCGGGGCGATCACCTGGTGCGGGTCAAAGAAGGATTCAAAGAACAGGCGGATGGCGGATTCGCTGCTGGCATCCACGGTCTTGGCGATCGCGCACGGCTCCTTCCACTCGGCGCTGGCGCCCAGCTTGGAGCAGGACAGCATGAAGGCCGGCCAGGCAGCACGCAGGTCGTCACGCTCCCAGCCCGGCAGGTCGGCGAAGCGGGCCGGCACGAATTCGGCTGTGGACGGCGGCGCGGGCGTGGCAGGGGTGGCCGGCGGTACGGCAGGCGTTACCGGCGCGGTTGGCGTCGCGGGTGGGACGGGCGTGGCTGGCGGCGTGACGGGCGGCGGCGTGGCGCAGCCGGCCAGCAGCAACGCGACGGCGGCGGCACAAACGGGTAAACTACGGCGTGTCAAAAACATGAGGTGTTATCTATGTGGTATCTGTTCCTGGAAGCGCTGGTGGCGCTGTTCCTGCTGGTGTTCATCGTCTGGTGGACGCTGCCATCCAAGAAAAAGAAGGACGAAGACAAGAAGTAGTCAATGCAGGGTTCGCGGCAGCGACAGCACGAACTCCGGAATCTTGGTCTCGAACTGGTGGCCGTCTTCGGCCACGCAGAAGTATTCGCCATACATCGAACCCTGCGGCGTGCGCAGCTGCGTGCCGCTGGTGTACTCGAACACCTCGCCCGGCGCCAGCAACGGCTGGTGGCCCACCACGCCAAGGCCGCGCACTTCCTCGATATGGTTGTTGGCGTCGGTGATCACCCAGTGACGGGAAATCAGCTGGGCCGGCACGGTGCCGGTATTTTTGATAGTGATTGTGTAAGTAAACACAAAATTGGTGCGGTCCGGGTTGGACTGTTCCGGCAGGTACTGGGTACGCACCTCCACCGCAAACTCATACTGGGCCATAAGCTTTCCTTCGTAACAATTGGGCAATTCTAGTCCAAGCAATCGGACATCGTCCGCACAGAAGCGTAAAATAACGCATCTTTTTTACCAGCCAAGCAGCCATGACTACTTTCCGTATCGCTCCGAGCATCCTGTCCGCCGACTTCGCCCGCCTGGGTGAAGAGGTCCGCAACGTTGTTGCCGCCGGCGCCGACATCATCCACTTCGACGTGATGGACAACCATTACGTGCCGAACCTGACCGTCGGCCCGCTGGTATGCCAGGCGATCCGCCCGCACGTGCAAGTGCCGATCGACGTGCACCTGATGGTCAAGCCGGTCGACCGCATCATCCCTGATTTCGCCAAGGCTGGCGCCAACATCATCACCTTCCACCCGGAAGCGTCCGAACACATCGACCGTTCGCTGCAACTGATCCGCGACAACGGCTGCAAGGCCGGCCTGGTATTCAACCCGGCCACCCCACTGAGCTACCTGGACCACGTCATGGACAAAATCGACATGATCCTGATTATGTCCGTCAACCCAGGCTTCGGCGGCCAGTCCTTCATCCCGCAGGCGCTGAAGAAGATCGCCGAAGCGCGCCGCCGCATCGACGAATCCGGCCGCGACATCATGCTGGAAGTGGACGGCGGCATCAAGATCGACAACATCAAGGCCGCGGCTGAAGCTGGCGCCGACACCTTCGTGGCCGGTTCCGCGATCTTCGGCCAGCCGGACTACAAGGCCGTGATCGACGCGATGCGCGGCCAACTGGCTTCGCTGTAACCGGTATGGCGGCGGTCCTGCGCGGCGTACGGGCCGCCATCATTGACCTCGACGGCACCATGCTCGACACCATGGGCGACTTCGTGGTCGCCCTGAGCGAGATGCGCGCGGAACTGGGCCTCGGTCCGGTAACCGCTGCGCAGGTCGAGCCGATGGTAGGCAAGGGTTCGGAAAACCTGGTGCGCCGCGTGCTCGCGCTGGACTATGACGAAGCTGGCGTAGAGCGCTTGTTCCCGCAGGCGATGGAGTCCTACCAGCGCCATTACATCGCCATCAACGGCCAGCACAGCGAAGTGTACGACGAGGTGGAAGCCGGCCTGCAGGCCATGCGTGCAGCAGGCCTGCGCCTGGCCTGCGTCACCAACAAGCCGATCACCTTCGCCCAGCCGCTGCTGGCGATGAAAGGCCTGTCCGGCTATTTCGAGGTGCTGTACGGCGGCGATTCCTTCGAAAAGAAGAAGCCGCACCCGATGCCGCTGCTGAAAGCATGCGAATTCTTCGGCCTGCCGCCGGCCCAGGTGGTGGCCATCGGCGACTCGTCAAACGACGCCGAAGCGGCCCGCGCGGCCGGCTGCCCAGTGCTTACTGTGCCATATGGTTATAACCACGGAGTGGGTATACACGAAACGGATTCCGATGGTATAGTTGACACGCTTCTTTTTGCAGCTGAACTCATCGCGCAAGAAAACTAACCCAAATGTTTCTCAACAAAAGACACAATGTAACCCACCGGGGCTCGATTGAGGCCTGGCTGTGGCGACGCTGGCAATCCTGACTTAGTCCCGATTGCTGTCGGCGCACGCACATGTGTTCCGGCAGGTTTTTTGTAACCTTACCGCCACCACTACGTCCACGGCGGAACGGAGAAACACATGACCGAACTCGAATTCAAATCCCTGGCCGCGGAAGGCTATAACCGTATCCCTCTGATCGCGGAAGCTTTCGCCGACCTGGAGACCCCGCTCACCCTGTACCTCAAGCTGGCCCAGACCCAGAACTACGGCAAGAACACCTTCCTGCTGGAGTCCGTGGTGGGCGGCGAGCGATTCGGCCGCTACTCCTTCATCGGCCTGCCAGCCAACACCGTGCTGCGCAGCACCGGCAAGCTGACCGAAATCGTCAAGAACGGCCAGGTGATCGAGACCCACGAAGGCAATCCCCTCGACTTTATCGAGCAATACCAGGCGCGCTTCAAAGTCGCCGTGCGTCCGGGCATGCCGCGCTTCTGCGGCGGCCTGGCCGGCTATTTCGGCTACGACACTGTACGGCACATTGAAAAGACCCTGGCGCATACGCAGCCGAAAGACGACCTGGGCCTGCCGGAAATCCAGTTGATGGTGACCGAGGAGCTGGCTGTCATCGACAACCTGTCCGGCAAGCTGTACCTGATCGTCTACGCCGACACCTCGCAGCCGGAAGCATTCAGCAAAGCGCGCCAGCGCCTGAAAGACCTGCGCGCCCTGCTGCGCCGCGGTGTCGATGCGCCGGTGACCACGCCTTCGGTACGCACTGAAATCATCCGCGATTTCGCCAAGGAGGACTACCTCAAGGCCGTCGCCAAGGCGCACGAATACATCCTGGCCGGCGACCTGATGCAGGTGCAGATCGGCCAGCGCATCCGCAAGCCTTATGTGGATTCGCCGCTGACGCTGTACCGATCCCTGCGCTCGCTGAACCCGTCGCCGTATATGTACTTCTACAATTTCGGCGATATGCAGATCGTGGGCGCCTCGCCGGAAATCCTGGTGCGCAACGAGACCCTGCCGGACGGCGAGAAGAAAGTCACGCTGCGCCCGATCGCCGGTACCCGCCCGCGCGGCAATACGCCGGAACGCGACGCCGCGCTGGCCGAGGAACTGCTGAACGATCCGAAGGAAGTGGCGGAGCACGTGATGCTGATCGACCTGGCACGCAATGACCTGGGCCGCATCTCTGAAATCGGCAGCGTGAAGCTGACCGACAAGATGGTGATCGAGAAGTACTCGCATGTGCAGCACATCGTCTCCAACGTCGAGGGCAAGCTGAAGAAAGGCATGTCCAACCTGGACGTGCTGCGCGCCACCTTCCCAGCCGGCACCCTGACCGGGGCACCGAAAGTGCGTGCGATGGAAATCATCGACGAACTGGAAATCAGCAAGCGCGGCATCTACGGCGGCGCCTGCGGCTACCTGTCTTTCGGCGGCGAGATGGACGTGGCGATTGCGATCCGCACCGGCGTGATCAAGGACGGCATACTGTACGTGCAGGCCGCCGCCGGCATCGTCGCCGATTCGATTCCGGAAATGGAATGGCAGGAAACTGAAAACAAGGCGCGCGCCGTGCTGCGCGCGGCCGAGCAAGTGCAAGATGGCCTGGATGGGGAGTTCTGAAATGCTGCTGATGATCGACAACTACGACTCCTTCACCTACAACATCGTGCAGTATTTCGGTGAGCTGGGCGAAGACGTGCGCGTGCACCGCAACGACGAAATCACCATCGCCGAAATCGAGGCCATGAATCCCGACCGCATCTGCATCTCCCCGGGTCCAAAAGATCCGTCGCAGGCGGGCATCTCGCTGGAAGTGCTGAAGCACTTCGCCGGCAAGAAACCAATCCTGGGCGTGTGCCTGGGCCACCAGGCCATCGGCGAAGCCTTTGGCGGCAAAGTTATCCGCGCCAAGCAAGTCATGCATGGCAAAACTTCTCTTATCGCGCATACGGGTGTGGGCGTGTTCCAGGGCTTATCCAGCCCGTTCACGGTAATCCGCTACCACTCTTTGGCAATCGAGCGATCCTCGCTGCCTTCCTGCCTGGAAGTCACAGCCTGGACCGACGACGGCGAAATCATGGGCGTGCGGCACAAGGAGTACGACATCGAGGGTGTGCAGTTCCACCCTGAGTCCATCCTGTCCGAGCACGGCCACGCCTTGCTGAAGAATTTCCTCGAACGCAAATAAGAGAAGGAAGCATCATGCCTATTACCCATCAAGAAGCACTGGTTCGCTGCATCGAACACCGCGAAATTTTCCACGACGAGATGCTGCACCTGTTCCGCCAGATCATGTCCGGCGAAATGTCGCCCGTCATGATGGCCGCGCTGACCATGGGCCTGCGCGTCAAGAAGGAAACCATCGGCGAGATCACCGCTGCGGCGCAAGTCATGCGCGAGTTCTCGACCAAGGTGCCGATGGCTGACACCACCAATCTGGTGGATATCGTCGGCACCGGCGGCGACGGCGCACATACCTTTAATATTTCTTCCGCTTCGATGTTTGTCGCTGCCGCTGCAGGTGCGCGGGTGGCCAAGCACGGCGGGCGTTCCGTCTCGTCGTCCTCGGGCAGCGCGGACCTGATCGAATCGCTGGGCGCCAATATCAACCTGAAGCCGGAGCAGATCGCGCAGTCGATTGCGCAGACCGGCATCGGTTTCATGTTTGCGCCGAACCACCACGCTGCGATGAGGCATGTGGCGCCGGTGCGCCGCGAGCTGGGCGTGCGCTCGATCTTCAATATTCTCGGCCCGCTGACCAATCCGGCCGGTGCGCCGAATATCCTGATGGGCGTGTTCCACCCGGACCTGGTGGGTATCCAGGTACGTGTGCTGCAGCGCCTGGGCGCGCAGCATGCGGTGGTAGTGTATGGCCGCGACAATATGGATGAAGTCTCGCTGGGCGCCGGCACCCTGGTCGGTGAACTGGTCAACGGCGAGATCCGCGAGTATGAGATCCATCCGGAGGACTTTGGCCTGCAGATGATCGCTTCGCGCAACCTGAAGGTGGCCGACTCGGTGGAATCGAAGGCGCGCGTGATGGAGGCGCTGCGCGGCGAGCCGGGACCGGCTTCGGATATCGTGGCGCTGAATGCCGGTACCGCACTGTATGCGGCGGGTGTAGCGTCGTCCATCGAGGATGGGCTGGCGCGGGCGCGCGCGGCGGTGTCGTCCGGCGCGGCGGTGGCCAAGCTGGAGCAGTTTGTGCGCGTGACGCAGGAACTGGGCAAGGAGGGCTAAGCGATGTTCGGCATCCATGACCTGACGCTGTTTGTGATCTCCGGTCTGCTGCTGAACATCATGCCGGGACCGGATTCGCTGCTGATCATGGCGCGCAGCGCTACGCAGGGCTGGCGCGCCGGGTGCGCGGCGGCGCTGGGGATTGGCGCCGGTACGTTTGTGCATATCGGCGCGGCGGCGGTTGGCTTGTCGGCGGTACTTGCGACCTCAGCGACCGCCTTCACTGTCGTCAAATGGATTGGCGCGGCGTACATCGTTTGGTGCGGCATCGGAATGCTGCGGGCGCGCCTGAAGCGCGGTGCGGCGGACGCTGTGGCGCCGAGCGCACCGGCGCCGGCGTCGTTGCAGCGCATCTTTGCGCAAGGCTTCCTGACCAACGTCCTGAACCCAAAAGTCGCCCTATTCTTCCTGGCCTTCGTGCCGCAGTTCATCGACAGCGACGCGACGAACAAGCCGCTGGCCTTCCTGATCCTCGGCTGCATCTTCAACTTCAACGGCATGCTGTGGTGTAACGGCCTTGCCCTCTTCACCGCCTTCGCCAGCGCAAAGCTGAAGGTCAAACCACTGGTCGCACTGTGGCTGAACCGCGTCACCGGCGGCATCTTCATCGCGCTGGGCGCGCGCCTGGCCCTGGCCGAACAACACTGAGATTCACCATGTCCGACATCCTGAACAAGATCCTGGCCGTGAAGGCCGACGAAGTGGCGGCAGCCAAGAAGCGCCGCAGCCTGCAATCCTTGCGCGACGAAGTGGAAGCCGACAAGGACCTGCGCGCCAGCCTGCGCGGCTTCGAAGCCAGCTTGCGCCGCAAGATCGAAGCCGGCCACGCCGGCGTGATCGCCGAAGTCAAGAAAGCCTCGCCATCGAAAGGCGTGCTGCGCCCTGACTTCCGCCCGGCGGAAATCGCCGCCAGCTACGCCAATGCCGGCGCTGCCTGCCTGTCGGTGCTGACCGACGTGCACTTCTTCCAGGGCGCCAACGAGTACCTGCAGCAGGCGCGCGCCGCCTGCGACATCCCGGTGCTGCGCAAGGACTTCATGGTCGACATGTACCAGATCTATGAAGCACGCGCGATGGGCGCCGACTGCATCCTGCTGATCGTCGCCGCGCTGGACCACGGCCTGATGGCGGAAATGGAAGCCTGCGCCCACGAACTGGGCATGGACGTGTTGATCGAATCGCACGACGGCGACGAACTGGCCGCCGCGCTGCAGCTGAAGAGCCGCCTGATCGGCATCAACAACCGCAACCTGCGCACCTTCGACGTTTCGCTGGACACCACGCTCGGCCTGCTGCCGAACATCCCGCAAGAGCGCATGGTGATCACCGAATCCGGCATCATGACCCCGCAGGACGTGGCGCGCATGCGCGAGAACGCGGTGCACGCCTTCCTGGTGGGCGAAGCCTTCATGCGCGCGCCCGACCCGGGCGCCGAGCTGCAAAAGTTGTTCGCTTAAGCCGCCAGCGGCCCCGGCGCCGCGATCTCGGCGCGATTGCGCCCATTGGCTTTGGCGCGGTACAGCGCCGCATCGGCGCGTGAAATCAGGCTATCCAGCGATTCATCGGCCACCTGCTGGCCCGCCAGGCCGATACTGACGGTGCATGCAGGCACGCCGGGCTGGAGGCTGTCGCGCAGCAGCGACTGGATTCGCTGCGCCAGTTGATGCGCGTGCGGCAGCGTGGTCTCGGGCAGCAGTACCACGAACTCCTCCCCCCCGAAACGCGCCACGTAATCGCAGCGGCGCACGCTGCGCATGATCACCGAAGCCACGTGCGTCAGCACTTTGTCGCCCTGGGCATGGCCATGCTGGTCGTTGATGGCCTTGAAGTGGTCCAGGTCGATCGCCATCAGCGACAGCGGCGAATCGCTGCGCTGCTGGCGCGCACGCACGCGGCCAAAGAACTGCAGGAAGCCGCGCCGGTTCAAAACGCCCGTCAGCGGGTCGTGCGTGGAGCGCTGCTCCAGGATTTTCTGAAGCTTGCGGGTGGCCAGCATGAGGAAGGCCACTGTCATGAGCAAGGCCATGAAGTTGGCGACCGCCAGGTAGACATTGGCCAGCGCGCTGCGCCGCAGCAGGTCGGCAGCGTTGCTCTCCATGAACAGCGCCGCGACACCGCGCGTCAGCGTATTGAGCGACTGCACGGCCAGCAGGATGCCGAAGAACCAGTTGGTGAAATGGTGGCTGCGGTGGCGCCACACCAGGCGCAGCTGGTCGATATAGAACACACTGACGAAAAAGCTGAACGCCGCCGCGCGGTACGGGAAGTTCGGCTCGACCAGCAGCCAGTACAGGATGGCCGACAGCTCCAGCAGCCAGGCGCCGTGGAAGATGGCCCAGCCGCCCGCCACGCCAAAGAAGCGCCGCGTGCCGATCATGGAAAGGCCGATACCCCACATCAGGCAGACGTTGGCGCCGGGCAGCGCAATGGCGTCCGTCAGCTTACCGCGCAGCAGGAACAGTATGCCGGCGCCCACCATCGCAAGCAGGCCGCAGGCCCAATGCCCCACGCCCGCGACTTCGCGCCGGAAGCTCAGGTGCACCGAATACATGGCGGCTGCCAGCACCACGCAGGTCAGCGTGGTGGTGAACAGGACGGTGAAGGGGTCCAGGGCAAACATCGGCACTGGATCAGGCGGCGGTCGGGCGGCGCGGGGTGGTCTTCTTCTCTTCCACTGTCATGGTGATGCCGGGCACGCGGTCGCCCTGCAGGGTGACGTCGAACATCATCAGCTCGTCGCGGCGGAAGGCATGCACCTGCACGGTGTCGCCGACTTTGTAGCGCGCCAGCAGGCCTTCCACGTTGGACGGGTTGCCGTTCACGCGCAAGCCGTCGATCGCCACCAGCAGGTCGTTGGCCGACAGGCCGGCCTTCTGTGCGGCGCCGCCATCGTGCACGGCGGACAGCTTGCAGTCGGCGCCGTCGCGGCCGATGTTGACGTCCATGCTCGGTTTGGTCGATTTGCGTTCGTCCTTGTAGCTGACGCCGAACTGCGGCAGCAGCTTGGCCAGTGGTACGTCTTCCGTGCCGCGGATGTACTTGTCGAAGAATGGCTTCAGTTTGAAGCCGGCGATGTCGTCGAACAGGGCTTCCACGCCTTCCGGGGTTACGCCGCGCGGCTTGCCGTTGTAGAAGTCGCGACCGTAGCGCTGCCACAGCGCGCGCATGATGTCGTCCAGCGAGCGCTTGCCATTGGTCTTGGCGCGGATGGTCAGGTCCAGCGCGAGGCCGATCAGCGAGCCTTTGGCGTAGTAGCTGACGATGGCGTTCGGCGAGTTCTCGTCCTGGCGGTAGTACTTGCCCCAGGCGTCGAAGCTGGAGTCGGCCACGCTTTGCTTGGTGCGGCCGCTGCCGCGCAACACTCCGGCGACCGCCTTATTGAGCAGCTTGTAGTAGCCATCTTCCGACAGCAGGCCGGCGCGTACCAGCATCAGGTCGTCATAATAGCTGGTGAAGCCTTCGAACAGCCAAAGCAGCGGAGTGTAGTTCTCCACCTGGTAGTCGTACGGTGCGAATACGGCGGGTTTGATGCGCTTGACGTTCCAGGTGTGGAAGTATTCGTGGCTGCACAGGCCCAGGTAGGTCATGTAGCCGTCGCTCGGTTCCTTGCCGCGCTGCGAGATGGTCGGCAGGTCGGCGCGCGAGCAGATCAGGGCGGTGGAAGCGCGGTGTTCCAGGCCGCCGTAACCGTCGCCCACCACCATCGTCATGAAGACGTAGCGGTCCATCGGGGCTTTTTTGGTGCGAGGTTCGAAGAAGGCGATCTGCGTTTCGCAGATTTGCTTCAGGTCGTTGCAGATGCGGGTGATGTCCAGGTTCGGCACGCGGCCGGTGAACACCACGTCGTGCTGCACGCCGAGCGCCTTGAAGCTGGCCAGTGCGAAGGTGCCCATCTCGACCGGGCTGTCGATCAGCTCATCGTAGTCCTGGGCGATGTAGGTGCCGAAGCCGTAGCGCTTGGCCTTCAGTTCTTTCAGCGCGGTGGCGACGCGCCATTTGGCGGCCGCTTCGTGCGCCGGGCGCTGGATATCGACCACGTGCGGCACGTCCTCGCTGCCGACAACGCGCAGGAACACGCTGGTGCCGTTGAAGAAGCCGTGCGTCTGGTCGAGGTGGGCGGCGCGCACCGACAGGTCCCATGCATAGACTTCGTAGTGCACGGTGAGCTTGCCCTTGCAGGGGGCGGCTTGCCAGGAGTGCTTATCCAGCTTGGTCAGTTCAACCGGCTGGCCGCCGCATTCGGCGCGGGCCTGCACGATGTTGCGCGAGAACTCGCGGATCATGTAGCTGCCGGGGATCCAGGCCGGCAACACAAATACCTGGCCTTCCGGCGCTGGGGATTCAACGGTCACGGTGACCTGGAACATGTGCGCCGAGAGATCCTTGGCGGCAATGGTGTAGCTGATTTTTTTGTTCTTCATTTGATATCGGATGGTGTATCGATGTCCTGCAGGATGCCGGGATCATCCACCATCAGTTCGTTAACCGGATTGTTCTTCAAAATGCTGCGGGCGCCCTGGTCTCCGTCCAGCGCCAGCAGGGCTTGCAAATGGGCGCGGCCAAAGGCGACGGGATTGCCGCGACGCCCGCCGAACACCGGCGCAGCAATGGCGTCCAGCCGCTCCGCATCACGCGGCGCGACCGCTTGGGCCAACGCGGCCATCGTGGCAGGCCGCACGTACGGCATATCCGCCAGCGCAATCAGCCAGCCATCCGCGTCCTGTGCGTGCTGTACGCCGCATACCAGCGAGGCGGCCATGCCGCTGGCAGCGTCGGCGCAAGCAACGACCTCGCAGCCAAGTTCGCGCAGCAGGTGCGCCGTGTCGGCGTCCTGCGGGCGCACCACTGCGACCACCCGCGGCACAGCGGCCAGCAAGGCGCGCGCGCTGGCGGCAACCACCAGCTCGCCACCAGGCAGCGCCTGCAGCAGCTTATAGCGCGCGCCGCCCGGATCGAAACGGCTGCCGCTGCCGGCCGCCAGCAAAACGCCGGCGATCAAGCCTTCGCCATATCAAACGGCAGCTTGCGAACGCGTTTGCCCGTCAGCTTGAACACCGCATTGGCCAGCGCCGGCGCCAGCGGCGGCAAGCCCGGCTCGCCCATACCCGTCGGATTGTCGGTCGAGGCCACGGTGAACACCTCCACCACCGGCATATCCGTCATGCGCGCCACGCTGTAGTCATTGAAGTTGCCCTGCTCGACCACGCCATCCTTCAGCGTAATCGCCGCTCCGGGCAAGGTGGTGCCCAGCCCCATCAGCGCCGCGCCCTGCACCTGCGCCTCGATCGTCATCGGATTCACCGGCAGGTTGCAGTGCACGGCAGCGGTGACCTTGTGCAGCTTGGGCTGCCCATTCTTCATCGACGCCACCACCACATACGCCACCGAAGTCTCGAACGACTCGTGCATCGCGACGCCCCAAGCCTGCCCTTTCGGCAGCTTGGTCTTGCCATAGCCCGACTTCTCGACTGCCAGGTTCAGCGCCGCCAGCTGGCGGACATGCTTGGGATCGACCAGCTTGCGACGGTACTCCACCGGGTCCATTTTGGCAGCATGCGCCGCCTCGTCGATCAGCGTCTCCATTACGAAGGCCGTGTGGGTCGACCCCACGGATCGCCACCACAGCACCGGCACATTCGCCTTCGCGTTATGCACGGTCAGGTTCATCGGCACCGAATACGGCTCGCCCATGCCCTCCACCGAGGTCGCATCCACGCCATCCTTCACCATCATCGGCTCGAACGGCGTACCCGTGATGATGGACTGGCCGACAATCACATGGTTCCAGCCCACGATATTGCCCTTGGCGTCCATGCCGATGTCGGCCTGGTGCACGTAGACCGGGCGATAGTAGCCACCCTTAATATCGTCCTCGCGGCTCCAGATCACCTTGACCGGCCCCTTGCCCCAGGCCTTGGCCACATTCACCGCCTCCACGATGTAATCGGAAGTCGGCACCGCGCGGCGGCCAAAGCCGCCACCGGCCATCATGGTGTGCAACGTAACCTTATCCGGCGTCAGCCCCGCAGCCTTGGCGGCCGCCAACGCATCCAGCGTCTGGAACTGGCTGCCCGCCCAGATGGTGCAGGAATCGGCCTTCAGGTCCACCACGCAGTTGAGCGGTTCCATCGGCGCATGCGCCAGGTAAGGGAATTCGTAAGTAGCGCTGATTTTCTTCGGCGCCTTGGCGATGGCCGACGTGTCGGCCTTCTTCACCGGCGTACCGGCCTTCTTCGCCAGCGCCTTGTACTCTGCCACCTGCTTCTTGCTGGAGACTTTCTCCAGGCCGGCGGTATCCCACTCGATCACCAGCGCATCGCGGCCCTGCTTGGCCGGCCAGTAGCCATTCGCCACCACCGCCACTCCGCTGCCGCCACGGTCGGTATCGACCTTGATGGTATCGATCACGCCTGGAATCGCCTTGGCCTTGGACGCATCGAACTTCTTCAGCTTGCCGCCAAAGATAGGCGGACGCGCCACCAGCACCACCTTGGCGCCCTCCGGCTTGAAATCCATGCCGAACTGCTGCATACCGCTCGACTTGGCGCGCGCATCCAGGCGCGGCGTCGGCTTGCCAATGATGGTGAAGTCTTTTGGATCCTTCAGCTTCACGACCTGGGGCACCGGCTGTTTCATCGCCGCATCGGCCATGGCGCCGTAGGTAGCGCTCTGGCCCGAAGGCCCGTGCAGCATGCCCTTGGACGTGCGCACCTGCGCCGCAGGCACCTTCCACTGCTCGGCCGCCGCAGCGACCAGCATGGCGCGCGCACGGGCGCCGATTTCACGGTGCTGCATCCACGAGTGCTTGACGGCGGTCGAGCCGCCGGTCATCTGGATGCCGAAATTCGGGTCTTTATACGCATCGCCAGCCGGCGCCAATGCCGAACGCACCTGCGACCAGTCCGCATCGAGCTCCTCCGCGATCAGCATCGGCAGCGCGGTATGCACGCCCTGGCCGAATTCGAGGCGGTTGACCTGGATGGTGACGGTATTGTCCGGCGCAATATGGAGGAAAGCGTTGGGCGCCACCGGCGGCTTGGCCGGCGCATCGGCAGCCACCGCGCGCGCAAAGCGCCCGCCGCCGCTGGCGACATAGAAACCTAGCAGCAGACCGCTGCCGGCTTTGAGGAAGGTACGGCGCGAAACCCCTGCGCCATCCGATTGAGCTGCCATGAACCATTCTTTGCGCATGGCGGCCTCCGTCAGGCGATGGATTTCGCAGCGTCCTTGATGGCCGCGCGGATCCGTTGATAGGTGCCGCAGCGGCAGATATTGCCCGACATGGCGTTATCGATATCGGCGTCGCTCGGCGCCTTATTGGTGCGCAGCAGGGCCGTCGCGCTCATCACCTGGCCGCTCTGGCAGTAGCCGCATTGCGGCACGTCGTGCTTGACCCAGGCATCCTGCACCGCTTTGCCCACCTTGTCGGCGGACATGGCTTCGATGGTGGTGATCTTCTGGCCCACCGCCGCGGAAATCGGCGTCACGCAGGAGCGGATCGCCTGCCCCTCCAGGTGCACGGTGCAGGCGCCGCACATGGCCATACCGCAGCCAAACTTGGTGCCGGTCATATTGAGGTTGTCTCGCAACGCCCACAAGATGGGCGTGGAGGGATCGGCGTCGACCTGCACGTCGCGCCCGTTGATATTCAATGTGACCATGCCAGCTCCTTATTTGATGGTGGCGAACTTAGCTTCCAGGGTACGCTGATCAACTGCTCCTGCCAGGCGGCTGCCGTCGGCAAAGAAGATTGCCGGGGTGCCGTTAATATTCATCTTCTGGCCCAGGGCCAGTACTTTCTCGTTCGGCGAATTGCAGCCATTCGGCGCTGCCGGCGCCAGTTTGCCGCCCAACATCCAGTCGTCCCAGGCCTTGTTGCGGTCGGCCGAGCACCAGATGTTCTGCGACTTGGTGACCGAATCCGGCGACAGGATGTTGTACATATAGGTGTACACCGTCACGTTATCGATGCTGGCCAGGGTGGTGGCGCGGAAGCGCTTGCAGTAGCCGCAGTTCGGATCTTCAAAGATCGCCATCACGCGCTTGCCGTTGCCTTTGACGGTCTTCAGTGCCAGCTCTTTCGGCAGCTCGTCGAAGTTGATCTTGTTGATATCGTCGATACGCGCCTGGGTCAGGTCTTGCGACGACTTCAGGTCAAACACGTGGCCCACGATCAGGTAGCTGCCGGTCTTATCGGTGTAGCGGATATCGCCGCCGACGCGGATCTCGTACAGGTCGGCGTATGGGGTCTTTTTGATGGAATCAATTTTCACATCGCCCAGGTGTTCTGCCAGGGCTTTGCGCAGTTTGGCTTCCTCTTTGGCGTTCTGCGCATCCGCGCAGGACATCAGCATGGTCGTGGCCATAACCATTGCCAGCTTGCTCATCTTCATAGGTTCTCCGCTTTACAACTTACCAAGTGCGTGGGAAATCAGCCGGCGCTTTACGGCCGGCAATTTGTCCAGCAAGTTTAGCCCGAAATTGCGCACTGCGCGCACCGGTTCCAGGTCGGTTCCAAACAGGCGTTCCAGGCCGTCGGTGGTGGCCAGCATCAGGCTCACCTCCTCCTTGCGGGCGCGGGCATAGCGCGCCAGCACCCGTTCATCTCCAATGGAACGGTGTTCCTCGCGCTCCGCCACCGCCTTGACCAGCTCCTGCACGTCGCCGAAGCCCAGGTTCATGCCATGGCCGGCCAGCGGATGCACCACGTGGGCCGCATCGCCCACCAGGGCCACGCGCGGCGCCACCATCGAATGCGGGCGCATCAGGCGCAACGGGAAGGCCTTCACGTCTTCCGGCTGCAGCGGCGTCAGTTTGCCCAGTTTCTCCTGCGCAAACACCGCCAGGCGCTCGGCCAGGGCGGCGGCGCCTTCACGGCACAGGGTGTCGGCCAGCATATCCGGTGCCGACCACACCAGCGACACCCGGTCGCCCGGCAGCGGCAGCAAGGCCACAATGCCCTGCTCCCCGGTGAACCACTGGTGCGCCACGCCATGGTGCGGCAGCTCACAGGCGAAGTTGGACACCACGCCGCTCTGGTTATAAGGACGGTAATCGAGCCCGATATCGCACTGCCCGCGCACCCAGGACTGGGCGCCATCGGCGCCGACCACCAGTGCGGCGCCCAGGTGGGAGCCGTCGTCCAGCGTGATCACGGCGCCCTCCGCGTCATGCTTGAGCGCCACCGCCTTGCCGTGCACGAAATGCACGTTCTGGGCAAAACGCAGCGCCGCATCGAGGGCCTGGTTCAGGTTGCGGTCTTCCACAATCCAGCACAGGGTGCCGGTATGGGCGCCGTAAGCGTCAAAATTCAGCGCGCCGGCCTTGGCGCCATCGCCGTTGACCAGCATGGCGTCGACCGGAGCGATACGCGCCTGGTCCATGGCGCCCCAGACTTTCAGGGAATCCAGCAGGCGGTGGGCGGTGTGGTTGAGGGCGAACACGCGGACATCCCAGCTCGCCTCATCCGGACGGGCCGACGCCGGGGGCGGTCCCAGCAACGTCACGCTCAATCCGGATTGGGCAAAGGCAAGTGCTGCCGTTTTGGCAATGGCGCCATTGCCGACGATACAGACCGCAGTCTGTACATGGTGATGCGTGGGCTTGTTCATCCAGCCATTATAGCTTTCCCACAACGGAAAAAAGACTATTGCAAAGCAAGGAATCCCTGCTATAATGCTGCCTCTTGGCCTGGTAGCTCAGTTGGTAGAGCAGAGGATTGAAAATCCTTGTGTCGGTGGTTCGATTCCGCCCCGGGCCACCAAGAACATCCGTGTCGAAACGCCGATCCATGCAGATCGGCGTTTTTGTTTTCAGCGCAATAAGTCCTCGTGTCCGATCTATTTCCGGCGCACCACCCTCTACCCCGCACCACCGTCCGAATCGTCCGGTCGCCGCCGTTCGAAGCGGCCTTAAACAACAATTCGCCCAACAAGTACTCTCAAATGCGTACCGCAAATTGCCAGCACGTGGAATTGGCACCCGTTCGGCAAGACACGATAGCTCAATCCGCCTGCGCGAGAAAGAACCTCACCATCTCGGCCGACGCATCGGGCCCATTCGGATCCGTGTAGGAGCCGGCAGCGCTGCCGCCCGACCAGGCGTGGCCTGCGCCGTGCAACGACCAATGCTCGGCCACGCTGCGGCCGTTGGCGTCCATCATCACCATCTTGGTGTACGCCCTGCCGCCAGCGTTGACGGTGCGCTCTTTGGTGCGACGCAACGCTTCACCGGACAAGGGTGGGCAAAGAAACTGCTCCAGTACCGCCTCGCCATTCCCCGCATGCACCACCTCGTCGCAGTCCCCGTGGAACACGATTACCGGCACCCGCTGGCGCACGCGGCCGTTCGTCTTGCGGCCAGCGCGCGGCGCCTTCTTCATCGCTGCCAGCCCCGTAATCAGGTCACGCGCCTTCCCCACCGGCAGGCCGGAATGGACACCAACTGCCGCATACATGTCGGGATAGGCCGCCGCCATGATGGCGGCCATCGCACCGCCAGCGGACAAACCGGCCACGTAAACGCGCCGCTCGTCGGCCTGCCACTCGTCGACGATTTGTTGCGTCATGCCAGCGATCAGGTCCGGCTCGCCTTCGCCGCGCTCCTGGTGCACGGCCTCGAACCAGTTCCAGCACAGCGTGGGGTTGGCGCCGCGCGACTGTTCCGGATAGAGCACGAGACAACCATGCTGTTCCGCCACGGCATTCATTGCGGTGCCGGCCGCAAAATCGTCGGAATTCTGCGTGCATCCGTGCAGCATGACGATAAGCGGACGTGGGCCGGTCGGCGCCGTCGATGGCACGTACAACTTGTATTGGCGCGTACCGGCAATACCCGTGAACGATCCTGGCAGAAATTCCCCCGGCGCGCGCGGATCGCGCACCGGCGCAGTTTGCCGCTTGCGCATTGGCGTGGGTTTGCGCGTCGGGCGCGCGCCCGGCGCCATGGTCGGCGTCAATCCCGGCGCATAGCCGGGATCGACGCCACCTTGCGCGGGCAGCAGGCCTGCCGCCTTTAGCGCGTTCTGGATGACTTCATTGGCGCTATGCGGATCCTGCGCCTGGGTCAGGCGTGCTGCTTCCATCATCTTTCCGAGGAATTGTTCAAACGGTTTCATGGTTGTCTCCAATAGCTAGGTGTGAAGGCGATCGGCCAGCGCATCCCTCACCGCCGCCGATGCCACGAATGCACCAAGGACGCGGAGGGACGCGATGGCCGCCTGTGCCAGTTTGGGCGGCACGTCATCCTCGATGGTCACCAATCCCAGCACGTGGATTTCCAACTGTTCGCCGGCCGCGACCACGCGTTCGAGCTCGGCGCGCGAATAGCGCTGCAGGCCCGTGACATAGCGCTTGCGCAGCACCGTCTGGCGGATCTCTTCCGCATGCTGTTGCAGAAGGTTGCGCACGGCGGTGCGCACGAAGTCGGTGCGATTGGTATAGAAGCCCTCTTCCACCAGTAAATCCATCTGGGCCAAATCCACCAGCCCGAGATTCACCGTCACCTTGTCCGTGTCCGGCAGCCTTTTCTTGATATCAACTATTTTCACTTCAAATCCTCTCCGATACTTAAAATATACTCCCAGCATACTCCAATTGGAGTATAAATATCAGAATACAAGAGTAAGATGAAATTTGGGGGGAGTTTCAAGATGGGATGTTGTTGGTTTTGCGAGAGAACTGGGATCGGAAGGGGCTCCGGTGACACTGGTCGGGCATGGCTCAGCTATCGGGGTGTGCGCGGACGAGCGGCCGATCGATTCCGCCCCGGGCCACCAAGAATAAAAAGTGAAAACGCCGATCCTCGTGGTCGGCGTTTTTCGTTTCCCCTTCGCTTCTTCAACTTCCCGCTCCATTTCCGTTTCGCCGGCCAATGCGACTGGCAACTGAGCGGCATTCAATGTCAGTGCCAGATCCGGTAAACCCAGTAACTCTCATGCCCCAGTCGTTCCGGCAGCAGCGTGCTGGGGCTGATGCCTGAGAGGTCCCGGGCATCGCGGCTCAGATGCGCTTGGTCGGAATAGCCTTGGCGATATGCCGCCTCACCGAGCGACAGCTTGCCCGCCAGAGTATCGTCGCGCGCCTGCACAGACGCCTGTTCTGTACGCTGCCTGCCCCTCCCAGACGCCGCACCCAGTCGCCCAACAGCCCATCCGTCAGGCCGCCTGCCTGGCGGACGGCGCGCCAGCATATTGTTACAGCGCGCCCATATCCAGGCCCGTTAACCGATGGAACGAGTCAAGGAAAAACATCACCACCAAAAATTCTAGCCAATGTCGCAAAAATTCAAGACGTCGTCCCGGCGTCAATTCACACTGACGCCTCGACCTTTAATTTGGAGTATGCAGTGGAACACATTCGAGTTGTTGGAATGCGCCCGGCGTGGGGCTTGCCAAGCAGTAGCCCGTTTTGCCTGAAATTGGAAACCTGGCTGCGGATGGAAAAAATTCCGTATATCGCAATCGCCCTAACCAAACCACCTCGTTCGCACACAGGCAAAGTGCCCTACATACTCAGAGCGGATGGCAGCACAGTGGCCGACAGCAATGTCATTATCAGCGGCATCGCCGAGGAATTCAGCATTGATCCCGCGCACGGTGCCAGTGCGGAAGAGCGCGCGCGGACGCACCTTATACTTCGCACGCTGGAGGAAAGTCTCTATTTCGCCGCTGTGTGGGAGCGCTGGCAGCAAACTGAATACTGGCCCACGACGAGAGACGCGATATTTGGGTACCTGCCACCCATCCTGCGGCAATTGTTGGCAATGACGATTCGCCGAAAGATGCTGGCAAGCCTTCAAGGACAGGGTATTGCAAGGCACGATTCTGCGCGCATCGCCGCCATCGGACAAGCGGATCTGGTGGCCCTTTCGTCGCTATTGGGCGAGCGCCCCTACTTTCATGGTGATAAGCCCGGCCTGGCTGACGCGTCCGCGTACGGCACATTGGCCAACTTGCTGGCCTTTCCGCACTCAACACCTTTAAAACGGGTGGTTGAACAACATGAAAACCTGGTCGATTTTTGCGGACGCATGAAAAATGCCTTTTGGAGCGAGGCGGCCAGCGATGGCGCCTCTTAAGACGTAAGCCCCGGGCCACCAGGAATAACAAGTGAAAATGCCGACCCATGCAGGTCGGCGTTTTCGTTTTCAGCCCTTTTCAGTGCGTGGCACGTTCAGGTAGCGGAGGCTGAGGACCGCATAACAAATCATCGCAGCGGTAAGGCCATGCAGGATGTAATCAGTTCTGGGCAATAGCAGGGCAAGCCCGGTCAACACGAAGACGACCAGGGTGTTGACGACCAGCTGCTGCCGCAGTTCGGGAATCTCCATAAAGTAGGCGTACTGCTTGCCGATGAAAAAGCAGACCGCGCCGATGACCGCCAGCACCCTGAAATCGGATACCGCCATACTGTCCAGAATCGCGTGCCGGATCAGGCTGGCCAGGATCGACAGGCCGATGAAAACGAAAAAATGCGATAAAAGCACCGAATGGCCGGTCGTGAGCTTCTGTCTGGTCAGCAGGTGGAAACTGTCAAAGTAGACCCACCAGATGGCCGATATCATCACAAACCCGGTGACGGCGGTCAGTAGCGTCTCCACCGTCCAGCTAAAGTTGGCCAGTCCTGCGGACAGGCTGCTGACGGACTCTCCCAGCATGATGATCGTGAGCAGGCCCACCCGCTCGATCAGGTGTTCGGTATGCACCGGGATCACCTCGAGCCGAGGCGGCAAGAAAAAGATGAAAGCAAGCAGATCGAAGGCAATTCCCAGGTAAAACACGCCATATCGCAGTGGCGGCGGGAAAAGGATCGACGCGAGGCTAATGGTGGCGCCAGCGACAACCACCCAGCAAACTGCCGTTGTAAGCTTATCGCACCCTTTGTGCCGGTACTTTGAAACGAAATACATCATGGCGATGATGTATTTCGAGAGGGTGTAGCCAACGACGATGGCGCCAAAGCTGGCCAGGAATCGTTGGTCGATCAGGCCGGAGATGATGATCAGCAGGAACATGATGCACAGGGTTGCCAGCCGATGCTTGCGGTCATCGGCGTCGAACCGGTTGGCATAGACCGTATGGCTGACCCAGATCCACCACAACGGCAGGAAAATCAGGACGAATTTCCAGAACTGGAGCGGGTCGAGCCGCCCCTCGTGCGTGTGGCTCAGGATATGCGTGACATCCCCAATCGTCACGACAAAAATCAGGTCAAAGAACAACTCGAGCCAGGTGGCAGTACGATTGGGCTCGAAATATTTGGTGTTGCGCATATCACCCGCCCCCTTTGCCACGTCAAATTTGCCCGGCTGGACACACCGATTGTAGTCTTTAGCAACCTGGCGGACGACCTCAATCGCGGGATTGTTTGGGACGGGTTTTAATAATAGGATGACACCCTGTTATTTCTCCACTCAAAAGGATCGGACATGCCCGGATATCGCGCGGTGATCACCGCCTGTTTGTTTGCAGCCAGCAGCGCCAGTATGGCGGAGCCACAGGCCAGCAAGAATGCCATCAAGGCCCACATTGACTTCCTGGCGGACGACCGCATTGAGGGGCGGGAAACCGGCAGCCGCGGCTATGATATCGCCGCCAGCTACGTGGCAGCGCAATTTGCCCAGCACGGCGTAGCGCCCAAAGGCGACCAGGGCACTTACCTGCAGCACGTGCCGCTGCGCTTAGCGACGGCAATTCCGGATTCCGCCGTGGCAGAGCTGATTTCGGGCGCCGGCACTGAACGCCTGACACTCGGCAGCGATTTTGTCATGGGTACCCGCGTCGGCGAGTCGCCGTCGGCCAAAGCGGCGCCGCTGCTTTTTGTTGGCTACGGCATCCGCAGCAAGGCGATGCAGCATGACGACTACAAGTCAGCCGATGTGAAGGGCAAGATTGTGGTGGTGCTGCAAGGCTACCCAAGCCGCTTCCCGTCCGAAGTCGGCGCGCACCTTGGCAGCGCGCGTGAAAAGGTCCGGGTGGCTGCCCAGCTGGGTGCAGCCGGCGTGGTGGTGATGTGGACCCCAAAATCGGAAAAGACCACGCCTTTCGCGGCATTGAAACGCAATATGGGTTTCCCCGCCATGTCGTGGACCGACGCTTCCGGCAAGCCTGAAGGCAGCTTCCCCTTCATGCAGGACAGCGTGACCGTCAGCATGGATGGCGCGAAAAAGCTGTTCGCCAAGGCCGACACCAAGCTGGAAGATATCTATGCCGCGGCCGAAGCCAACCAGCCACTGCCCCAGGTGGACCTGAAGCAATCGCTGCGTGCATCGCAAGGGGCGACCCGGCGCGACACCAGGAGCAGCAATGTGGTCGGCATGATCCCGGGCAGCGATCCGCTGCTGAAGAATGAGTACGTGGTGTTCAGCGCCCACCTGGATCATCTGGGCATCGTGCCGGAAAAGAGCGGCGACAATATCTACAACGGCGCCATGGACAACGCATCCGGCGTGGCGATCCTGATCGAGATGGCGCGTATGTTCAACGCCCTGCCCGTCAAGCCGAAACGCTCGGTCCTGTTTATCGCCCTGACCGGCGAAGAGAAGGGCCTGCTGGGCTCCGACTATTTCGCCAGCAACCCGACGGTGCCGCAGAAGGATATCGTGGCCAACGTGAACCTCGATATGCCTTTGCTGAATTATGACTTCAGCAGCGTGGTGGCGATGGGCGCCGAGCATTCCAGCCTGAATACCGCCGTGACCAACGCCGTGAAAAAGGTTGGCGTGACCGTCGGCCCGGACCCATGGCCGGAGCAGGCGATCTTTGTGCGCTCCGACCACTACAGCTTTGTGCGCCAAGGCATCCCATCGATCATGCTGGTGACCGGCCAGACCTCGTTCAGCAAGGAAGAAAACGCGGCACAGCAATGGGGCGACTTCTTCGCCAAGCGCTACCACAAGCCGAACGACGACTTGAGCCAGCCATTCAACTTCGACGCGGCGATCCGCTTCGCCAAGGTGAATTACAACCTGGCGCTGGAAGTCGCGAACGCGAAGGATCGCCCGGTATGGAACCAGGGCGATTTCTTCGGCGATACCTTCCGAAAGTAAGACGGAAATCAGGCGCTGCGTTTGGTCACCACCACTTCCAGGTATTCACCTGGAACCACCAGCGACGCGGCGCCTGCAGTATTGAACCGGTCCAGCAGGTCGGTGATGTCCTTCTCCAGCGCCTTCTCGCCATCCGCACCGACTGCGGCAAATGCCTTGTACACCGGCCCATAATAGTCGCGGAATATCTGCAGCCAGTGCGCGGCGGAGGCGTAGCGGAAGTTGAAGGTCTTGCGCACCGCCTCAATGCGCGCGGCATGGCTGCCGAACAGTTCCCTCAGATAGTCTTCCGTGCCCCACATGGCGGGCGATTTCAAGCCGGCCGGTGGCGGCACATGTTTGCCTATGGTCTTGAACAGCTGGCCGATAAAGCCTTCCGGCGTCCAATTGGCCATGGCGATGCGCCCGCCGGGGCGGACCACCCGCATCATCTCGCTGGAGGACTGGGCGTGGTTGGGGGTGAACATTACGCCGAAGGTCGATAACGCGGCGTCGAAACTAGCATCTGCAAACGGAAGCGCCTCTGCGTCGGCTTCGCGGAACTCGATCGCCAGGCCTTCGGCGGCTGCGCGCACCTTGCCCTTCTCCAGCAGCGCCGGGACGTAATCGGTGGAAGTGACCCTGGCGAAGCGGCGCGCCGCCGCCAGCGTTGCGTTGCCGTTCCCGGCGGCAATATCAATCACTTTTTCGTTGGCGCGGATATCGGCCGCCTCGGCCAGCGATTCGCCGACGATTTGCAGCGTGACGCCGATGATGGCGAAATCGCCGCTGGCCCAAGTCGCCTGCTGGCGTTGCTTGATGGCAGCAAAGTCTGGCGCGCCGGCATCGCGCGGCTGCTGGGTTGACGGCGTGGACTGGCTGGGCTGGCTCATGACACTCTCCTTGTAAATGGATCGGACTGACTCCAACAAGTTAGGTGACAAAATCAACCAGCGCCAGTGGTTTGTACGGGCCGCGAACGCAGTGTGAAGTAAGACGCGATGATCGCCACGGTGATCACGCACATGAACACGAACTGGAAGCGCGTGTCAGGATTGAAAGCCAGCGACAGCAGCACCGCCATCAGTGTCAGCAGCGCGATTCCATTGCCGTAGGGGTAGAGCCAGGCCTTGAAGGGAATTTCGCCGGACGTGGACGCGGGCGACGCCATCCGCATCCGTGCATGGGCCAGGATGATGACGATCCACACCATCATGATGAAGGCGCCGCTGCTCTTGGCCAGCGTCATGAACAAGTCGCCGCCGCTGACGAAATGCACCATCAGGATCGCCACGCACACGGTGAAACTCAGCGCCAGTGCATTGAGCGGAACCCCACGCGCGTTGGTGCGGCCGAACAGCGCCGGTGCGTAGCCGCGCTGGCTCAGGGAATACATCATGCGCGAATTCGAGAACAGGAAGGAATTCATCACCGACATGAAGGATACGAACAGCACGATCTTCAGCGCCGTCGCAGCCCAGGGATAGCCGGCCAGGCTGAACAAGGCCACGTAAGGCGACTTCAGGTTGACGGTATCGGTCCACGGCAAGCACAGGATCAGGATCGACACCGAGCCCACATAAAACACCATCACCCGGAAGATCACGCTGCGGATAGCCTTGATCACATTCTCGCGCGGATTCTCCGACTCCCCTGCCGCCACCGCGGCAATCTCGCTGCCGCCCAGCGAAAAGATCACCACCGTCACGCCGGCCAGCACCGGCCCCATCCCGTTCGGCATGAAGCCGCCATGCGCCGTCAGGTTAGCCAGGCCGGGCGCAGCAAAGCCGCTCTGCAAATTCAACAGGATCGACACGCCCAGCACCATGAAAATCAGGATCGCGCTGATCTTCGCAAACGAAAGCCAGTACTCAGCTTCGCCAAATGAGCGCACCGAATAGATATTGCTGGAGATGACGATCAGGAGCATCAGCAAGGCTCCCACCCATACCGGCAGCCCGGGCAGGAAGTCATGCAGGATGGCGCCCAGCAGGATCGCTTCGATGGTAATGGTGATCATCGACTTGAACCAGTACAGCCAGCCCACCGAGTAGCCCGCCCATTCACCCAGGTACATGCTGGCGAAGGTGGAGAACGAACCGCTGTCAATGGTGCGGATCGCCATTTCGCCGAGCATGAACATCACCAGGGTGACGATAGAACCGCCGATCAGGTAGGACAGGATCGCCGCCGGCCCGGCGCTGGCAATGATCGCTCCCGATCCGACAAAAAGGCCGGCGCCAATTACGCCGCCCAGGGCGATCATGGTGATATGGCGTTGTTTAAGGCTATGAGCCAGTTCATACTTACCCTTCAAGCATCACCCCCATCGAAAATGTGCAACGCTACTTTAAAAGCATGTCACTGCAAACACTACCCGCCCAACCTCCGTTTCGACAATAACACCAAATGATCTGTGACAACGTCATCCCCTCGCACAACTCATTTAGCACTAGCACGTAACCATTCACTCTCGGGACGAGCAATGAGGCGGGAATTGGTATACGCCCATTCAAGCGGATAAATAGTATGGGCTTGATAATTACCAGAATCCGTTCGCTCTACAACGAGCGCTACATCAACTCTTTCCTCTGATATTAAGCAAAGAGGTAAAAGCATGTGGAGTTTATTTCTGCTGCTGTAATAAACAGGAATCGCGGTCTTATAGTTCCAGCGCACCTTCTTCAAAGCCAGATCCATCGCTCGACGGAAGGCATCCATGATCATACGATAAGCGAAATCATCCTTTTTCAAATATGCAGCGACCTCGTCCTTATATTCATCAATCTCTTCCTCCGTCATACCATTACATGACTTCACATTGAAATCCTGTGTGGTGCGCTTTAGCAATTCAACAGGTATTCTATCGATATTCTCTTCGATAATATGCTCCCAATCTGTGTAAATCTGGGCATTAACGTCAAAAAAAATATCCGCAGGGTTATTGAAATAATAGGCCGCCTCAGGCAGTTCTCTGAAGATTTTTACTAGCTGCTTTCCAGCAAAATTTTCGCCAGCCACACAGAAGCTGTCCAAAAACCAAGGTGGCGCCCCGCGCTCATTGGTTTTCAGCAACGCGTAAACCGGCTGAAAACGCCTGTCGACCAAGCCCGTGTTAAACGCAGCCATCTCTCCGCAGACCTTAACTTTGTCCTCATAGACAAGTCGAGAGTAAGTATGGCGTACATAGTTCTTTAAGTAGAAGTGCGGATCCTTATCATCACCCCAGGGCTCTGGACGTGCCAGCTCGGCGAGCCGTGTCCACTTGTCGGAATGGATGAATGCGAACTCGTTAAGTTTTGCCGGAGACGTTTGAGTAGACTGACGCATCAGTGTTATCGGTGCCGAAGCTTTGCTAGCGTTCGAGTCGCCAAGAATTGTGGCGATCACAGGTCGCTCTGCGCCGCTGGTCAGGTGCGTGACGAAATATCTTGGAGGATAAATCGAATCATCTTTGACCACTTGCACAACGTCCGACACCTTTTCTAACAAAGGGCGTAGTTTTTCCGCACCATACTTATGAGGCGAGAATGTTTCGTCTACTTGAACCAGGAACGTGCCTAAGCGGGCCAAATCAATTGGCTGCTCAACATCTGCGCTTCGCGCCAGCGAAAAGGCTTGTGAAATTGTTTGCTTGAGTGAGTTTAAATCGCTGCTCATATATCTTCTTTCAAGTTAAATTAATACTCCCTGGGCATCCACACGCTTGCCCAGGAATGCAAATTGAGATCCATCTCGATCTTTTAGTCGAACAAGCTGCGAATCAGCGCGATACCGCCCGCAACAACCATCACCGCTCCGACTGCGGGAGCAGCTGCAGTCGCCGCAGCAGTGAGCCCAACGACCTCCAAACCAATCACTGTGCCACTAGCAGCGAGGTATCCCATGCCAGCACCAGCGCCAGCCGCCACAGCTGAGCGCTGGCTAGACACTTCATCCGTACCGGTAATTGCACGAGAGAGCTTTTCACCAGCAAGGCCAGCGGGGAGAGCTTTATCAATCATGGTCAATCCTTTCATATCGGGTTGCCGATGCTGATTGCATTCGGTAACAAGAACTTTAGCGGTTCGTGAACGTTTGTTAACGGAGATTTACCGGAGGTACGATCAACGGTATCCATCAGTGCCAGGGATGGGCTTCAGCCCTTCTATCAAACACGTTGTATTCCCTTTCATACTCCATAGCCTCCGCAACCCGATGCTCCTCAAACCATCGCCCAGTTGATCTCTTAACGCCCGATCCCACTCGCTGGAGGGCTCGTCACCTTTTTCAAGCTCACGCAAAATTGATAAGGTGCTTCCCTTGATGTCCCGCTCGTAAACCTCGCCATACAGTTTTGCCCAAGGCGTTAGCACATCGAGACGCTTGATCCGAACCTCACCGCCGCCAGCATTGCTACCTCGGAATTGATATTGGAAAAGCGAAGCCGAGAAGAAAAGGATATCCGGGGCAATACGCAGAGCAGCGAAACGATTCTCTCGAACTTCAACTAACCCGCGCAAACTTGGCTGAATCTTGTCTTGCAAACTTCGAATGGTGGGGATGAGATTCGCCGCATCGATCCAGCCCCCCTCTAAAAGCTTCAGCTCTGAATTGTCAGCAAGAAGTATTTCAAATCCACGTGCGTGCCACCCGAGTAAAATAAGGATCTGCCACTCAGCTTCCGATAATGCACGAGACGGCGAAATTGGCTTTTCTTTTCCCGGTTTCCCGAATTGGAAAACTGCGGCACTGTCCCCCATAAGGTCTAACATCTTACTTTCGCCTGCGAAAGTGAGCGAACTTGCGGAAGAATCTGGAATTGACCTCAATTTCTTATCGAGTTCCTTTCCCCAAGCTTGGTGCAGAACATCAACATAGGCAGAGTTTCCGTCAAATCGCTGAGGAGAAATCATTTCGTCAATGGAAAACCATTTTAAATTATCAGATCGATTCGAAATTTGGGAAAGTAAATGTGTTTCGCCGATGTGAGTTAATTTTATTTCGTACAGATAGAATTTATACGCACTAAAGGCATGTCGATTACTAGGGCCATTGACCTCCTTGTACACCGGCAACACCGAAACATCCTCTTCGTACGAATAATGAACCCCGGCGACCAAGTCAATTTCCTCTTTGAGCTCACGCTTTAGAGTGGAAGTTATGTTCGCTTTGACAACATCTGAGTCGATTTCCGAAACTTCCCTCAAAATTTTTGGGCGCAGCTGATGATTCAGAGGTAAGTCGTCCAAATTGAAACGTCCGCCTATGAGTCCAAAGGTTTTTTGCCCTTGGCGCGCCTTATCCTCGCGGCGATGCATAAGGAACCGGTCCGCAAGACGGATCCACGCCCATGCCACATGCACTACGCGGATGGGAGCCGCTTGTGGGTTTAGCTGCTGGCGAGCAATTTCCATTTGCCGCAAAATCGCGCGCTGAACGTCTTTATCACATTCCGGCGCATCGTTCGACCAGTAACCACTTGGGAAAAGCACTTGACCGGGAGTAGACAGACAACTCAACCACGAACATGCCAACAAATACGCAGGGTAGGAAACAAAAGCCCACTTGCCTTCATTTAAATCAATCGGATCGAGCAGTGCCAGCACTTCGAATTGACGACGAATGCTCCAAATCAAAGCTCGGGCGGTATCTTCCGAAAAATGCAATTCCGTTATCGCACGAAGAAGTTCACTTTCCACTAGCGACTCGCGTCGCCCTCCCTCTTGGGCGTGCAATGGCAAAAGTGCGAGCGCGACCTTAAGGGCTTCATTTGGGGATATATTTTCGTCTTTGATCTTCAACTGTTGGCCATTCCATTCCTAGTTATTGAACGTTGCCTTTCGACCGATTCAAAATGTAACCGATATTTCAGTACCTCGACAGTACTTCTTGCCCGCCCCCGCATTAACACAAAGGTTAATGCAATCCTTCGCACACCCATGGTGATGAACTCGAATAAAAAAACGCCACGTTTAGGTGGCGTTTTTCGGATTTATCCCGCTGTGAGAAATTGAAGACACCGCAAACGGGGGCTCGCAGCTCAAAAGCTAATCAATTACGGCTTGGCGGCTGGCGCGGCGCCGGAGGCGCCAGCGGCGGCTTTGGCGAAGTCGCCGGCCTTGACCACCGAAACCGCTTCCGGCTTCAGGTTGGCGCGCAGGGCTTCGTTGACTTCGGCCACGGTCAGCGCGCTGACTTTGGCTTCCAGGTCTTTGTCGAAGGCCATAGTGCGGTCGTAGCTCAGGTAGCCCGCCAGGCGGTTGGCCAGGCCGGCGTCGCCGGTACGGCCCACTTGCTGCGATTGCAGCCAGGCTTTCTTGGCATCGGCCAGTTCGGCTTCGGTGAAGCCGTCCTTGAGCGCCTTGTCGAGCTCTTCACGCAGGGCCGCTTCCACCTTGACGGTGTTTTGCGGCGCGCTGATGGCGAAGGCCAGCCACATGCCGGCCGGATCGCGGCTCGGCACCGACAGCTGCGAACCCACGCCGTAGGACAGGCCTTCCTTCTGGCGGATGCGGTCCGCCAGTCGGCTGCGCAGGGCGCCGCCGCCCAGCATGTAGTTGCCCATCAGCAGGGCCGGATAGACCGCCGCATCGTCCTTCAGCGGCACCGGCTGGATCGCGAACAGGACCGAGTTGGCCTTGTCCGGAGTCTCGAGCGCGACTTTCTGGCCGGCCACCGGCTTGATGGCGCTGGCGATGCGCACGTATGGCTGCTCCGCCTTCCAGTTGCCGAACAGCTTCGCTGCTTGCGCCTTCACCGCTGCGGCGTCGAAATCACCCACCACCGACATGGTGGCATTGCCGGCGCCGTAGTAGGCCTTGTGGAAAGCTTTGACGTCAGCCAGGGTCACGGCTTTTTCCAGCGCCAACTGCTCCGGCAGGGTATTGGCATGACGTACGTGGCCAGCCGGGAAGGCATTGGTCAAGCGCTGCATCGCGTTGGCAGCCAGCGGCTGCGGTTCGGTCATCTGCTGCTCGGTACCGGAAACGATTTCGCGCTGGCGCTCGGAGAAGTCCTTGGCGTCGAAGGCCGGCTTCATCAGCGATTCGCCCACCAGGTCGAGCACCGCCGCCAGGTTGTCGCGCGTGGTGGTCACGGAGACAGTCACACCCTCGGCGCCGCCGTTGATGTTCACGTTGGCCTTGAGCTTGTCGAAGGCATCCTTGATTTCCTGGCGCGACAGGCGTTCCGTGCCGTCGGTCAGCAAGGACGCGGTGAAGTTGCCGATGGTGCCCTTGCCCATCAAGTTCTCGGCCGTGCCCATGCGCAGCTGCACGATGGCGCTGACGGTGTTGCCCTTGGTGGTCTTTGGCAGCAGCGCGAGCTTCATGCCGTTGGCCAGGGTCGAACGCTGCACGCGTTTTTCGATATTGTCCGGACTCGGGTCGAACACTTCGCCTTGCGCGATCACGGCGCGGCCCTTGTAGTCCTGCACCAGGGCGGCGATGTCCGGGGTCTTCGGCACTTCAGCGCGGTCGGCGCCGTCGGTCGGGATGAAGCGCGCCACGGTGCGGTTGGACGATTTCAGGTACTTGGCCGCTACCGCCTGCACTGCCGCCACGTCGACTTTCTCGACCTGGTCGCGGCGCAGGTGGAACAGGCGCCAGTCGCCGGCAGCCTGCGCCGAAGTCAGGGCGATAGTGAAGCGGGCGGTGTCGTTGACCACCAGGTCGGTGTCCTTGGCGATGGCGGCCTTGGCGCGCGCCACTTCAGCTTCGGTGACCGGGTTGGATTTGATGTCTTCCAGCGCCTTCAGCATTGCTTCTTCCACCGCAGCGGTCTGGCCGTCTTTCGGCACCACGGCGGCGAACAGGCGGTAGCCCGGCTCCATGTGGTTGAAGTCCAGGTCCATCACGGAAGACGCCAGCTTGGCATCCACCAGCGCCTTGTGCAGGCGGCCGGCCGGTGCATCGGTCAGGATCTTGCCCAGCACCTGCATGGCGGCGGAGTCGGTATGGCTGGCCGGGGCAACGTGGTAGCCGGAGACCACCAGCTGGGTGCCGCCGGCGCGGCGGATGGTGACGGAACGCTCGCCGTCCTGGGTCGGCTCGGAGGTGTAGGTCGGCGCCAGCACGCGGGTTGGCTTAGGGATCTTGCCGAACAAGTCGTTGATCTGGCCCAGCACCTTGGCTTCATCGAAGCGGCCGGCGACCATCAGGATCGCGTTGTCCGGCTGGTAGTAGCGGTTGTAGAAGGCGCGCAGGCGGTCGACGTTGACGCCTTCGATATCGGAGCGGGCGCCGATGGTCGACTTGCCGTAGTTGTGCCAGTCGAACGCCACCGACATGGTGCGCTCGAGCGTAACGCGGAACGGATCGCTCTCGCCGCTTTCGAACTCGTTGCGCACAACGGTCATTTCACCCTTCTGGGTCTTGTTGTTCCACAGGTCGTCCTGGCTGATCGGCGAGTTGACCATGCGGTCGGCTTCCAGCGCCAGCATCTGCTTCAGGTTCTCGTCGTTGGCCGGGAAGGTGGCGAAGTAGTTGGTGCGGTCGTACCAGGTGGTGCCGTTGAAGCGGCCGCCGATCTGGTTCAGCACTTCCACCGGCGACTTGGTGCCCTTCTTGATGCCGAAGTTGGCGGTCGGCTTGAACAGCAGGTGTTCCAGCAAGTGCGCCATACCGGTCTCGCCGTAGTTCTCGTGGCGCGAACCCACCATGTAGACGATGTTGGTGGTCAGGGTCGGCTTGCTCGCATCCGGGAACAGCAGCACGCGCAGGCCGTTGGCCAGGCGGTATTCGGTGATGCCCTCAACCGAGGTGACTTTGACAGGGGCAGCCTTGGATACGGCGGCCTTGGCCGGTACGGCCGGCGCAGCGGCGAACGCTGGCGACAGGATCCCTGCGCTCAGCATGATGGCGGTAAGCAGCTTCACTGTTGGAAGTTCCTATAAAAAAATTAAGGTTACAAATTATATAACCCCAGGAACTTCTACGGCGACAATTTGGCCGCCGGGTGCGCAAACAGCTCCAGCGCGGAATACGTCAGCGCCGCCACGCCGGCGCGGATGGTCGGCTCGCGGTCCGGCGCAAAGAACGGCGTGTGCGCGCCCGGCGTCAGGCCACCGGCAGCCTTGGCCTGCGCATACAGCCCTGGCTCCACCATCCCCACCCGCAGCTGGATGGCGGGAGCGCCTGCTGCCCGGCCGAATACGCCGAAATCTTCCGATCCGGTGGTGGGTCCGATGGGCAGCACATTGGCTTCGCCCATCTTGCCGCGCAAGGCGGTGAGCAACTGGCCGGCCAGCTTGACGTCGTTGACCACCACTTCCGACGCTTCTTCCGGATTGACGAAGACCAGCGGCTCACGCGGCGCACCGGCCGCCAGCGCCTCGGCCTTGGCGATGCGCGCGATCGAGGCCAGCAGCTTCTTTTGCACTTCCGGCTTGTAGGAGCGCACCGTCAACTCCAGCTTGGCCTCCTCGGAAATGATGTTGCGCTTGCTGCCGCTGTGGAAGGTGCCCACCGTCACCACCGCCGGGTCGAACGGATTGTTCTCGCGCGCGACGATGGACTGCAGCGCCACCACCGTGCGTGCGCCGAGCAGCACCGGGTCAACCGTCAGGTGCGGCGAGGCGCCGTGCCCGCCCTTGCCGTAAAAGGTGATGTCGACCGCGTTGTTGGCCGCCGACGCCGGCCCCGCCACAATGCCGACCTGGCCGGCCGGGATGAGATTGGTGTCGTGCAGGCCCAGCACCACATCCGGTTTCGGGAAGCGCGTGAACAGGCCATCCTTGACCATGGCCTCGGCGCCGCTGGTCAGCTCTTCGGCCGGCTGCCCGACGAACACCAGGGTGCCGCGCCACTTGTCCTTTGCACGCGCCAGCAATCGGGCAGCCCCAACCCAGGACGCCATATGGATATCGTGGCCGCACGCATGCATCACCGGCACCACATTGCCTTTGGAATCCGTCGCGGTCACCGTGCTGGCGTAAGGCAGCTTGGTCTGCTCCTTGACCGGCAGCGCATCCATATCGGTGCGCAGCATGATGATCGGCCCCGCACCATTCTTCATCACGCCCACCACACCCCAGCCGCCGACGCGCTCCGTCACGCTGTAGCCGGCCTCACGCAACTGCTTCGCCATTTTGGCGGCGGTCTGCTCTTCCTGCAGCGACAGCTCGGGATTGCGGTGCAGGTCGATATAGAGCGCATCGAGCGCCGGATAGATGGCGTCAAGACCATCAAGCTGCGGCGTCGCCGCCAATGCTGCCAGTGCCACCAAAGTCGCCAAGCCCGTCATTGCCGCCTCCCATATGGAATGAGCGACAAGTATCACATGACAGTTGACGGCTGCCCACTTCCGGCCTATATTTAACTAATAAGTTAATTAATCAATTGGTGAAATTCGATGCAAGACCGTCTCAGCCAGACTTTTTCCGCCCTGGCGGATCCGACCCGGCGTGCCATGCTGGCCCGGCTGTCGCTGGGGGAAGCCAACGTCTCCGACCTGGCCGAACCTTTCCTGGACGAGATGAGCTTGCCGGCAGTGACCAAACATTTGCAGGTGCTCGAGAAGGCCGGCCTCATCACCAAGACGCGCAAGGCGCAATGGCGCTCCTGCAAGATCAATGGCGATGGACTCAAGGATGCCGCCGACTGGATGGAGCAGTACCGGGTGTTCTGGGAAGAGAGTTTCGACCGCCTCGATGCTTACCTGAAAACCGTCACAGGAAAAAAAGGAGATGACAATGTCTGACTTCAGCGCCCCGAACGAAATCCGCATCATCCGCACCTACGACGCGCCAGTGCAGGCGGTGTGGGATGCCTGGACCGACCCGGCCCAGGTGGCGCAATGGTGGGGACCGCGCGGCTTCACGCTCACCACCCATAGCAAGGACCTGCGCGTCGGCGGTAAATGGCGCTACACTATGCACGGGCCGGATGGTAAAGACTGGCCGAATGTCACGCTGTACCATGTGGTCGAACCGCTGCGCAAACTGGTCTACGACCATGGCGGCACCGACGACACGCCGCCGCTGTTCAAGGTCACCGTGCTGTTTGAGGAAGTGGACGGCAAGACCCGCATGGACATGACCATGGGCCTGGCCGACGCTGAAACGGCGCGTCAGACGCGCGCCTTCATCAAACAGGCCGGCGGCGATTCGACCTGGGACCGCCTGGCCGAATACCTCGGCAAGCGCCTGGCCGACGAGGACAAGTTCGTCATCAACCGCAGCTTCGAAGCGCCGCGCGAAGTGGTGTTCGACATGTGGACCAATCCCGAGCACCTGGCGCGCTGGCTGCCGCCGACCGGCATGGAGATGCGCTTCATGCACGCCGACATCCGCACCGGCGGCAAGTCCTTCTTCAGCATGGGAAACGAGGCATTCACCTTGCATGGCCGCGCGCAATACGAACTGATTCGCCGCCCCGACCTGCTGGTCTACACCCAGCAGTTCTGCGACGAGAGCGAAAACATTGCGCGCCACCCGATGCTGCCGGTATGGCCGGAATCCATGCGCGTCACCGTGGCCTTTGCGGCCGAAGCCGAAAACCGCACGCGCGTCACCGTTACCACCGATATTGCGGGCAAAGCGACAGCGGAAGAAGTGGCGGCCTTCGTGGCGCACCGCGCCAGCATGACGATGGGCTGGAGCGTGTCCTTCGACAAGCTGGAAGCCGCCCTGGCGGGCTAAGCCTCAGGATCCGGCCAAGGCCTCTTTCAGCGCGATCGAGGCCATGGTACGGATGCCCTCATACGACTTGGCCGAGGCGATGAAGCGGCCGTTGTGGCAGAAGCCCGCATCCGGCACGCCGGTCACCGCCGCCAGTTCGGCATCGCGCAGGCCGGCCCAGGATTCGGGCAGGTTGGCGCGGGCGTCGAAGGTCTCCGGGCTAACTGGCACGGTGCTGATCAGGTAGCGCTGCTCGGCGATGCTGTGGCTGATCACGAACAGCACCTTGGGCATCTCCTTGCGCACCACCTGGCTCCACGGCAGCGCGGCATTTTTCAGGAACAGGACCTTGCCGTCCTCCAGCACTTCCGACTGGCGCACCTGCTCCAGCGCCAGCAGTGCGCCGACACGGTATTTCACGCCGTTGACCATGATGTCGGTCAGCACCTGCACCGCGCGCAGGAATTGCTCCAGGCGGTAGTCGTCCGCCGCTTCGCCCAGCCTCTGCTCGTCGAGCCAGTTCGGGTTGAAGCCGGACACCACGGCCGACAAGCCATAGCTGCCAGGCGCGCTTTTCGCCGCGCCCACGTCCGACAAATCCAGGTACTGCACCACATCGGCATCGATACCGTAGGCGATCTCGCGCGCCTTATCCTCCGGCAGCTGGTGGCCAGTGTGGGCCAGCGCCATTGCGCTGACGCAGCGCGCGCCATACTCGCGCCACACCAGGCCCGCGCTGGCGTATGGCACGCCGGTCTGGCGCGCCGCGCTGAAGCCCTTCTGGTGGTGGTCGAAACGGCCGCTGGCCGGGTCCCAGATGCCGCCGACGTCGACCGCGAAGTCGCCCGCCTCGATGGTGGCGGCATCGCGCGTGCGCACCACTTGCGCCGCAGGGAATAACACTTTCAGGGCAGCGACAGCCCACGCATCGTCCGCGTGGAATTTGCCGCTGTGAGTCACTATGACCATGGGAAGTCCAATTCGTTGAAACTTCCCGCATGATATACCCTGTGTCAGGTAAAGCTCGCCGGGCTGGCGTCAAACGTGGCCTTGCATTCCTTCATGCAGAAGTAGTACTTGCGCTTGCGGTAGAGCGATGTCAGGGACGTGCGATTGTCCACATCCATCTCGCACACCGGGCACACCGGCTGCTGGTCGGTGGACACGCGGCGTTTGGCATAGACGCTGTTCGACATCGGGTCGAGCCAGCCCTGGCCCTGGTATTCGAGCACATTGGCGGTATTGCGCGCGACCGTACGGCCAAAATAGCGCTCCACCACGCGCAGCGCCAGGTCGATGCCGGACGACAGGCCGCCCGCGCTGGCCAGATTGCCCTCTTCCACGAAGCGCGCGCCGCGCTTCAGCTTCACGTCCGGGAACTGCATGGCGAACTCGTTGAAGGCGCCATGGTGGGTGGTCGCAGATTTGCCGGCCAGAAGGCCGGTGCGCGCCAGCACGGTGGCGCCGGTGCAGACCGACATCGTCAAATCCGCCGTCCGCGCTGCTTCCCGTATCCAAGCCAGCAGTTTCGGATCGCGCGCACTTTGCGCCGGGATCACGATGACCTTGGGCGTGGGAGCATTGGCGATGGTGTAGTTGGGCACGACGCTCATGCCGCCGCTGGCGGTGATCGGGTCAGGCGTGGCCGCCACGGTGTACAGCTGGAATGAAGAGCCGGAGTCGCAGCCAGCGGCCTTTACATTACTGAATACTTCCCACGGCCCGGCAAAGTCGATCACCACCGCGCCGTCGGATATGACAAACGCCACCGGGATGGGACCGCTCGCCGGCGGCTGCAACGGCGCCGCCGGAGCGGCGGCGCGCGTTGCTGCGGCAGCGGCTGCCGGCAGTGCCGCCGCCAGTCCCATGGCGCTGGAGATTCGGAAAAGTTCGCGTCGGTTCATGGTGTTATTCCTTGTTGGGGGTGAGGACCGTAGTCTCCCATCGCGCCCCCTGCCATGACGAGGCAACTCGCTGCAAGCCGGCGTGGATTCGCTGCAAAGCTTCGCCACGCCCCGCGAATTCCCCTATGATGGCGCCCATGACCGCTATCTCTACAAACGCATGGCGCTACGTTGCCGGCGCATGGCTGGCCATCGGCCTGTTCGACGCGACGCAGGTCGTGGTCTCCATGCAGGCCATGGGCATGCAGCACGCCTGGTGGACCCTGTTCTTCGTCACGCTGGCCGGCTGGGGCGTCTGGATTGCCAGCGCGCCGCTGGCACTGGCCCTGCTGCAGCGCTATCCGCTGCCGGCGCGCCGTGCCGCACCGTGGCTGGTGCACATGGCGCTGTGCATGGCCATCAGCGCCACCTGGGCCGTCTGGAGCGCCTGGCTGGAGCACGCCACCAACCCCTTCGCCTATCCCAAGGGCTCCGATCCCTTTATCCAGTTATGGAAGAACCGGCAGGTGGGCAACCTGGTGGGCAGCGTGATCCTGTATGGCACCATGGCCACGCTGGGCATCGCCATCGACACCCACCGCCGCCTGTCGCAGCAGCGCGAATTGCTGGCGCAGGCGCAGCTGGCGGCGCTGCGTTTGCAGATCGAACCGCACTTCATCTTCAACGCCCTGAATGCCGTCACCGGCTTGATCCGCGAAAAGCGCGGCAACGAAGCCATCGCCGCCGTCGCCTCGCTGGGCGACCTGCTGCGGCGCGTGACCGACGGTTCCGAGCGCCAGTTCGTAGCACTCGACGACGAACTTGATTTCCTCCTCAAGTACCTGGAGATCCAGCAGCTGCGCTTCGCCGAACGCCTGCGCGTGCGGGTCGATATCCCGCCTAGCCTGCGGCGCGCCCAGGTACCCGACTTCATTTTGCAACCGCTGGTTGAAAATGCGATCAAGCACGGCATCGCGCGGCGCGCCAAGGGCGGCGAGCTGCATATCGGCGCCACGCGCGAAGGCGAGCTGCTGAGGTTCAGCGTCTTCAACGAAGGCCCAGCGCTGGCAGCCGGTACGCAGGACGGCGTTGGCCTGGCCAACACGCGCCAGCGCCTGCGCGCGCTGTATGGCGAAGCCCATTCGCTCACTCTGAGCGACGTGCCGCAAGGCGTGCTGGCGACGGTCACCCTGCCCTACACGGAGCCGGCATGCTGCGCGCCCTGATCATCGACGACGAACCGCTGGCGCGCAGCAATATCGCCCACCTGCTGGCGGACGATCCTGGCATCGCCATCGTCGGCCAGTGCGGGTCGGCCGAAGAAGCGCTGGCCGCGCTGCCGGCTGCGCGCCCCGACCTGGTCTTCCTCGACGTGGAGATGCCCGAATGCGACGGCTTTGAACTGCTGGAACTGATTGGCGCCGCGCCGCCGTTCGCCATCGTGTTCGTGACCGCCCACCACCAGTTCGCCCTGCGCGCCTTCGAAGTGGGTGCGCTGGACTACCTGCTCAAGCCCTTCGACGACCGCCGCTTCGGGCGCGTGCTGGAACGCGTCAAGGAGCGCATGCGCGCGCCCGGCGAAACGCGGCGTTTCATCATCAAGAACGGCAACGCGCTGCAGGTGGTGAAGTTCGCCGACATCGACTGGGTCGAAGCCAGCGACTACTACACCACCCTGCATGCCAATGGACGCAGCCACATGCTGCGCCGCAGCCTGGCCGACCTGGACACCGAGCTGGCGCCGCACGGCTTCCATCGCATCCACCGCTCCGCCATCGTCAACCTGGAGCGCATCCGCGCCCTGGAAATCCGCGAAGACGGCGAATACGAAGTGGTGCTTCGCACCGGCCAGCGCCTGCGTATGAGCCGGCGCTACCGAAAAACCATCATGGAGCTGTTATGCAAAGACTGACCCTGGCCCTTCCCATGCTGGCACTGGCCCTGAGCGCCTGCGCCACCAAAGACCAGAACCGTATCGAAGACATTGGCGCCACACCGCTGCGCGACCTGAATATCGCCAAAGTTGAAATTCCGCCGGTCCTGCGCGACGCCATGGCCAACCCTTACCTGGCGCCTGCCGACAAGAGCTGCCCCGCCTTGCAGACGCAGCTTGCCGGGCTGGATGAAGAGCTGGGGCCGGACATCGACGTCCCCGAAGAAAAACAGGGCCGAATGGACGCCTCGCGCGCCGCCCTCGGCAACGCCGCCACTGGCGCGCTACAGAACACGGTGGAAGGCGCCATCCCCTTCCGCGGCTGGCTGCGCAAACTGAGCGGTGCCGAACGCCACTCGCGCGAAGCCCAGGCCGCCATCCTGGCCGGCAAGATCCGGCGCGCTTACCTGAAAGGCATTATGGCGTCGACCTCCTGCCAGAAAGTTTAAAGTGCTCCTTGACCGCAGCGCTTTGGGTCGCGCCCAGGACTACTGCCAGCATCAACACATGCGCCGCCACGGAAACAAGCGGCGCGCCAACCGTACTGACGACTTCCACGTCAAACAAGCGGTCCAGCACCCCATTGGCAAAATTCCAGCCCCAATGCAGACCAACGGCCGGCCATAGCGAACCAGTGCGATACAAGGCGGCGGCATAAGCCACGCCAAACGCAAACAGGGTGATCCATTCCAGCGGACCATTGGCGAGCCGGTAAATATGGTTCAACACATACACCGCGGCGGAAATGGGAACGATCAGCCAGTTCGCTGCCAAGCGCGGCAACGCGCGCGCGACGAAGCCACGTGTCAGGATATCTTCCGAGATCGACGGGATGAAGGTGAATGGAAGCAGTATCAGCAACGCTGCAACCGGCACGCCGCCCACCCCCGCCCCCGCAGCAGGCGACACGCGATAGACGTCCAGCGCGGCGCCGGCAGCGATCGCCCCAAACTTGACTGCCATCGCGAAGAGGAATGTTCCCAGCAAGCCCGCGAACCAGCGCGGTGAAAACGAGAGGTACCAGGCATCCATCCCCTTGAACCCGAGTAAGCGCGCCAGCAACCACGCCAGCGGCACCACCGCCAGCATCAGATTCTGCATGCCCAGGCCTTGCGGCGCCTGATAGGCGGCAAAGAGCGCAACAAAGGCCAGGCTCCATTGCCATGGCTTCACAGGGGAGGAATTCAAAGGGATTCTCGATAAGATTGGTAAAAAGACACGCGATCTTACTGCACTTCGAAACGGCTTGCATTTGCTGCGCCGCATCATGCTAGAATCGTTGCAATATTGGCCACAGCAGGGGCAAGCAGATGAAACGCGTGATCTTCAACCAGAAGGGCGGCGTCGGTAAGTCGACCATTGCAGTCAACCTCGCGGCTATTGCGGCGCACCATGGCAAGCGCACGCTGTTGATCGACATCGACCCGCAATGCAATTCCAGCCGCTACGTGCTGGGCGAAGCCACCGCCGGCGTAGCCCCCACCCTGGGCGCCTACTTCGAACAGATGCTCAGTTTCAGCATGTTCGCCAAGCCCGCCGGCGAATATGTGCATGCCACGCCGTTCGACAACCTGTCCATCATGGTGGCGCATCCCGAGCTGGGCGACCTGCAATCCAAGCTCGAATCGCGCCATAAGATCTACAAGCTGCGCGACACCCTGCGCGAACTCGAAAAGGAATACGACGAAATCTACGTCGATACACCGCCCGCCTACAACTTCTTCACCCAATCCGCCCTGATCGCCGCCGACAGCTGCCTGATCCCCTTCGACTGCGACGACTTCTCGCGCCAGGCGCTGTACACCCTGGTCAATAACGTGAAGGAAATCAAGGCCGACCACAATGCCAGCCTGCAGATTGAAGGCATCGTGGTCAACCAGTTCCAGCCGCGCGCCCTGCTGCCGCAGCGCATGGTGGACCAGCTGAAGGACGAAGGCTTGCCGGTCTTCGAGAACAAGCTATCGAGCTCGATCCGCATCCGCGAATCGCACGAACGCAACTTGCCGATGATCCACCTCGACCGCAGCCACAAGCTGAGCCAGGAATTCCTTGCGTTATACAAGGAACTACAAGCCACACCAAATCATCCATTTGGATGATGAGCCGGCCGCGCCTGCTGCCTATAATTTGTTTGCATAATGACAAAAGGACAGGACCATGGCCAGCGATCCCATACAAGAGGTGTACGAAAGCATCACCCAGCCCGGCCGCATAGTGGAGCTGATGGAGAAGCTGGGCCGCCGCCTGGATGCGGAATCGGCCTTCCTGTTCACCTCCCACTCCGAGACCGCACCGGAAGCGATCCTGCTTGGCCAGAACATGGACCCCGCCGTGGTCAAGGACTTCGCCAGCTACTGGGCGCAGGAAGACGTGTGGGCCGCAGCGGCCCGGGCACAGGGGCTGATGCAGCGCGGCGTGGTGGTCGTGGACGAAGACCTGCTATCGAAGCAGCGCCTGCGGCAGAGCCGCTTCTACAATGAATTCAGCAAGAACGCCGGCATGGACAGCATGCTCGGCACCATCCTGTTCGACGGCCAGGAACCTGGCGGCGACATCCCGTTCACCAACCTGTGCTGGTACCGCCCTGCCGGCAAGCACCCTTTCAGCAAAGGCGACAAGCAGTTACTGAAAACCCTGCTGCCGCACCTCCAGCAAGGCTTGAAGCTGCAATGGCAAATGCAGCGCATGCGCCTGAACGACCTGGCCGCCGGCTATGCCGGGGTGGGCCCGCCGCTCGCCAGCATCGTGCTGGACTGGGGCGGCCGCATCGCCTCCTGCAACGCCCGCGCCGAAGCCCTGCTGGCCGGCAGCCGCGCCCTGCTGCGCTGCAAGGATGGCCACCTGCTCGCGCTGGGCCAGCAATCCTCGCCCAGCCTGGCCGAAGCCCTGGCACGCTGCCGCGCCACCCGCCACGCCGTCCGCATGCTGGTGCGCGAAGAAGGCAGCGGCGAGCTATTCCGCGCCACCCTGAACGCCCTGCCGGCGGATGCAGAGACCCACTTCGGCATTTTCGGCCGCCCCTGCTGCCTGCTGCTGATCGAACTGCCGCGCGACGACATGCGCGAAACCCTGCAGCTATACAGCCAGCTGTACAACCTGACCGCCGCCGAGCTGGAAGTACTGACCGGCCTGGTGAACGGCCTGTCGGCCGAACAGGTGGCGCAACTGAAAGACCGCTCCATCGCCACCGTCCGCACCCAGGTGCGCAGCCTGCTGGCCAAGACCGGCAGCGAGCGCCAGGCCGACTTGCTGCGCACCGTCGCCCGCCTCGGCTGAAATTCGGGGTCAAATTTGATCCAGGTCATGGCTGCGCCGGGCGCGGTTGGCTAAGCTGCACGGTTTTTGTCCATGCTCACCGCACCAGAACTTCTCCTGCCCGCCGGCTCCCTGGCGAAAATGAACGCCGCCTTCGACTACGGCGCCGACGCCGTCTATGCCGGCCAGCCGCGCTACAGCCTGCGCGTGCGCAATAACGATTTCTCCACCCTGGATGCGCTGCGGGAAGGCATCGAAGGCGCCCACGCACGCGGCAAGCAGTTCTTCGTCGCCAGTAATATCTTCGCCCACAATGCCAAGCTGAAGACCTATCTGCGCGACATGGCGCCGGTGATCGCAATGAAGCCGGACGCGCTGATCATGGCCGATCCGGGCCTGATCATGCTGGTGCGCGAGGAATGGCCCGACATGCCGATCCACCTGTCGGTGCAAGCCAATGCCGTCAACTGGGCCGACGTCAAATTCTGGCAGCGCATGGGCCTGACGCGTGTGATCCTGTCGCGCGAATTGTCGCTCGACGAAATCGAAGAAATCCGCCAGCGCTGCCCCGACATGGAGCTGGAAGTGTTCGTGCACGGTGCACTGTGCATGGCTTATTCCGGCCGCTGCCTGCTGTCCGGCTACTTCAACCACCGCGACGCCAACCAGGGCACCTGCACCAACGCCTGCCGCTGGGACTACAAAGTCGGCCATGGCTGCGAGAACGCCACCGGCGATATCTCCGTGCTGCACCAGGAGCCGCGCCATCCACTGGCCAGCCAGACCTACCTGCTGGAAGAAGCAGGCCGCCCCGGCCAGCTGATGCCGATCTTCGAGGACGAGCACGGCACCTACATCATGAACTCCAAGGATCTGCGCGCGGTCGAGCATGTCGAGCGCCTGGTGAAAATCGGCGTCACCTCGCTGAAAGTGGAAGGCCGCACCAAGTCCGCCTACTACGCCGCCCGCACGGCCCAGGTCTACCGCCAGGCCATCGACGATGCGGTGGCTGGCCGCCCCTTCGACGAAAGCCTGCTCGGCCAGTTGCAAGGCCTGGCCAACCGCGGCTACACCGACGGCTTCTACCAGCGCCACCACACCCAGGCGCACCAGAACTATATGCGCGGCGCCTCCGAGACCGACCGCAGCCAGTACGTCGGCGACGTGCTCGGCATCGCCGACGGCTGGGCGCGGGTTGAGGTGAAGAACCACTTTGCAGTAGGCGACCGCATCGAGGTCATGCACCCCAGCGGCAACCGCGACATCACGCTGGAGCACATGCTGGCCGACGACGGCCAGCAAATCCGCATCGCGCCCGGCAGCGGCCACATCGTCCGCATCCCGCTGGCTGCCGGCCTCGAAGGCGCCTTGCTGTCCCGCTACCTTTAAGATTTGGGGTCCGATTGACAGATCCGACCCCGAATTTTCACCAGAAGATCACGCGCTGTTCCGGCGGCAGGTACATCTTGTCGCCTTCCTTCACCCCGAAGGCGTCGTAGAAGCCGGGGTGGTTCTTCAGGCTGCCGTTCACGCGGAATTCGGATGGCGAGTGCGGGTCGGACTTCACTTGCTGGATCAGGAAGTTGTCGCGGCCTTTGCCGCGGCGCGCCTGCGCCATGCCCATGAAGATGCGCTGCTCGGCGGTATAACCGTCAATCACCGGGCCTGGCTGGCCTTTCATATAGATCTTGTAGGCGCGCGTTGCCATGATCAGGCCGGCGTTGTCGGCGATGTTTTCGCCGAGGGTCAGTTCGCCGTTCACGTTATAGCCCGGCAGCGGGCTGTAGCCGTTGTACTGGCTGACCAGCATCTTGCCGCGCGCGGCGAACTTCTCGCCGTCTTCCTTGGTCCACCAGTTGCGCAGGTTGCCGTCGCCGTCGTACTGCGAGCCCTTGTCGTCGAAGGCATGGCTGATCTCGTGGCCGATCGAAATGCCGACCGCGCCGTAGTTCACTGCCGGTTCGGCCTTGGCGTCGTACAGCGGGTACTGCAGGCGTGCGGCCGGGAACACGATTTCGTTCAGGGTCGGGCTGTAGTAGGCGTTGACCGTTTGCGGCGTCATGCTCCACGCCAGGCGGTCCACCGGCTTACCCAGCTTGCTGGTGTTGAAGACATGGTTGAACTCGCGGGTGCGCAGCACGTTGCCAACCAGGTCGTTGCGGGCCACCTTCAGGCCCGAGTAGTCGCGCCATTTGTCCGGATAGCCGATCTTGACGTTGATCTTGGACAGCTTGATCTGCGCCTGCGCCTTGGTCTCGGGGCTCATCCACTCCAGCAGTTCGATGCCTTCGCGGAAAGCGGCCAGGAAGTTCTTCGCCATCTCCGCCACCTGCTGCTTGCGCTCGGCCGGGAAGTACTCGGCGACGTAGGCCTTGCCCACCAGCTCACCCAGTGCGCGGTTCACTTCGGCGATGCCGCGCTTTTGCAGCGAGCGCTGTTCCTTGGCGCCGGTCAGCACCGCGCCGCGGAAGGCGAAGTTCTCGTCCGAGAATTCCTTCGACAGGTAAGGCGCGAAGGAGCTGACCATGTGGAATTCGAAGTAGGCTTTCCACACCGGCAGCGGGGTAGCTTCAATCAGCCTGTCCAGCGCGGCCAGGTAGCTTGGCTGGCTGACGATCAGCGAATCCACCTTGCCGGCAATGCCGACACCTTTCAGGTAAGCGTCCCAGTCGAAACCCGGCATCAGCGCCTTCAGTTCGGCCAGCGACAGCTTGTTGTAGGTCTTGATCGGGTCGCGGTTTTCCACCGCGGACCAGTGGGCGCGGGCGATTTCAGTTTCCAGCGCGACGATCTGGGCGGCTTCTTCAGCGGCCTTGGCGTGGCCGGCCAGCGCCAGCATCTTCTCCACGTGCTGCTGGTACTTGGCGCGGATCTCGCCCAGGCGCGCATCCTTTTCGGACAGGAAGTAGTCACGGTTCGGCAAGCCCAGGCCGGACTGGCGCACACCCACCACGTAGCGGGTGGAATCCTTGGCATCCTGGCGCACGCCCATGTCCAGCGGGCCGCCGGCGTCGATGCGGTTCAGGTGCGCCACCAGGGCGCCAATGCCCTTCTTGCTGGACAGGGCGGCGATGCGCGCCTGCTCGGCCTTCAGCGGCTTGATGCCCAGCGCGTTGCGGCGTGCTTCGTCCATGAAGCTGGCGTAGTAGTCGCCGATCTTCTGGGCGTCGGAGCCGGCTTTGCGGGCTTTGTCCTTTTCCGCCTTTTCAATGATGGAATTGACCTGGCCTTCCACGTTTTCCTGCGCCACGTTGAACGCGCCCCAGCTGGAACGGTCGGCCGGGATTTCCACGCCGCTCAGCCACTTGCCCTGGGAGTGGCGGAAAAAGTCGTCCTGCGCACGGACTTGCGGGTCGATGCCGGCGACGTCGATGCCGGATACCGGCTCGGCGAATGCCTGGGTAGCGGCCAGGGCGAAAATCAGCCCGCCAAGGATGGTGCGTTTCATGTGTTGCCTCCGTTCAGATAAATCACTGCCGAAAGTATGCCGCAGCCCGCCCGCATATGGGCTGCTTGCGGCCCGCCTGCAACACTGCGTTACACATCCGTGCGCCATTTGACCGCCGGCCTGCCAGAGCCGATACTTGCCGGGTTTTCTATCCCACAAGGAGATTAGTTGTGAAAAACGCCATGTTGGCCACCGTGCTGCTGGCCGCCACCGCGGCCCAGGCACAGGACGCGCCGAAGCTCGATCCGCAGCGCCTGTCGCAAGACGTCAAGATCCTCTCTTCCGATGAATTCGAAGGCCGCGGCCCAAACACCGCCGGCGAGGAAAAGACCGTCAGCTTCATCGCCAAACAATTCGAAGCCGCCGGCCTGAAACCGGGCGGTGACCTGGTCAAGGGCAAGCGCAGCTGGTTCCAGGAAGTGCCGCTGGGCCGCTTTGAAATCAACGGCCCGGTGGTGCTGAATGCCCACCACGGCAAAGACACCATCCCGTTCGCACAGGGCGAGCAGATGGCGGTGCGCGCCGCGATGAACGGCGCCAAGCGCGTCGACTTCGACAAGGTGCCGCTGGTCTTCGTCGGCTATGGCGTGACCGCGCCTGAGCGCAAGTGGAACGACTTCAAGGGCGTGGACCTGAAAGGCAAGCTGGCCGTGGTGCTGATCAACGACCCGGACTTCGAAACCGGCGAAGGTGAATTCGGCGGCAAAGCCATGACTTACTACGGCCGCTGGACCTATAAGTACGAAGAGATGGCGCGCCAGGGCGCGGTCGGCACCATCATCGTGCACGAAACCGCACCGGCCTCCTACGGCTGGGCGACGGTAAAGAACTCCAACACCAATGTGATGTACGACATCGTGCGCAAGGACCCGAAGAAATCGCACGCACAAATGGAAGCTTGGATCCAGCGCGACGTGGCGGCTGACCTGTTCAAGCGCGCCGGCCTCGATTTCGAAGCGGCCAAGAAGCAGGCGCAAACACGCGGCTTCAAGCCGATGGAACTGAAAGGTGTCAGCCTGTCGGCCCATTACGCGGTCGATACGCAGGTAATCAAGTCGAAGAACGTGGTAGGCCTGCGCGAAGGTTCGGCAGCACCGCAGGAAACCGTGATCTACAGCGGCCACTGGGACCACCTGGGCGTAGGCCTGCCTGACGCCAAAGGCGACAAGATCTACAACGGCGCCATCGACAACGGCACCGGCATCGCCGCCCTGATCGAACTGGCGCGCGCTTACGGCAAGGCCCCTGCGCCGAAGCGCAGCGTGGTGTTCCTGGCCGTGACAGCGGAAGAAAAAGGCTTGCTCGGTTCCGAGTACTACGCGGCCAACCCGCTCTATCCACTGGCCACCACCGCCGGCATGATCAATATGGACGCGCTGAGCCCATGGGGCCCGGCACGCGACTTCACCATTTCCGGCAGCGCCAAGCTGGACCTGCTGGATGCGTTGATCGCCAAATTCAAACAGGTCAACGTCAGCTACGCGCCTGATCCGCACACCGCGGCCGGCTACTTCTTCCGCTCCGACCACTTCCCGATGGCCAAGCGCGGCGTGCCGGCCTTCTCCATCGGTTCCGGCGAGGATTGGGAAGAAGGCGGCATGGCCGCCGCCAAAGAGTGGAAGCAAGCGTACGACAGCAACAGCTACCACCAGCCTTCCGACGAGTGGGACGCCAAGTGGCCCTTCACCGGCATGGTGCGCGACCTGCAGGTGCTATATAGCGTAGGCCGCGACCTGGCCGAATCGAAGTCCTGGCCGAACTGGTCGAGCGACTCCGAATTCCGCACCATCCGCGACCAGAGCGCAGCAAAACGCAAGTAACTCTCCCCACAAGGCCGGCTCCCACCGGCCTTTTTTCATAATGCGGAATCCCGCATCCACATCGTAGAACGCTGCAGCACCGAGCAGCTCCCTCATCAGTTCATCCCGCGAAAAGACATTGCGCATCATGAAATTACGCAACTAAGTAACTGAAAATACAGGAACATTTTTTAAGTTATATGTCTTATATAAGACATGGGTGCGGCGCAGCAAATGGCCTATCATTATTCCAAGTGCTTCGCTTTCTTAATCCTTCTTTTTAGGAATATGACCATGTCCCAATACCAAGACGACATCCAAGCCATCGCTGCCCTGCGCAACAAGAACGGCAGCTCGTGGAACGCCATCAATCCTGAATCGGCCGCCCGCATGCGCGCCCAGAACCGTTTCAAGACCGGCCTGGACATTGCCCGCTACACCGCGAAGATCATGCGCGCCGACATGGCCCGCTACGATGCCGACTCCTCCCAGTACACCCAGTCGCTGGGCTGCTGGCACGGTTTCATCGGCCAGCAGAAGATGATCTCGGTGAAGAAGCACTTCAACAGCACCGACCGCCGCTACCTCTACCTGTCCGGCTGGATGATCGCCGCGCTGCGTTCCGAGTTCGGCCCGCTGCCGGACCAGTCGATGCACGAAAAGACCGCCGTGTCGGCCCTGATCAAGGAGCTGTACACCTTCCTGCGCCAGGCTGACGCGCGTGAACTGGGCGGCCTGTTCCGCCAGCTGGACGCAGCCCAGGGCGAGGCCAAGAAAGCCATCCAGGAAAAGATCGACAACCACGTGACCCACGTCGTGCCGATCATCGCCGACATCGACGCCGGCTTCGGCAACGCGGAAGCGACCTACCTGCTGGCCAAGCAGATGATCGAAGCTGGCGCCTGCTGCATCCAGCTGGAAAACCAGGTATCGGACGAGAAGCAGTGTGGCCACCAGGATGGCAAGGTCACCGTTCCGCATGAAGACTTCCTGGCCAAGATCCGCGCCGTGCGCTACGCCTTCCTCGAACTGGGCGTGGACGACGGCATCATCGTGGCCCGTACCGACTCGCTGGGCGCCGGCCTGACCAAGCAGATCGCCGTCACCAACGAACCGGGCGACCTGGGCGACAAGTACAACTCCTTCCTCGATTGCGACGAAGTGACCGCCGACACCGTCAACAGCGGCGACGTGCTGATCAAGCGCGACGGCAAGCTGCTGCGTCCTAAGCGCCTGCCAAGCAACCTGTTCCAGTTCCGCTCCGGCACCGGCGAAGAGCGCTGCGTGCTCGACTGCATCACTTCGCTGCAGAACGGCGCCGACCTGCTGTGGATCGAAACCGAGAAACCGCACATCGGCCAGATCGGCGGCATGGTCAAGGAAATCCGCAAGGTGATCCCGAACGCCAAGCTGGTGTACAACAACAGCCCATCGTTCAACTGGACCCTGAACTTCCGCCAGCAGGCTTACGACCGCATGAAGAACGCCGGTGAAGACGTGTCGGCCTATGACCGCGCCGCGCTGATGAACGCCGACTACGACGCCACCCCGCTGGCACTGGAAGCAGACGAGAAGATCCGCACCTTCCAGGCCGACGCAGCGCGCGAAGCAGGCATCTTCCACCACCTGATCACCCTGCCGACCTACCACACCGCCGCGCTGTCGACCGACAACCTGGCCAAGGAATACTTCGGTTCGCAAGGCATGCTGGGTTATGTGGCTGGCGTGCAGCGCAAGGAAATCCGCCAGGGTATCGCATGCGTCAAGCACCAGAACATGTCCGGTTCCGACATCGGCGACGACCACAAGGAATACTTCAGCGGCGAAGCTGCACTGAAGGCGGCTGGTAAAGACAACACCATGAACCAGTTCTAAGCGCACCCCGCGCACGAGGAGGCCGGCATTGCGCCGGCCTTTTTTATTTGGCGAGCACCGCGCCCGCCACGCCACCCGTGCCCTGCCGCGCGCTTGCGGTGCGCGCCACCCAGGCCAGCACCAGCGCAATGATCACAAAGCGGAACGCGATGCCGATGGCGCCCGCTTCCGGGCCGTAGGCGCCGCCGGTCAGCCAGGCCGGGCCCAGGTCATGGATACGCTGCAGTCCGCCCGCATCCATGCCGCTGACCGGGAAGCCAAGCAGCGGTCCCTGTACGAAGTTCCAGGCGAAATGCAGGCCAACCGGGAACCACACATTGCCAGCCTTGATGAAGGCCAGGCCATAAATCACGCCGCCCAGCGAATTGCCAATCACCGACAGTAGCGTGGCGCCGGGATTACTCAAGTGGATCAGACCAAACGCCACGGCGCTGACGCCGATCGCCAAGGCCTGGCGCCCGCGCAGCACCAGCAGCAGTCCGGCCAGCAGCAGGCAGCGCATCACCAGCTCCTCCTTGACGGTAAATGCAAATTTTATGAGCGCCGTCTGCGCCAGCTCCGGCAGCGCCGCACCGCTGGCCGCTCCGGCCGCAATCGCGTTCATGCGCAGTTCAGTGCAGAAGATGCCCAGCATCGCGCTGGCAGCAATAAGAAATCCGGCCAGCAAGTCGCGCAGCGCAGCGCCGTTCAGGCGCAGGCCCATCGCATCGATCCAGCGCTGCCTGTTCCTGCGCGCCTGCCACAACATATTGGCGCCCAGCCCGAATGCCGCCAGCACCATCGCCAACTCCACCATCATCGCGACCTGCATTTAATACCTTTCTATTAACAAACAGTGCCGAACTATAGCACCGGGCATCCCGCCGCGACAGCGTGCATCGCTTCCCTTTTTGGACAAGCCATGCCATCCTGATTTCACAAAAAAACATTCATCAGCTGGAGACAACCATGAACTTTACGCAGTCCATGAGTATCGCGAAGAAGCTGGCAGTGCTGAATGCTGGCGCGATCCTCGGCATCATCATCCTCACCACGATTTTCCTTGTGTCTGAACGCACCCTCATCCTGGAGGAACGGACCAGCAATGTGCGGCAGGCGGTGGAAACCGCGTACGGTGTGCTCGACTATTACCAAAAGCAGGAAACCAGCGGCGCCTTGCCGCGCGCCGAGGCGCAAAAGAAGGCCATGGATGCGATCAAAGTGTTGCGGTATGGCAACAACGAATACTTCTGGCTCAACGATATGCAGCCCAAGATGGTGATGCATCCAATCAAGCCAGAGCTCGACAATAAAGATTTGAGCACCAACAAGGACCCCACCGGCAAATTCCTCTTCGTCGAGTTCGTCAACACGGTGAAAAAGTCGGGCGGCGGCCCGGTCGAATACATGTGGCCGAAGCCGGGCAGCGACAAGCCGGTGCAGAAGGTCTCCTACGTCAAAGGTTTTGAGCCCTGGGGCTGGGTGCTCGGTTCCGGCGTCTACGTCGACACGGTCGACGCCACGGTGCGCGGCCGCGCCGTCACGTTCGCGATCGGCGCCGTGCTGCTGGCAGCCCTGCTGCTGGGCGTAGGCGTGTACATCGCACGCGGCATGCTGCGCCAGCTGGGTGGCGAACCGGATTACGCATCGTCGATCGCGCGCAGTATTGCCGGCGGCGACCTGACCGTTCCAATCAGCGTCAAGCACGATGACGACAACAGCATGGTCAATGCGCTGAAAGCCATGCGCGACGACCTGGCGCGCATCGTCAGCTCGGTCCGCACCGCGACCGACACCATCGCCACCGCCTCGAGCGAAATCGCGGCCGGCAATAGCGACCTGTCGGCCCGCACCGAGAGCCAGGCCAGCTCGCTGGAAGAAACCGCCGCCTCGATGGAGGAGCTGACCGCCACCGTACGCCAGAACGCCGACAGCGCACGCACCGCCAATGAACTGGCAGCCAACGCGTCCGACGTGGCGCAGAAAGGCGGCGCCGTGGTGTCGCAGGTGGTGGAAACCATGGCCTCGATCGACAGCTCTTCGCGCAAGATCGTCGATATCATCAGCGTGATTGACGGCATTGCGTTCCAGACCAATATCCTGGCCTTGAACGCGGCGGTGGAAGCGGCGCGCGCCGGCGAGCAGGGACGCGGCTTCGCGGTGGTGGCGTCCGAAGTGCGCAACCTGGCCCAGCGCAGCGCGGCGGCGGCCAAGGAGATCAAGGACCTGATCGGGGCCTCGGTGGAAACGGTCAGCGTCGGCAATTCGCTGGTGGCGCAGGCCGGCAGCACCATGCAGGAGGTGGTGGACAGCGTGCACCGCGTACGCCAGATCATCAACGAGATCAGCACCGCCAGCAATGAGCAGAGCGCCGGCATCGCGCAGGTGAACGAGGCGATTTCGCAGATGGATGCGGTGACGCAGCAGAACGCTGCGCTGGTCGAACAGGCCGCAGCGGCGGCGGCCAGCATGCAGCAGCAATCGGCGGCCTTGCTGCAAGCGGTGGGTGTGTTCCGGCTCGATGCCGATAGCGCGGCAGGTGCAGCGCGCCGCCTGCCGCGCCTGGGCCGCAGCTAAGCCGCAGCCCGGGCAGGGCTACGCCTCGCTATTTGACGCGGGCGTAGCTCAGTTCCATCCACTTCATCTCTTTGCCCGACGGCCCCGGGCCCCACATTTCCATCACGTGGTTGTCGTTGTCCTTGATGATCATCTTCATGGAGTACGGCACTTCCTTCCCGGCCATCGGGTCGGTCATCATACCTTTGTAGGTGATGGTGTTGCCGCTCATGCTGCCGCGCGCCAGCGTCATGCTGGTGCTGCCGGAATCGATCCAGCTGCCGAAATACTTCTTCGTCACGTTGTCGTAGCCGGTGATGCCCAGGCCGTCGAACGGCTGGCCCATGAACTGGCCCTGGTAGCTCTCCTGTAGGTAGCGGTTGCCCAGCACCCATTTACGCTCGGTGGAGCCGGTGCTTTCTTCAGGCGGTTTGGAAGGGTCCATCCACATCTTGGATTTGACGCTGAACTTGCCGGCCAGCGCATCGAGCTTCTTATGCGCCTCACCGGGGGTGGAAGCCTTGGCCATCGCCTCCATCGCCGCCTTCTCGTCAGGCGGGCCGGACTTCTTCTTATCCGACGCCGCTACAGCGCCAGCCAGGGTGAATCCCGCAACAACAACCAGGTACTGCGCGACACGACGGAGCTTCATGGCTTCCTCCTATCCAGCAGGTGATTGGGAAAGCCATTCAACCACGCCGCCGGTTTTCACGCAACTTGCGCGGCACGAGGCAGCGCACTTTGCGGTGAAGCAATTGTTCGTTTTTTATCCCAGCTCAAAGGTCGTGATGCCATATTGGCGGCCCAATGGCAACTGCGGGTCCGCGCCGGTGTACATACGTGCGGTTTCGAAGCATGGTTGCATGCCGTGGCGGGCTGCCAGCGCCATGGCATCGGCGTTCGGTTCGGGGACGTCGAGGAAGATCGGCTGGCCGGCCGGGACGCGGCCGCGAAGGGCCTGCATCAGCTCCTCCGCCACCGCGGGCGTCTCGGCGCACAGCGGGCCAACCTTGAAACCGTTGCGGCACGGGCGCAGCACGGCGTAGCCGAGCAGCGCGCCGCCGTCGCGCAGGCCGAGCGCGATGCTGCCGTCCTGTGTCAGCCAGTGGCGCATGAATTGCGCGCGCTGGTCGGGGAAGAAGGCGCGGTCGTAGGCGACCACCTCGTCGATATCCTGCGCGCCTAACGGCAGCACGCGGTCTTCAGCCGGCAAGCCGCTGCCCTGCCCTTCAAAGCGCACGTTGCGGTGCGCCAGCTTAAAACCGGAGCGGGCGTAATTGGCTTGCTGTGCAGGCACGCCATCAAGGCCGACATTGCGCCCCGCCAGCCGCGCCATCCCGGCGCGCCACACCGCCATGCCATGGCCCTGGCCGCGAAACTCCGGCCGCACAATATAGCCGCCGATGAAGCCGAAGCCGGCGCCATACTGCACGGCGAAGATGCTGGCCACCGGCTCGCCATCCAGCAGGCCAAGCAGGAAGCCGCCCGGATCGGCGGCATGGAAGCTGGCGGCGTCCTGCCAGCCCGGATTCCAGCCCTCGGCCGCCGCCCAGTCCAACACCATTTCCAGCTCGTCCTGCGACATTGCACGAATTTCCATATCAGCCCCCCTGCAGCGCGTCATGCGCAGCGAACGCAGCGCATACCGCCTCTTCCCACGCCGCGCCGTCCTGTTCGTAGATATAGCTGGCCGTTGCCGGCGGCAGCGTATCGAACGCGCCGCGCCGGCGATACAGGAACACCGTCGTCCACGCCACGCTCGGCGGCGCGAATTGCTGCACCAGCTCAAAGCCGGGATGCTGCAGCGGGAAGGTGGTGGTGCTCACCAGCGCCCCCAGTGGCAGCTCGCGCGCCAGCTTGTCGCCCAGGCGGTCCATCAGCGGTGCGAAGCAGGTGCTGTAAATGAACACCAGCGAAGCATCGCTGACATCGGCCTCGAACATGTCCTGCCGCAGCAGGCGCACGCGCGCTCCGACTTGCGCCGCGAGGGCCGCGTCCTCCGCCTCACCCGCGGCCAGCACACCAGCCAGGCGCGCCTGCGCCATGTCGTGCCGGTAGCCAAGCAGCTCAACGCCGGTACAGCGCATACCCGGCAAGGCCAGCGCCGCGTGCATGACGACCTTACCCAGGCCGCTGCCAAGGTCGATGAAATGACCCTGCGCCGGCAGCATTGGCGCCATGGCCGCGAAATAGTTATCAAGCTCCTGCTGCGTGAACTCGCCGTAGATCAGGCGACCGTCATCCACCAGCCATTGCGCCAGTTCGGCGTCCGCAATATCGTCCAGGCTGCGCATCGGTGCGCGCGCAGGCAGCATGCCGTGCTGCTGGATGCCGGCCGGCACGCTGCCGATAATGAGCTTGCGGTGCGGCTTGAGGCGCGCGATAAACATGTCACGCAGCGCCGGCGTGCGGAATGCTTCGCGCACCGCCAGCCCGATCGCGACGTACTGCGCGAACTGCGCATCATCCAGCACCGGCCGCAGATGCTGCTCGCCGTTGGTGATTGCCTGCCGCATGGCGCTGTGCTGCATCGTGGTGCCTTTCGATGATATTGGTGGCAGTGATTATGCCAATAAAAAACCGCCCCGAGGGGCGGTTTTTACGTCAGCCGGAAGGCTGCTTAGAAGCGGTAGTTCACCGATGCTGCGAAGGTGCGGCCCAGCTGGCTGAAGTGCGAGCCATCGTAGGTCACCATGTCGTAGCGGCCGTTGAAGGTGATCAGGTTGCGCTGGATCATACGCAGGTTCGGATTGTCGATGATCTTCTGACCTTCGGCATTCAGAGCCTTGAACTCCCACTCAGGCGTGGTGTTGAACACGTTGTTGACGTTGAACGACACGGTCACATTCGGCATCACGTGATAGTTGACGGCGAAGTCGGTGACGTTCTTGGTCTTGAACTTGGTCTCCAGGTTGCTGTCCAGGCCAGCCTGGCGGAAGCGGGTCGGGCCAAACACGGTGTTGTTCAGCGACAGGTTCACCTGCTTGTAGTCCCAATCCGCGCCCAGGATGGTCTTGAACTTAGGACGCGAAGTGAACATCAGCGCTTCCTGGGTTGCGTCCATCACGGACTGGCCGGCATCCGCCACCAGCTTCGGATTGTTCACGGCGCCATCACGCTCGTTCTTGTGGGTGTAGTTACCGGACAGGTTCAGGGTCAGCTTACCGTCGGCCAGAGGAATGTTCTTACGCGACAGAACATAGTCCAGGCCTTCGGTGCGGCTGGTGATCGCGTTGATGAAGAAGCTCACCGATACGATGCCGGCCTTGGCCAGTTCCTGGTCCAGCTTGCTGGAGTTGAAGCAGACGGTGTCGCCAGGCGCGCATTTAGGACCGATTTCCTTGCCCAGGACGATACGGTCTTTCACCTTGATGTTGTAGTAGTCCAGGGTGACGCTGGTGTTCTCATCCGGCTTCAGGCCCAGACCCAGGGTGATGTTGTCCGACTTTTCAGCGTGCAGCTTAGGCACTTCCAGCGCAGCGGCAGCAGCCGATACGTTGTTCACCAGGCCGGAAACCTGGATACCGCCGCCAGCCACGAAGGAGTATTGCGCCTTCTGGGTGTAGATCTGTGCCAGGGATGGAGCGCGGAAGCCCTTCGATGCCGAAGCGCGCAGGGTCACCCAATCGTTCGCCTTGTAGCGGGTGGATGCTTTCCACACGAAGGCCGAGCCGAAGTCGGTGTACTTCTCCCAACGGCCGGTACCGTCGATCAGCCAATCCTTGCTGATGTCCCAGGTTGCGCCGCCGTACACGCCGTAGTTGGAACGCGACGATGGGAAGGAGTTGTCTGGGTGGTTACCAGCGAAGGAGTCGGCGCCGGTGCCTTGCCAGGAAGCCTGGTCGCCAGCCTTCACGACAAATTTCTCGTGGCGCAGTTCGGTACCGGCGTAGAAGTTGACGGTGTCGGACAGTTGCTTGGAGATGTCGCCGTTGAACACATAGTGTTCGAATTTCACGCCGCCGGCGTAGAAGTTGGTTGGCGAAGCGGCGCCCATGCTGCGGTTGACCGAGTGGGTCACGTCGTACTTCTGCTCGTTACCGCCGTAGGTCAGGCTGAAGTCTGCCGCCCAGCCGGCCAGGTCCATCTTGGCGCCGCCGGTCAGGTTGTAGTCATCCAGGGTGCCGTCGAAGGTTGGCTGGTAGCCCTCGTATGCCGAACCTGCCGGGTGCAGCAGGCCGTAGTCGGTCGGACGCCAGTATGGGGTACGGTAGTTCGCGAACGAGTTGATCTTCTTGTTCACGTACGCGCCGTTACCGTAGATCGACACGCCGTCGCCCAGCTCGTAGCGGGTGTTGAACAGGCCTTTGTAAGCCTTGGTCTTCGGCGCGCCGTTGACGTTGCGCGCGTCAGGGTATTTGTTCAGGAAAGCCTGCACTTCAGCCAGGGTGGCGCCGAAGTCGCCCGCTTCGCCTTCCGCGCTGACCTTGCCGGAGCGGCTGGCCAGGTTGATCTGCGAAGCATCGATGGTGTAGTTGAAGAAGCCGCGGTCGCCGCCCAGTGCGAAGCCCTGGTTGACGCTCAGGCCGCCCATGCCGCCATCGTGCTCGTGGGTGATGCCGGTACGTGCGGTGATGGAACCGCCTTCGGCGTTGTCCTTCAGGATGATGTTGACCACACCGGCGATCGCGTCGGAGCCGTATTGTGCGGACGCGCCATCGCGCAGCACTTCGATCCGCTTGATGGCGTCGGCTGGGATGGCGGAAATGTCGGAGCCGGATTCACCGCGGCCTGGCGAGGTCTGGGTGTAGACCAGCGAGCTCATGTTCTTGCGCTTGCCGTTGATCAGGATCAGCACGCGGCTTGGGCCCATGTTACGGATTTCGTAGGGGTCCAGCAGGGAGGTGGCGTCGTTGACCGGGGTCTGAACGGTGTTGAAGGAAGGAACGCGGAACTGCATCGACTTGTCCAGCGATACCTGGCCGGTCTTGGTCAGTTCGCGCGAGCTCAGCACGTCGATCGGTACCGGGGTATCGACCATGGTGCGCTGCTGGCCGCGGCTACCGGTCGAGACGATCACCACTTTCTGGATCTCGTCGGTGGTGGCGTCAGCCGCCTGCGCTGCAGCGACGGGGGCGGCGCTGTCCTGTGCATGAGCTTGGCCCAGCAGCACGAACGGGCTGGCGGACAACATCAATGCTGCAATCGGGAAACGTTTATTCATATACTTTTCTTCCTTGCGCTTTACAGATTAAAAAACCAAAACCGCTGATACATACGGATACAAGCGGTGAATGTATATGCAACATTTTCATACGTCCATTCTTTCAAGTTATGCCATGCGTAAATACAACATCCGTAAATCTTTTTCTTTAAGTAACCTAATCGCGAAAAGCGCCGTGCTACTCTTTGTGTCATGAGCTATAAAAGCCTCTGCGTGGTGCTGGCGTTGTTGACCGGCATGGAAGCCCATGCCGCGAAGGAGCCGCCGCTGCGCCTTTGCTTTGAAGACGTCGACCAGAGGCCGTGGAGCACGCCCGGTGGTAAAGGCCTCAATTTCGAATTGCTCCGACGCGTCGAAAACCACCTCAATGAACAGTTCATCTATTCACCGAAGCCCTGGAAGCGCTGCCTCAGCGAACTGAAACTGGGCCAGGTGGATGGCGTGATCGGGGCCGCCGACTCCGTCGACCGCCGCTCCTGGTCGCGCATTCCCCAATTGCCCGATGGCCGAGAAGACCCTGCGCGCGCCATGTTCGAAGATGAAGCATTGGTCTTCCTGCGCGTGGGCGGCAATGCCAGCTGGGATGGCAAGGAACTGCTGGCGCCGGGCAAAGTGGTGATCGTGCAGTCCGGCTACCTGGTGTCGCAGCAGCTGCGCGACAAAGGCTTCCTGCCGCGCGAGCTGGTCAAGTCGGCGGCCGATGCGCTGCGCATGCTCGCCCTGGGCAGTTACGATGTCGCCGTATTGCAAGGCCTGGAGGCCAGCAACCTGGCGCGCAGCGACCCGCGTTTCAAGGGCCACGTGCGGCAGGCGGAACAGCCCTTCAGCACCGTGCACCTGCATCTCATGATCTCCCGCCCCACTTATGAACGCGATCCGCAGCGCATCGAAGCGATCTGGCAATCGATTGGCGCGGTGCGCACCTCGAAGGACTACCGCCAGCTGGAAGTGGCAGCCGGCGCGGCGCGCTAGCAAACAACAACCGCCTTGCAGACTGCACTTTTGGCTGCGATACTTTCTTAAAAGACTGGACGGTTGCAAAAACACACGAAAGCGCCATGGATGCCACGCTTAAATGCCAGGGCAAATTTTCCATTAACTGGACCTACCTGAATGCCATCGCCTCCGGGGTATCAGCGATTGACCTGGGCGGACTGGCCTTGCGCAACCAGCACGATGCGCGCGAGTTCGTGCGCGAATACGGCTTCGACATCGACAATCCGCACGCACGCCAGGTGATCGCCCGCGCCCACGGCGAGGCGCTCGATTTCATCTGCAGCACCTTCCTGACGCCCGACCAGGCGGCACTGATCCCGAAAGAAGTCAGCATGCCGCAGGATCCGCTGGACTTGCTGGTATTCGCTTCGTTGCACGGCAACGAGCAGGTTGAGCTGCGGCGCATGTGGTCGTGTTCGGTGCTCAAGGTCATGCACGGCATCTTCTACATCGATAACAACCTTAAGCTGCGCTATTTCAACATCATCCGCGAGCAAGTGTTTGCCAGCCTGGATGAAGTAATCCGCGAAGAAGAAGGCCACCATTACCTGAGCGATGGCGAGATTTGCCTGCCCTTGCTGCACTATGACCGCAAGAACAACAAGAGCCGCGGCAGCATCCTGCTGAAGCTGCTGCAGAAGGCGGCCTACCTGGCGGCCGATATCTTCGACCACCTCGGCGTGCGGCTGATCTTCAACACACGCTTCGAATGCCTGCTGGCCTTGCGCACGCTGCAGCGCGCGCATGTGATTTCAGTGACCAATGTCGATTCCCAGCGTACCCGCAACACCTTGCTCGACATGGAAGCGGCCAAGGAAATCTTTTCCAAGTACCGCTGCATGCTGGAGGCGGCCAATGGCTATCCTGCTGAGCTGCTGGAAAAGATGGATGCAGAGCTGATGGCGATTTCCGCGCCCCAGACGCGCGCCGACAATCCGCATAGCGGGGCCGGCTTCAACAGCATCCAGGTCACGGTGCGCAAGATGATCCATGTACCGTCGGACGACCCGAAAGCCATGGGACCGGATTACGATATCGGCTTCTTCTTCGAGTATGAGATCCAGCTGATGGACAAGGCCAGCCATGGCCGCACGCTGGAAGGCCCAGCCAGCCATGATGCCTATAAAAAGCGCCAGGTCGAAACGGCGCGCCTGCGCGTGCTGGGCCGCGAACTGATCCGCTATATCGAAGCCCAGCCAGCCATCCGCGCCGCTTAAGGCGGCTTAGTGTGTGCGCACGCCTTCCGGTATGCCGGCAGGGGTACCGGGCGACAGGAAATGTTCAGGCGGCGTGCCGTCCTTGAACAGGCCGCGGATGGCGGCGCGCAGTTCCGGGCTATCGGTATGCTTGTGGACGGACACGGCATGCTGGACCGCGATTTCCAGCAACTCTTCCTCACTGTCGGCCGCAATGGCGACGCTGCAATGCGTGTCGCTGGGGAACTCGCGGCAGTCGATATATTTACGGGTCATGGCAGACTCCTTCGCTTGGACTACTATCACTATAGGCGTTTGACACCGGGGCACAATCTCAGCAATATGACTGGATGACACTTTCACCCTGGTTGTTGCTACTGCTGGCCGTGCCGCTGCTCCTGCTCGGCCAATTCGTCTTGCGCAGCGTGCCCGTGCTGGCGCGTTTCAGCATTCCCGTTCCCGTGGTGGGAGGCCTGCTGTTTGCGCTGGCCTGCCTGCTGTTGCGCACAGCCGGCCTGGAGCTTGGCTTCGCCACCAAGGTCAATGCCGGCTGGTGGACCTGGCTGGTGACGCCGGACCACGAATGGCTGGCGCGCCCGGCCAGGAATCTGAACCTGCCTTTGCTGGTGGGCTTCTTTACTTGCGTGGGCCTGGCCGCGCCGTTGCGCTTGCTTGCTAGCGGCGGGCGGATGCTGGTGATCCTGCTGGCTGGCACCACCGTGCTGGCTGTCGTGCAGAACGCTGCAGGAGTGGCGCTTGCCACCGCGCTTGGTGCACCGGCCTTGCTGGGGGTAGTGTGCGGCTCGCTTACCCTGGTGGGCGGGCATGGCACGGCGCTCGGATTCTCATCGCGCTTCGAACAAGCAGGCATGGCTTCGGCCGCCACCATCGGCGCCTCCGCCGCCACCTTTGGCCTGGTCGCCGGCGCCCTCCTCTCCGGCCCCCTTGGCGCCTGGCTCATCCGCCGTAACGCGCGGCCTGCGTCCGCGGCGGGAGAGGCGCAAGCAGGCGTGGCCAAACCACGGCCGGCCGTGGCGGACTTCATCGCCGATGTGCGCTCGCTGGCGGCGCTGGGCCGTAGCGCGCTTGGACATTTGCTGCTGGTGGCCTTCTGCGTGAAAGCCGGCGCCTGGATCAGCTTCGGCCTGGACCGGATTGGCGCCGCCCTGCCGGCCTATATGGGCGCCCTCCTGCTAGCCTTCACACTACGCGCCATCCACGACGCCGCCGGCTGGACATGGCTGCGCAGCGACACGGTCAACCGCATCGCCGCCGTCCTGCTGCCATTGTTCCTGGTGGTCACCCTGGCGCCGCTGAACCTGGCCGAGCTGGCAGCCGTCGCCGGCCCCATGCTCGCCATCCTTTCGGTCAACATTGCGCTGACCCTGGCCTTCGCTGCCTTCGTGGTCTGGCCGCTGCTGGGCCGCGACCACGAAGCCGCCGTTGCGACCGCCGGCCTGGCCGGCTACGGCATCGGCTCCACCGCGACAGCCGTCGCGGCGATGGACGCCATTACCCGCCAGCATGGCAAGGCCCCGCGCGCCACCACCCTGGTGCCGCCAACCGGAGGCTTCCTGATCGACCTGACCAACGCCCCCGTGATCGGTGCTTTCCTGCGCTGGATGTAAGCTCAGTTTTTCTTCTTGGTGGCCGGCTTCTTCTCAAGTTCCTTGGAAGCCGGCGTCGAGCCGCCCTGCACGCCAAGCGAACCGCCGGTGCCCATGCCGCCTGCGATTTCCTGCGCCTTGTAATTGCGCACCGCCTTCACCAGCTGGTTGTACGAATCCATGAACGAAGCAATCAGGATCTTGCCCTCCGGCGTGTTGGAATAGCCGCCCGCCGCGCCAAAGCCGCCGCCGCCAAACAGCGCGCCGCCGACGTTGAAGTCAAAGTTCTTGGCGCTGCCTTCCGCTGCAGCCAGCTGGATGCCGGAACGGTTATCCACCATCAGCAAGGTGGTCGAAGCCTCGTTGGACTTCAGCCCGCCCGCCACCACGCCCGCCACGCTCCCCAGCAGACCAAGGCCGCCCAGCGCGCCACCCATGCCGCTGGTGCCTTTCTGGCTGAACGTAATGCTCGGGCTCATGGTGTAGTCGGCAGCCACCATCTGTCCTTTGCCGTAATTGCTGCCGGAGCGCATTTCGCCGGACGCGGCCAGCGAACGTTCCTGCATCAGCTTGCCCATCGCCGCACCGCGCTCCACCACCACGAAGCAGTTCGACTGCTGGATCATCATGCGCAGCACCGGCACCGTCGAGCCAAGTTTGTATTGTGATAGATGGTGGTACCACGGCGCCGCCGTATCCTCTACCACACCGAGCGTGCCGAGCGGCTTATCGCATTTCTCCAGCTGCGAACTGGCATTCGACGCCGTCGCGCCGCCAGCCGAACCCGTTGCCACCGTCGGTGCACCGCCCAGCTTGGGGTCGGTACCTGCACACGCAGTCAGCGCCAGTAGAACCACACCTGATTGAAAGAACTTCTTGTTGTCCATGTTCATTCTCCCTGTTTGAACTCAACGGCATCTTTAGAGAATAGGTCACATCGACAAAAAATCTATGTATAGTTACAGCGCAAGACCAACTCAACTGTTACAAGGAACCCTCATGAAAAAACTGATCATTGCTGCCCTGGCCCTGAGCTGCTCCGCCGCGTTTGCCGCGGACCCGGCGCCGGCGAAGAACACCCAGCAATCGAAAATGACGACCTGCAATAAAGAGGCCGAGGGCAAGAAGGGGGACGAACGCAAGGCGTTCATGAAGGAATGCCTGAGCAACAAGCCTGCCGCGCCAGTGACGCAGCAGGACAAGATGAAAATGTGCAACAAAGATGCCGAAGGCAAGAAGGGCGATGAGCGCAAGGCATTCATGAAAGAATGCCTCAGCGCCAAAAAGGCCGCTTAACGCAGTCCGCTGGCGAGGCGCGGCGACGACAGCAGCGCCTTGAACGCATCCCAGCGCTGCTTGCGGGCGGCTACCGGATCGGTAGCCGTCACCTGCTTCTCGACCCAGGCCTTGACCATGTCCTTGCCCAGGTTGTAGTTGATCACATAGCCGCGGTTGGCGTCATAGAAGGACAGGCGCTGCGCCGATTTCTCCGGCGGGTACAGGCCCACATTCACCATCCACTCGATGGTCTGCTCGCGCGTCCACTTCCCTTCCAGGTAGGCTTGCGCGGCATCGTTGTCGGCATAGCTCAATTTGCCCAGCAGCTTCAGCAGCTCCATATATCTCGGCGCCAGCGCCGGGTCCAGGCCCGCCATCGGATACAGCACCTTCTGTTCAAAGGCCATGCGCTCCGCCTCGGTGAAGGCCATTTCAATGCCGTAGTTGGCGCTGCCTTCGGCGATCAGCGACATCGGCGAATACAGCGGGTACACGCTGAACTCCACCCAGTTGCGCTGCTTGACCAGGGCCTGCTCCAGCATCGCGTTGTAGACGTGGTGGCCCGGATAGCCTTCGTGGCAGCCCAGGTCCAGCGCGCGGTCGATGTAGATCGGGAACTCGGTATTAATCTGGATCAGGCTATGCGCATTGCCCTTGTACCAGTTGTAGCCGGACCAGGGCTTGTTGCTGACGAATTCCAGCACGAAGCTTTCCTTCTTCGGCAGTTCCATAAAGGCGGCGGTGCGCTCGCGGCAGGCGGCGATGGAGGCATCGAACACCTGCTTCAGCTTATCCTTCGGGATCACGAATTTGGCGCGGAAGGCTTTCAGGCGTTCCGGCAGCGGGCCTTCGCCCGGCAGCAGCTTGTCGACCTGGGCCACCAGCGCCATGTAGTAGGCGCGGTCATGGTGCGGGCTCACCGCGTCGTACAGCAGGGCCGTCTCCTCGTCGAAGCTGAACTTGCGGCCCTCCATCATTTCGACGCGGGCATGCATCGCCTTCAACTGCTTGGACAGGAACTCGATGCGCAGCGCCTCGTCGGGATTGCCGGCTTTCTGCTGTGCGATGTCGCGCTGCGCGGCCTGCACATCGGCGCGGATCGAAGCCAGGCTTTGCTTGTTCTTCGCAGCCTGCTGCTCCAGCTCCGGCGGGCCGTAATAGGCATCCACATAGCTGCTGTCATGCTGACCGATGGCCAGCGCCAGTTTGCGGTAGCGCTCCGCCACGTCCTGCACCGACGCCGCCATGGCGCTACCAGCCATCAGCATCGCCAGGCCTCCCAATACCAGTTTTTTCATTGTCTCCCCTACGGCTTGTGTCAAAGCCGTAGAGTGTACCTCAGCCCGAACGCAGCTGGCGGGCCAGGTCGGCCAGGCGGTAAGGCTTGCCGACGAAGGCGAATTCGCTCAGGCCCGCATCCTGCATGGCCGGCTGCGGGAAACCGGAGGCCAGGATGATCTTGATGTCCGGATAGCGCTGGCGCACTTCGCGCGCCAGCTCCAGCCCTGTCATCCCGTTCGGCATCATCACATCGCTGAACAGCACGTCCACCTCGCCGTCGCGCTGCAGCGCGCGCAGGGCGGAAGCGCCGTCGTTGGCATGCAGGATGGCATAGCCCATGGTCTGGAACAGATCGCGCGCAGATTCCATGACCAGCGGGTCGTCTTCCACGATCAGCACCCGTTCCTCGCGCGCGGCACGGTGCGCCGGCAGCTGCGCCACGTCCGCCGCCAGCGCTGGCAGGAACAGGTTGATGGTGCTGCCGCGCCCCGGTTCGGTATCGATCGTCACGCCGCCGCCCGACTGCACGATAAAGCCATATACCTGGCTCAGGCCAAGGCCGGTACCCTTGCCGATCTCCTTGGTGGTGAAGAACGGTTCGAAGGCCCGTTCGCGCACTTCCGGCGCCATGCCGCTGCCGGTGTCGGTCACACTGACCCGCACATAGTCGCCAGCTTCCAGCGTGGCGGCCTGGTTGGCGGCCAGGCTCACATTGCGGGTGGTGACCTCGATACTGCCGCCGTCGGGCATGGCGTCGCGCGCATTGACCACGAGGTTCAGCAGGGCAGCCTCAAAGCGCGCTTCATCGATCGAAGCACGGCGCAGCTTAGGGTCAAGGTCCAGTTCGAACCGCACCAGCGGCCCCGCCGCCCGCCGCAGCACGCCTTCAAAACCCGCCACCACCTGGTTCAGCTGCTGCACGGTCGGCGCCAGCGGCTGCTGGCGCGCAAAGGACAGCAGCTGCTGCGTCAGCGAGGCGCCGCGCTCCACGGCGCGCCGCACGCTATCGAGCACGCGTGTCCGGGTTTCCGGCGGCGGTGCCGTGCGCAGGATGTCGATACCGTTGGATACCACCGCCAGCAGGTTATTGAAGTCGTGCGCCACGCCGCCAGTCAGCTGGCCGATCGACTCCATCTTCTGTGCCTGGAACAGGGCGTTGCGCGCCTGCTCCAGCGACTCCGCCGCCAGACGCTTCTCGGTGTTGTCGCGGGTGACCTTGGCGAATCCAACCAGCTTGCCGTGCTCGTCGTACAGCGCATCGACCACCGCATGGGCCCAGAAGCGCGTACCGTCCCTGCGCACGCGCCAGCCTTCCGACTCATAGCGGCCCTCGCGCGCAGCGATGACCAGCGCGCGCTCAGGCGCACCATCAAGCCGATCCTCTTCGGTGAAGAAGCGGCGGTAATGGGTGCCGAGCACCTCATCCAGCGCATAGCCCTTGATACGCTCGGCGCCCAGGTTCCAATTAGTGATCAGGCCTTCCGGCGACAGCATATAGATCGCATAGTCGGTCACACCCTGCACCAGCAAACGGAAACGCTGCTCGCTTTCGCGCAGCGCATCGAGCACGCGGCGGCTTTCCGTAATGTCGCGCGAGACTTTGGCATAGCCGATATGCTCGCCGTCCGGAGTATAGATCGGGTCGATCACGACACTGGCCCAGAAGCGCGTACCGTCCTTGCGCACGCGCCAGCCCTCGCATTCAAAGCGGCCCTCGCGCAACGCGGTCTCGAGGGCATGTCCGGGCAAACCGGCGTTGCAGTCATCCGGCGTATGCAGGCGCGAGAAATGCATGCCAATCGCCTCGCTCTCACAGTAGCCGCTGGTACGCTGTGCGCCGACGTTCCAGCTGGTGACGCGGCCTTCCGGATCGAGCATGCAGATGGCGTAGTCACTGATGCTGGCCACCAGAAGTTCAAATTTGTTTGACAAACTCTCTAGCGCTGGCAGTTCGTTAATCATTGGTAGCGATGCGCGCGACAGGCGCATTCAATGAGCGGTAATTTGACCAGCATGCCACAATCTCTAATTATGTGGAAAACGGTTTTCCTGTTGGCCGCAGCACTGCAGGCACTGCCCACGGTCGAAGTGCCCAGCACCCGTTCACCCGTGGACAAGTCCTACCGCCGCATGCTGCACGGTATGGAACGTTTCGCGCGCGAGCATGCGCTGGCGCCGCAAGCCACGCTGCGCTTCCGTCTCCTGCCGCGCCAGCCGGGCATGTCGATGGACGGCATCCGCCTCAAGGTGGTGGGCGACACCGGCAGCAAAACCGTTCCCATCGCGGCCGACCACAGTTTCACGCTGGAGCGCGATGAAACGCTATGGCGCGAAGACGCCGCCGTGCTGGCCAACCGCAAAACCTTGTCCATGACCTGGCGCGCCGAAGTACGCAGCCCCGGCGTGCCGGAAGGCATGCGCCGTCTCGGTGACTTGCGGCTGGAGTGCCTGGTCGGGATGGAGGCGGGACTGGTATCGAACAACGCCCACCTGTTCGCCTGGCTCGATGAATTCCTGCGCAGCCCCGAACGCGTATGCAGCGATCCCAATGGCAACTACATGTTCTTCACGGAACGACCGGTCTTTGCCATCTCCCTGCAGCATGGCGAGCGGCGCGCCACCCTGCCCTTCCACGCCATGTACGCCGGCAACCCACCGGCCGAGGAAATGCCCTACTGCGACTGCCAGGTGCTGCTTGAGCACAGCTACCACGCCCCGATCTGGGACGCCAGCTGGCCCGACGACACCCTGCTGTCCTTCGACTATGCCGACGCGCCGCCCGCCGCCAGCGCCGCCGCACCGCAGGACCGCGCCGCCGCCCTGGCCGCCCTCGGCCCGCCCCAGACCCGCCTGCGCTTCGACAGCGGACGCGAAGTATGGCTATACCAGTCCGCCCCGCCCACCAGTTTGCCGCCAGGCCCGGACGGACGCCCGCGCATGGGCGAGCACGTCCTGCTGTTCAGCCCCGCCGGCGCCACCTTAAAAACCCGCCAGCGCGCCCCTTAAGAAGTTTTTAAGGTTTGGTGAGGGAGTTTTTAAGAACGCGCCGATGCCTTAATGTCTACCATTCACTCCGTACCAACCAGAGGGTGAATGAAATGAGCAAACCACGAATCAATATGTATTCCGGCATCCACAAGGCGCTGCGCAGCTTCATGAGCGATACGCAAGCGCGCCTGGCGCGCACCGATGCCGCCGATAACGAAGACCTGCACGGCGCGCTGGCGCAGACGCGTGAGCTGCTGCAGGCCATGCGCAAACACCTGGAGCATGAAGGCGCCTTCGTGCATCCGGCGATGAACGCGCGCCGCCCGGGCTCCGCGCAAGTGACGGAAGGCGACCATGACCACCACGACTGGGCCATCGACAAGCTGCTGGCCCTGTGCGACCACTGCGCCACCGCCATCGGCAGCGCGCGCTTCCAGCATCTGGACCACCTGCACCTGCAGCTGTCGGTGTTCGTGGGCGAAAACCTGGTGCACATGAACCTGGAGGAAACCGAGAACAACGCCGTACTGTGGGCCTGCTATACCGACGAGGAGCTGCACGAGATCCACGACCGCATCGTCGCCGCCATCCCTCCGGAAGAAATGCAGGCCACCATGCGCTGGATGATCCCGTCGCTGAACCCGGCCGAGCGCGCGGGCATGCTGCTGGGGATGCGGGCCGGCATGCCGCCGCCGGTGTTCGAGGGAGTATTGGCCATGACGCGCAGCCTGATCAGCGCGCGCGATATGCAGAAGCTGGAAGCGGCTCTGGCCGCCCCGCAAGCGCTGGCTGCGTGATCAGCCTTCCGCCAGCTGCAGCGGGCGTTCGACGCACAGGCGGAAATGCCCGCGCCCCGTCTTTTCAATCCGCACCGGCGCCTCGCGCTCGCACAGGCGGCGCGCCAGCAGCACCAGGCGCGCCTCCAGGTTGTCGCTGACATCGGGCAGCCGCACACGCTGGTCCAGGCGCAGCTCGCGGTTGCAGAAGGCCGTTTTGCCATGGGCTACAAAGTCCTGCAGCAGCGCCCACAGCACGGCGCCCGCCACACCCTTGATCAGGTAGTCGTTGCCGAAGAAGACGCAGTCATTGTCGGCGTAATGGCGCACCACCAGCGGCACGCCCTGCACATGGGGCGCCGCCTGCTCTTCCGGTTCCGGCTCCGGCGCCGGCACGTTCTGCAGGATGTGCATGGCCATCGCCAGCTGGCCGCACAGCGTGACCAGGGCATCTTCATCGTCGTAGGTGAAGCGCAGGTCCTGCGGGCTTTCCACGTACAGCACGCCCAGCAAACGTTCGCAGCCCTGGATCGGCACCGCCAGCTGGCTACGCGATTCGGCCAGGCCGGGATAAGGGATCTCGGTCTGCAGCGCCTGCGCCAGTTCGGTGCCCTCGGTCTGCTGACGGATGGCGCGGCTGTAGCTGTACTCCGCCGTCATGTGGCTGATGCGGATCGGCGTGCCTTCGCGTGCCGCCACCCCGATCACGCCCTGCCCCAGCGGGATCTCCGAACCCACGCCGGATTGCTCATAACCGTGGCTGGCCACCGTGTACAGGCAGCCGGCCGCCGGGTCGTGCAACAGCAGCATGGCATGGCTGATGCCCAGCTTCTGGTCCAGGCACGCCATGGTTTCATCGAACAGCTGCGCCAGGTCGCGGCAGGCCAGCAGGCGTTCGGAACACAGGCGCAGCGCGGCCAGAAGATTGCGCGGCGGCGGGGGCGGCGGCGCCACATCGCGGTCGACGCACACGATTTCGGTCACGCGGAACACGTCGGAACCGAGCAGCTTGAAGACGCCGCTCATGCCGGTGTGCGATGCCAGGCCGGCCAGCTTGGCTTTCATGCTCTCGAACAGCTGGCCCGAGGTCTCGGTGCGCAGGTATTGCAGCGCCAGCGAGTACTGGGCGCCGGTGTAAGGGTTGATCACCGTCAGCCGCGCATGCGGGTTGGCCAGGATGTTGACACGCGTCTTGTTGAAGAACTGATAGGACAGCGCCACGTGTTCGCGGTCCATATACTGCACTTGCGACAAGTAGGAGGCATTCGGCATGCCATCCAGGCCGGCCGTGCCCAGCACCGCCGGGACCACACCCTCAAAGCACTCGCGGATGGTGTCCAGCGTGACGTCGCTCATTCGCCGGCCTCCAGCTTCTTGCCGGCGTTGGGGCCGGGGGTCTGGCTGTACGCCTCGCTTGGGCAGAAACTCAATGCCACCAGTTGCTCCGGCGGGCAGGATAGCAAGGTGCGCACCATGTGCTCATGGAAGCCGATGGCGCCCACTTCCGCCACGAAGGCATCGCGGTAGGCTTCCACCAGTTGCACATCATCCGCCGCCAGCGCGGTCACGCGCGCATCGCGGCTCTTCAGCTGCATGGTGCGGTGGGTGGAAGGCTGGGTAAAGGCCACCGCAATCGCACCGGTGGCAAAGATATCGCGCTGCACCGCCTGCGATTTCGCTTCCGGTACAAAGACCGTGACGCGGCGGCCATCGTCGCTGACCCGGCAGCCGATGGCGCGCACGAGCTGCGGCATGCCGTTGCTGCCGCAACTGGCCACGCTGATCGACACGCCGCCGCGCATGAAGGCGATTTGTCCGGGATCGAGGTCTGGTGCGCTCATGGCAAGATTCTATCGTAATATGGCCACTCTCCCCGACTGGAAAGGTCTTGCCCATGCGCCCTACCCGCCTTGCCGCCCTGCTGCTTGCGCTGTCCGCCAGCCTGCCGCTGGCCCACGCCAATCCCGCCAACGAACACTTGCCGTGGACGCGTAATGCCACGATCTACGAAGTGAACCTGCGCCAGTACAGCCAGCAAGGCACCCTGAAAGCTTTCACCGCCGACTTGCCGCGCCTGAAACGCATGGGGGTGGACATCATCTGGCTGATGCCGGTGCACCCGATCGGCAAGAAGAACCGCAAAGGTAAGCTGGGCAGCTACTACGCCTCCGCCAACTACAAGGCGGTGAACCCGGAATTCGGCAGCATGGCCGACCTGAAAGCGCTGGTGAAACAGGCGCATGCCATGGACATGAAGGTGATCCTCGACTGGGTCGCCAACCACACCGCCTGGGACAACCCCTGGGTCAAGCAGCATCCGGACTGGTACAAGAAGAACGACAACGGCCAGATGTATCCGGTCACCTACACCAACGGCCCCGAGCCGGAATACTGGACCGATGTGGTGGGCCTGGACTTCAACAACAAGGCGCTGTGGGACGGCATGATCGACGCCATGGCGTTCTGGGTGCGCGAAGCCGATATCGACGGCTTCCGCTGCGACGCCGCCCACCTGCTGCCGACCGCTTTCTGGAACAAGGCGCGCGTGGAGCTGGACAGGATCAAGCCGATGTTCATGCTGGCCGAAGCGGCCGAGCCCGAGCTGCACGAGCAGGCCTTCGACATGACTTACGGCTGGGACCTGACCGAAGTGCTGCAAAAGATCGCCAAAGGCCAGGCCGATGCCCGCGCGCTGAAGGAATGGGTGGAGCGCCCGCCCACCGCCTACCCCGCCAGCGCCTACCGCATGCGCTTCACCAGCAACCACGATTTCAACTCCTGGCAAGGCACCGACAAGGAAATGTACGGCCCGGCCTACCAGGCCATGGCGGTGCTGACCTTCACCCTGCCCGGCATGCCGCTGGTCTACAACGGCCAGGAGGCGCGGCTCGAGAAGCGCCTGGAATTTTTCCAGAAAGACCCGATCCCGTGGAAAACCTATGAGCTGGAAAGCTTCTACACGCGGCTGATGCAGTTCAAGAAAGCCAACCCCGCCCTGGCAGCCGGCCAGTTCGGCGGCCCGGTGCAGGTGCTCGACTCCGGCAACGACAAGGTATTCGAATTCCGCCGCCAGAAAGATGGCAATGCGGTGCAGGTCGCCGTCAACCTGTCCGGTGAAACGCAGAAGTACACCGGCGGCGAGCTGGCGCCCTGGAGCTGGAAACTGATGCCATAAAATCAAGCCTTGGCAAACAGAAAATCCCTCTGCTATAATTGCGCGCCTTGGCCTGGTAGCTCAGTTGGTAGAGCAGAGGACTGAAAATCCTTGTGTCGGTGGTTCGATTCCGCCCCGGGCCACCAAGAATAAAAAGTGAAAACGCCGACCCTTGTGGTCGGCGTTTTTGTTTCCGGCACCGGAAAATCGTCGTACTCGGTCCACAAGTTAAGGGCCTTCCGCACCAGTATCAACTACTATTTGCAAACTTTTTGAATTCTATATACGCTTAGCTTAGATTTCGACATACACTGCGCAAAAATGATTGATCTTTGCCAAGAATTTTGTCTTGAGCAGCCTAGCTATACTCGGTTGTTTCATGACGTCTGGGCTGCAACCAGCTATATTTCCGAAGATCGAAGCGGCTCCGCCGAAGAAATTAAGCAGTCTGCCATGCTGCTACGTCACTGCCTTCGCGTGTACGGTGCTGGTATGCGCCGAGCGCCTAAGCTTGGCCCTGTCAGTGATTTTGAAGCGCTGCTGGCTGATGAAGACGTGCGGCGTATGTGTACGCGACAACGTCGCTTGGTCGGTCAGTGGCGGAATTCGGCAATTAGCTCGAGCTACCACATAGAGGCAATCCACTTGTTGCATGTGTTCGCACAACGTGTCTTCTCGCCAGTGACAACAAATGTGCTCTATCCTCTCAAGATGCTCATGCTGCTTACCGGGCTCGGCCCAGCACCCGATAGTCGAGTACGCGAAGCTCTTGTCGCGCAGGGTTTTCCGGGCTGGACACGCTTATCGGAAAAGATCCCAGAAGATGCCAACGCGCCTGCAGCACTGCGTCTTCTCGACCTGTGGGCATTGATGGCCGTCGAAGTTCGTACGGCTCTCCCTTTGGGCACCATGTTGGAGGGAGAGATACTTTGGTTAGTCAGGCATGGCGCTTTCGGTCGTCTTGTTGACATGAAATATTTTCAGCTTGGGAAGCGGCTTGAAGCCAGTACACCAGTCAAGTTTCCACGTAGAATGCGGGTCGGCGAGCCTATGGAGATAATGCCAACTTGGGCCGCACGCTCTCAGTTCGCCTTTGAAATCACGCCCGATGGCGGATATCTCATTACATTTGGCTCAGGAACGCGTGCACTTATCACCAATGCACAGATTGCCGGAGTTCTGACCCATTTCGCAGGTCGCAAGGTTCCCGTAGGAACTTCGCGCAACGCCGCGCCGCCAGGTTCGCTCGGACATTACCTACAACAACACATCAGTTCCGTTGCGCTGGCCTCCTACGTGGCCCCATTACTGCTACGTTTCCACGGTGCGCAGCGGGTACGAGACAATCAGTCAGAAATCCAGTTTCCGCTTTGACGGACTAGCTAATTCGCCATTGCGCTCGACCGTTAAATACTCGGGAAACCTTGTCTTGAAATCCTTGTGTCGGTGGTTCGATTCCGCCCCGGGCCACCAAGAATAAAAAGTGAAAACGCCGACCCTTGTGGTCGGCGTTTTTCGTTTCGCGCCTCGTTGGACCTCGGCTGCGACGGCGCGTGAGAATTGGCGCATTTTGGGCGACTATCTTTATGCTAACCTCCCGCCCTTTCTCACTTACCAGTACTTCAGCATGAAAAAAGCAGTATTCGCCTGTGTTGCCTTGGCCCTCGCGGCCTCCGCCCAAGCCCAATCCGTAGCAACCCCTCTGCCAGTCAAGACTGTCAGCGGTTTCGTTGGCATTGGCGCCACCGGCGGCGGCGACAAGCTGGCGACCGCCCACTACACCAACGGCGATAGCGTCAATATCAAAGCCGGCGGTGGCGTGTACTTCACCGCCGGCGTCGATTTCCGCATCAACCAGCAGTTCTCCGCGCAAACCAGCGTGAACTTCCACATCGACGACCAGACCGCCGAGAACGGCAGCCTGAAATTCCAGCGCTTCCCGATCGAAGCCCTGGCCTTCTACCATATCGACCAGAACTGGAAGATCGGTACCGGCCTGCGCTACGTCACTGGTGCCAAACTGAGCGGCAGCGGCGCGGCCGACATCCGCGACGTCAAGTTCGACAACACGCTGAGCAGTGTGGTGGAGGCCGAATACATGTTCTCGCCTCAGTACAGCCTGAAAGTACGCTTCGTGAACGAAAAGCTGGAAGCCAAATCCAACGGCGCTGAAGTGAAAGCCAACCAGGTCGGCATCTCCGGCAACTTCTACTTCTAAATACAGCAGGCGCGTCAGCTGAGCAGCGCCATGGCGATGGCCAGGCAGATAAGCAGCACGGCCATGCCGCGCTGTAAGCCGGCCATCCGCGGGCCGGCCAGCATGCGCGGGCCCGCAGTTGCGGCCAGTCCGATGTAGGCGGTGTGCGCCAGCAGGGTGCAGCAGACAAAGGTCAGGCTGAGCAGCAGGAAGCGGCCGATGGCAATCGCGCCGGCCGGCATGAATTGCGGGAACACCGCAGCAAAAAACAGGATGGCTTTGGGATTGCTGCAGGCGACCAGCATGCCGCGCCGGAATACCAGCAGGCGGCTGCCGCCTTCCGCTGCGGCTGCCATGGCGACACTGCCGCCGCGGCCTGCGCGGCGCCATTGCTGGACGCCCAGCCAGCCAAGGTAGCACGCGCCACCCAGCTTCAGCACGGCGAATGCGGACGGCCACGCCTTGAGCAGCACCCCTACCCCGCCGACGGCAACGCAAGCCACGAGGAACACGCCAACCGCATTACCGGCGGAGCCAAACGCCGCGCGGCGCGGCCCCAGTTCGAGGGTGCTGGAGACGGCCAGCAATACCGCCGGGCCAGGGCTGAAGGTGGTGGCGAGGGCCAGGGCCAGGAAGGCCAGCCAAAGAGAGAAAGTCATCATGCCGCCAGTATCGAGCCAGCAGAAGGAATTAAAAATCCTATAAAATTAATAAGATCTTTAACTCCAGCTTAACAATCGATGGACAAGATGCGCAGCATGGAAGTCTTCGTGCGGGTGGTCGACTGCGGCAGCTTCAGCGCTGCCGCGCGCACGCTCGACATGTCCACCGTGATGGTCAGCAAGCACGTGGCGGCGCTGGAGCAACTGGTCGGGGCGCGCCTGCTGCACCGGACCACGCGCAGCCAGCGCCTCAGTGAAATCGGCGAACAATATGCCGAGCAGTGCCGCCATATCCTGCAACTGGTGCAGGCCGCCGAGACGGGCGCGCTGGCGATGCGCACCACACCACGCGGCACCCTGAAAGTCAGCGCGCCGGCCGCTTTCGGCAGCCAGTGCCTGGCGCCCGCCATGGCCGAGTACCTGGCCCGCTATCCCGAAGTGAACCTCGACCTGGACTTGTCGAACCGCCTGGCCGATGTGGTGGAGGAAGGACTGGATGCGGTAATCCGCATTGGCCCGCTCAAGGATTCCTCAATGGTGGCGCGGCCCCTGGCGCCGCTGCAGATGATCGTCTGCGCCGCCCCCGGCTACCTGGCGCAGCACGGCACCCCGCAAACGCCGGACCAGCTGGCGCAGCACCGCTGCCTGGATTTCTCGCACTGGCGCCACGATGCGCGCTGGCGCCTGGGTGCCTTGGGAGAATCCGGCGGCACTGCGCCGGTGTGCCGCATGCGCTCAAACAATGGCGAGGCGCTGCGCCTGGCCGCCGTGGCCGGCCTCGGCATCGTGATGCAGGCCGACGCCGTGCTGGCCGACGAGATTGCGCGCGGCCGCCTGGTGCCTATTCTGCGCCCCTACTGGCCGGTGCCGCGCCCGATGCACCTGATCTACCCGCGCGACCGCCAGTCAACGCCCAAGCTGGCCAGCTTCGTCGAGTTCGTTGTCGAGCGCTTCGGCGCCTGATTTGCTTTACAATTTGACAACCAACTATCCATCACACAGATAAGGAGATCCATGGGAATCGTAAAAGCAGCGCTGATGCTATTCATTGCCGCCGTCCTGGCGGCCTGCGGCGGCGGCGGCGGCGGGACAAGCAGCAATCCAAGCAATAACACCGGCGGTACGCCGGTACCGGCCAAAGCCCTGGAGGTCACCCTCTCCAACATTCCCGACGGCGCCAAAGCCGTGGCAACCAGCGCCAGGCTCACAATTTCCTTCAATGCCCCCCTTGGCGCCAATGGTTTGGGCGCCAGCAACGTGCAACTCAGCGACGGTGTGAACAATGTCCCGTTCAGCAGCGAGATTGCCGGCCAGGCAATCACCATTACGCCAGCGGCTCGCTTGCGCTACAAGACCGAATACCGTCTGACCATCAAGGCTGGCGCCAGCGCCGCTGATGGCAGCATGCTGAAAAGCGACTACATCCTGAAATTCAAGACCGTCATGGCGGAGTATGAATCGAAGGAACTGGTGCCTGTTGACCGCACCGTCTACGGGAACAACCTGCCGCGCATCGTCATCGCCAGCATCAACAGCGATGCCCGACCTGACCTGGTGGAACTGGCCGCACTTGGGCGCTCCGACCTGCCGGCGGCAAACGGCTACCGGCTCAACATCTACCTGCAGAACGCCAGCGGTGGAATGGACAAGTTCCAGACGCTTGAATTGATTGCCGACCAGACCGGCTACGCCAAGTACGTCAACAACCTGATCGCGCTGGATATCGACGGCGACAGCAAGCCGGAACTGCTGGTGCCCGAGTACCGCGCGGGCGAGGGTGATACCCAATCCGGCATCCGCATCTTCAAGGCCGGCGCGGACGGCAAATACGTGGCCAGCGCGTTTGTCGCAACGAAGTACACCCAGACCCTGATGGCGGTCGATATCGACGGCGACGGCAAGACTGACCTGATCGGCAGCTCGCCCGACGCAGTCGACCAGGTGACTGGCGGCTTCCAGGTCTTGCGCGGCGGCGCGCAGGGCTTCACAGCGCTGTCGCCTGTTCCAATGGCCGCCGGCAATTACGAAATCGCGAGCGCCGATTTCGACCAGGATGGCAAGCGCGAATTGATCGTCAACCGCGTGTTCGCCAAGCCGGCTACCGGTCCGTTGACCAGCGAGCTGCTGATCTTCTCCCAGGGCGCAGCCGCAGCATTCACCCTGAATAGCGCGTTGACCAATGAAACGGCGGGCTTCTGCAGCAACATCAACATCAACTATTGCCGTAGCATGAAGGTCGCCGACATCAATCGCGATGGCAAGCCCGAGCTGGTCTTTGCCGGCATGCTGGCCGACGGTTCCAATACCGAGCAATACACGCTCGCCTTCAACCGCCGTGCCGGCGGTGGACTGGATAAAGTGTTCCAGGCTTCGCTTGGCCACGATGCATTGGTGTTCTCGGTGCAGGACGTTGATGGCGACAAAGTTCCCGACCTGTTCGTGGTCGGTAACGCCATGTTTGCCATCGTTTCGGTCGGTCCGAATTTCGCGCTGGAGTTCTCGCACCAATTGCGGATGCCGATGTTCGAGACCTTATATCCGCCCAACATCGCGGTCGGCGACATGGACGGCGACGGCATGCCGGACATCATATTCGACAGCTACAACTACGGCATCGTGATGTCGCGCAACCTGAAAAACTAAACCACGCTATACTCGCGGCCATGATGACCATGGCCGCCATTGCTGCGCAACCCAATGCCGCCTCCCTGCCGGGGAGCGCTGCGCGCACGCCTGTCATTACCTGGCTTTTCCGGGCTCGGTGAGGCCTGGGCCGGATCCGCTCCGGCCACCCTCGCCTCACCGAGCCGCCCAGCACCCATCTGAACGGACAACCAGGAGAGTACCCATGCAACCCCACATCACCATTTCATCGCTCGACGCCGAACGGCTGGAAGCCCTGTTCGGCACCGCGCGTCCCGGCGACGCTGCCAGCCGCGCCCTGCTCGATGAACTGGCGCGCGCCGATATCCGCGCGCCGCAAGACATGCCGCCCGACGTGGTGACGATGAATTCCACCGTGCGCTTTGAAATCGAAGGCTCGCGCGAGCAGCGCTGCCTGACCCTGGCCTACCCCAGAGACATGCCGCAGCTGGAGGACGGCATTTCCGTCCTGACGCCGGTCGGCAGCGCCTTGCTCGGCCTGTCCGTGGGCGACAGCATCAGCTGGCCGCGTCCGGACGGCCAGCTGGTGCAGGTGCGCCTGCTGGAGGTGTTATACCAGCCCGAGCGGGCTGGCGAGTACTTCCGCTGATGGCGCGCCGGCCGGGCCGCACACGCGATTGCGGCCTTCGCGCTTGGCGCAGTACAGCGCGGCATCGGCCTGCTGCACCAGCGCTTCGAGCGGCTCGCCGCGCGCCGGCTGGCATACGGCGACACCCAGGCTGAGGGTGATCACCGGCGCCACGGCGGAAGCCGGGTGCGGGATCGCCAGCCCGGCGCAGGCGGCGCGCAGCTCTTCGGCAATGGCCAGCGCGCCGTGCAGTTCGGTGTTGGCGCACAAGAAGACGAACTCCTCGCCGCCGTAGCGCGCCGCCAGGTCGCCGCCGCGCCGCACATGGTGCTGGAACACCGAGGCCACCGCCGCCAGGCAGCGGTCGCCCTCCTGGTGGCCCAGCGCGTCGTTGTAATCCTTAAAATAGTCGATATCGCAGATCACCAGCGCCAGCGGGGCGCCGTTGCGCGCGGCGCGCTGCCATTCGTCGCGCAGCGCGTCGTCGAAGCGGCGGCGGTTGGCCAGGCCGGTCAGCGCATCCACAAAAGACAGGCGCGAGAGATGCTCGTTGGCCTGCTTCAGCGCTTCCGTCTTTTCCGCCACCAGGCGCTCCATTTCGGCCTGGCGCCGGCGCAGGTGGCGTACCCGCAAGCGGTACAGGCCATATGCCGCGCCCATGGTGGCCAGCGCCAGCAGCACGGCAAACCAGCGGGTCTGGTAGAAGTACGGCGGCACGCGCAGGGACATCGCGCTGCCGGCATCGCTCCAGCGCTGGCCGTCGATACTGGCCACCACGCGGAAGCGGTAATTGCCGTGCGCCAGTGCCGGGAAGGTCACCACGCGGTTTGGCCCGACATCGATCCAGTCGCGCGCCAGGCCTTCCAGCTGGTAGCGGAAGCGCACCCGCTCCGCATTCATCAAATTCGTGGCGTTGTACTGGATCGATACGGTCAGCGGGCCCGGTGGCAGCTGCAGTTCCGCTGCCGCCGCCTGCACGGCGCCGTTCACGGTAATACTTTGCAGCACCACCTGCGGCGGCCGCGCCGAATCGGGCAGGCGGCGCGGGTCGACCGTGACCACGCCCTTGGCCGACGGCAGCAGCAGGTTGCCCGCGCTATCGAGCGCGCTGGTCGGCTGCAGGCCGCCGGCAAAAGTGGTGCTGCGCATCAGGTCGGCCGGGCCGAAACCTGCCGAACGCACGCGCGCCAGCTTGCCTTCGGCGAAGGCATCGAGCTCGCTGCGCGCCACGCGGTAGAAACCGCGGTTGGTGGTCATCCACAGGTAGCCGTCGCGGTCCTCCAGGATGCTGAGGCAGGTGCCGTCCCACAGGCCGTCGGCCGGGCGGATACGGCCCAGGTGCTCGCCGCGCAGGCGGTTCAGGCCATCGCCATTACTGCCGATCCACAGCGTGCCGCTGGCATCCTCGTACAGCGACATGATCCAGTTCGACAGCAGGCCGTCGGCTGCGGTCATGGTCTTGAACACGCCATCGCGGTAGCGCACCAGCCCTTCGCCGGCGGTGCCAAGCCACAGCGTGCCGGCGCGGTCCTGCAGGATGGACGACACTACCCCGCTGGGAGCGCCGGCCGCACGCAGCGCCTCGAACTGTTTGCCGGCCAGGCGCGCCACGCCCGATTGGGTACCGGCCCACAGCACGCCCTGGCGGTCCTGGTACAGCACCCGCACGTCGGAGCTGGGCAAGCCTTGCGGCGTGTCGAACACCGTGACCTTGCCCTCGCGCAGGCGCGCCACGCCGTTGGTGTAGGTGCCGATCCACAGCGTGCCGTCGGCCTCCTCCAGCAGGCTGGAAATCTCTTCGCTCGGCAGGCCGGCCTGTTTGCCCAACACGCGGATGCCGTTGGCGTCGATCCGGTTCAAGCCGCCGCCCGCCGTCGCCACCCACGTCACGCCATTGCGCGCCGGCAGGATGGCGCGCACATTGTCGTGCGACAGGCCTTCCGGCATGCCCACCACGGAAAACGGCCGGCTGCGCAGGCGCGCCAGGCCGCTGACCCAGGTGCCGACCCACATGCTGCCTTCGCGGTCGGCCAGCAGCGACCAGATATGGTCGCCCGCCAGGCCGCCATTGCTGGCGATGGCGCTGAAACGTTCACCCACCATGCGCACCACGCCGCTGCCCCAGGTGCCGACCCATAGCGTGCCTTGCGGGTCGCGCGTCAGTGCGGTCAGCTGGTCGGTCGGCAGGCCGTCGGCCACGGTGTACACCTTGATGCGCTCGCCCAGTACGCGCGCCAGGCCGCCGCCGGCGGTGGCAGCCCAGACGCCGCCGGCCGGATCGGCCAGCACCGAACGCACCTGCAAGTGTGGGAAACCGTTGTCGGGGTTGTAGACGCGGAAGCGCCCGCCGCTATAGGAAATCAGGCCGCCGCCGGAGCTGGCGATCCACAGCACGCCGTCGCGGTCGAATGCTACCGCGCGCAGGCGGTCGGTGGGCAGGCCGTCGGCCTGGCGGAAGTAGCGCGCCACGCCCTTGTCCCAGCGCACCAGGCCATTGCTGGTGGCGGCCCACACCGCGCCGTCGGGCGCCTGGGCAAAGCTCCACACGCGCTGGTCGCCCAGCAGGCCGGCCGAAAACATCTGGCGGAACTTGCCGTCGCGGTAAATGGCGGCGCCCTTGTTATGGCCGATCCACAGGTTGTGCTGGGCGTCCTCCATCAGGCCCAGCACCGGCTGCGCGGCAATGTCGGCCGACTCGGCCACCTCAAAGCTGGTGAAGCGGTTGCCGTCAAAGCGCACCAGGCCGGCCAGCGTACCGACCCACAGGTAGCCGTCGCTGGCATGCACCAGGGCCGACACGGCATTCTGCGGCAAGCCCTGCTCGACCTGCCAGCCGTCCAGCCGGTACTGGCTCAGCGCGCGGTCGGGCGTGGCGCCCAGCAGAGGTGCGGCGGCCGGCGCCGCCGGAGCGCTCGCCGCCAGGAAGGCCCATGCCATGACTGCACCCGCTGTACGCGACAGAATACCCATTGTAATTATTCGGTACAAAAGGATGACATTTTAACCAGTTTTTACGCTTCGGCGGCTTTGCGGGCGGCTTTGCAGGCGTACATGGCCTGGTCGGCATGCCGCATCAGCTGGTCGATCACTTCGCCGTGTTCGGGATACAGGGCGATGCCGATGCTGGCGTGCGGCACGAGCGTGCAGCCGCCCAGCACCAGCGGGGTGGAAATCACTTGCTGGATCTTGCCGGCCACGGCTTCGGCCTGCTCCAGGTTGGGCACGTTCTCAAGCAGGGCCACGAACTCGTCGCCGCCGATGCGCGCCACGGTATCGGCTTCGCGGACGCAGGAGGTGATGCGGCGCGCGATCGATTGCAGCAGCTGGTCGCCCGCCATATGGCCATGCTGGTCGTTGACCTGCTTGAAGTCGTCCAGGTCGATAAACAACAGCGCACCGCGCGACTGGCCGCGGCGGCAGCGCGCGATGGCGGACAGGATACGGTCCTGGAACAGGCGGCGGTTCGGCAAGCCGGTCAGCTCATCGTAGCGGGCGGCGTGGGCCAGGTCGGCATGCAGCGCCAGCCGCTCGATCACGGCGCCGGCCTGGCCGGCGGTAAATTCCAGTAAATCGAGTTCCTCGGCAGTCAGGCTGCCGGAGCGGCCCAGGTCCAGCTGCATTTCGCCAAACAGCATGCCCGGCGCGGTCAGCGACACGTGGTGCCAGCCCTGGGTTCGCGACGGTGCGGTGCCGGCCGGGCTACTGGCATACACCACCCGCTCGCCGGGCTGCAGCACCACCATCATGCCGCACACTGGCAGCAAGTCCTGCAGGATCTCGTGGAAACTGCGGAACAGCTCCGGCAGCATTTCCGCGCTGTGGGCGGCGGTGGCCAGGGCCAGCATGCCAGCCTGGCGCTCCTCGGCGCGCTTGCGGCGGCTGATATCGCGCGCGACGCCGATGCGCAGGCGGTCTTCCGGCGACCAGCGGGCCGACCACATGATGTGAGCTACGCCGCCATCCTTGCGCAGGTAGCGGTTTTCGAAACCCAGGCGCGGCTTGCCGTCGCGCACATGTCCCATTTCCGCCACAGTGCGGGCCTTGTCGTCGGGATGGATGAACTCCAGCACATAACGACCAATCATCTCTTCCGGCTTGTAATCAAAGATGGCATGGCAGGCAGGGTTGACAAAGGCTATGCGCCCATCCTCTTCTACGAGGAAAACGGCGTCCAGGAGCAGCTCGGGCAGGCGCTGTAATGCATCAGTCATGCCTTGAGGATACAGTAAAACGCCACCCGGAGGTGGCGTTGGAAGCTTATTCGGAGATGTCGATCACCTTATAGTTCGGATCGCCCGTGATTTGCGCCTCGGTGTATGGCAGCTTGGCCCACTGTCCTTTGGCATACAGCTTGGTCTGGTCGCTGAAGTACGGGCTGTCCGGGTCCGACGACTGGCTGTAGGTCAGGATGCCTTCCGCCTGCGGGGCCCCGCCGTCGTCCCAGGTCACGAACTGGATATAGCTGTTGCCGTAGGCGCCAGCATTGGTCTTCGAGTCCGCCGTATAGATCACGATGCCCGGATAGATCTCGTTGCGCACGCCGCGCCAGTTGTTGAAGGTGTAGCGGCCGCCCGGGATCGGCAGGGCGCCGTCCGGGCGCGACACGGTCTGCACCGCGGCCGGCGTGGTGCGGCGCTTGGCGGCGGTGTCGAACTGGCTGCCGGCGACCAGCGCTTCCAGCTTGGCCAGGGCGGCCGGCACGCTGGCGGCTGCGGCGCCGCGCGGGGTTTCCAGCGGGTCGGCCGGGTCGTAAGGCACGCTCCACCAGGACGCCGCATTCAGCTCGCCCAGTCCCGCATACAGCTCATAGAACAGGATGGCGCCGGCGCTGTTTGGCGCATGGGTCTTGTCCCAGTCCTTCAGCACCGTGCAGGCATCCTTGGCCGCAGCGCTGGCCGACGTGGAAGCCAGGCAGGCGGCGGTGAATTCCGGCAGCCATTTCTGCGCCTTGAAGAAGCGCGCTTGCAGGTACAGCTGCTGCAGGTTGGCCATGGTGAAGCGGTTGCCCGTCAGGCCGTCCGCGCTGGCCAGGCGGTCGCGCACCATGGCGTGGCCGGTACGGGTACGGTTGTTCTGCGGCATGCCTTCGGCATTGGGACCGGTGGCGATGATCTTCGGATAGCCGGTGAGGAACTTGCCGACCGTTGGCCACCAGTGGCTGTCGTTGGCGTTCACGATGTAGTCGCTGCGCTTGACCCATGGACGCTGGGCAGCGCCGATGGCGCCCGCATAGTCGCAGGCTGCGGTGGTGCCCGCCATCACCACCACGCCGGTGGAGGCCATGATGTCCTGGAACGGCGCGCCCTGGGCCCGGCCCGGGACGCAGGCGGCCAGTTGCGGATCCTGCACATTGGCCGCCACCGAGTAGTTGGCGTACAACGCGTCGCCGGCCTTGTCCGCCGCCATGGTGTTCACCCACGGCAGCGCGGTATGGGTGGCCGACGCTTCACGCAGGGTATCCACGCTGGTGGCTTTGCCGTTCAGGATCACCTGGTCAATCAGCTTGTAGTTGCTGTAGTTGGCGTCCTGGATCGCGAAGGCCGTGCTGCTGCCCCAGGCGAAGGAACTGTCCATCAGCATCGGGCCGTACTCGGTGGTGTACAGGGTGCGCGAAAGCGGGGTGACCGCACCGTCCGCGCCTTTGACGCTGATGGTCAGCGGCACCGCCGTCATCGCCACCGGCTTGCCGTCCTTGATGTAGCGGGTCGGGCTGGTCGGGTCGAGCGCGAGATAGCGCAGGGTGAAGCGGTTGTCGGTCGAGAAGGTGTGGGTCCAGGCCACCTTGTCGTTGAAGCCGATCAGCGGGATCGGCACGCCCAGCAGGGTGGCGCCCATCACGTCATAACCTTTGCCGGTGACGGTCAGGTGCAGTTGGTTCAGGCGCAGCGCGCCCCACCATGGGAAGTGCGGGTTGCCGAACACCATGCCCTTGCCGTTCTGGGTGACTTCCTTGCCCAGGCCGAAACCGTTGGAGCCGATGGTGTGCTCGTGCAGCGCCTGCAGATTGCGGAAGATCGAGGACTGGGTGTAATCGGCGGCGGCCAGCAGGCGCGCCCTGGCCTGCTTCGGCGCGGCGGATGCGACTTTCGGGCCTGGCGGCTGGGCCGAGCCGATCGCCTTAATGAAGGCCATCGAGCTGCCGGCCATAGCGGCCTGGGCGAAGCGCAGGTAGGCATCGTCTTCGGTCATCGGCACCACCCAGGCGGCGCCGCGGCAGGTGGCGGGCAGGCTGGCCGGGGGGGTCTCCTTCAGGTAGCGGTTATAGCCCGCGACGAAGCCGGAGGTCAGGTCCTGCGCGTCCTGGCTGGAGGCGGCCTTGATCCTGGCTGCCAGCGCCGGCGTAAACAGCAGCTTGTAGAAGAAATCGGAGTCGACGTTCGGGAACGTATCGCCCAGCTGGCCCAGGTAGCCGCCGGTGCCGCCGAAATGCTTGGAGCGCTCACCGTGCAAGGTGACCAGTTCCTCCGCGTACAGGCAGATATTGTCCTTGGCGAAGGCATAGCCGTAGCCGTAACCGGCGCCCTTGAAATTGGCGGCCTTGATATGCGGCACATTATGGGTGGTGTAGCGGATCGAAGCGACGAAATTGGTGCCTGTAATCGGCGTCGTGGTGGGGCCGGTAGGCGCTGGCGCATCGTCGCTGCTGCTGCCGCAGGCTGCCAGCACGGCCAGGGGGACTAACTTCAAAAAACGGTATAAGTTACTTTTCCTCACATTATCTCCTGTCTTTTTCTGCTTGTTTGGGGGTAACCGACGGGCCATCATACTATGCATTTCTGACAACACAACAAGAACCTGAGCACTTCGTTCACTAGTTAAAAAAAGACGGCATAATCGTGGACATTCTCCAACCACGAGCAGAATTTTCATGACTGGTATCACCGATTTCCCTATCAACGCCAAATGGCCCGCGCAACATCCCGACCGCCTGCAGCTGTATTCGCTGGCCACGCCGAACGGCGTCAAAGTGTCGATCATGCTGGAAGAGATTGGCCTGCCCTATGAGGCACACCTGGTCGACTTCGAGAAAAACGACCAGATGTCGCCGGAATTCCTGTCGCTGAACCCGAACAACAAGATCCCGGCCATCATCGATCCCGATGGTCCGGGCGGCAAAGCGCTGCCGCTGTTCGAATCCGGCGCCATCCTGATCTACCTGGCGGAAAAGAGCGGCCAGCTGCTGCCGGCCGAGCCGGCGGCGCGCTACGAAACCCTGCAGTGGCTGATGTTCCAGAAAGGCGGCATCGGCCCGATGTTCGGCCAGGTCGGCTTCTTCCACAAATTCGCCGGCAAGGCTTTCGAGGACAAACGCCCGCGCGACCGCTACGTGACGGAAGCGGCGCGCCTGCTGGGCGTCCTGGACCAGCGCCTGGCCGGCCGCCAGTGGGTCATGGGTGATGAGTACAGCATCGCCGACATCGCCATCTTCCCCTGGGTACGCAACCTGGTGGAACACTACGGCGCCGGCGACCTGGTGGGCTACGACAAGTTCGCCAATGTGCGGCGCGTGCTGGCCGCCTTCCTGGAGCGCCCGGCTGTTGCGCGCGGGCTCAAAATTCCGGCGCGGGGCTGACCCGGGATACTTGTCAGGCGTACAATGGTTGGCAGCTGCCGCCAACCATTGAGGAGCATTGCCATGCAACGCCTGACACGATTTGCCGCCACCCTGTTGCTGCTTGCCTCCTGGCTGGCAGCCCCCGCAGCCTACGCGGGCAAGCCTTTCCAGCACTATGTGGTGGGCAATGCCACCAATGTAGTGCTGCCGCAGCCGAACAAGCCCAGTATGGTGCTGATGGGCGGCGGACCGGATGTCGATGCGGCTTTCGCCTGGATGATCCAGAAAGGCGGCGGCGGCAATTTCGTGGTGATCCGCAGCCGTGGCACAGATGCCTATAACCCCTATATCTACGCCATGGGCGGCGTGCAGTCGGTCGAGACGCTGGTCATCCCCAGCCGCGAAGCAGCCAACGATCCCTTCGTGGCGCAACGCATTCGCGGCGCGGAAGCGCTGTTCATCGCCGGCGGCGACCAGTCCGATTACATCAACTACTGGCAAGGCACGCCGGTGCAGGCGGCGATCCAGGAACTGGCCAACCGCAATATCCCGGTCGGCGGCACCAGCGCCGGCCTGGCGGTGATGGGCCGCTTCGGCTTCGCTGCGCTGAACGGCAGCATTACTTCCGCTGAGGCGCTGGCCAATCCCTACGACAGGCGCATGACGCTTGAACGCGACTTTCTCAACCTGCAGGATATGGGCAGCGTGATCACCGACGCCCACGTCGATACACGCGACCGGCTGGGGCGTGTCGTGGCGTTCCTGGCACGCATTGTCAACGATGGCTGGGCGCCGATGGCGCGCGGGCTGGCGGTCGATGTCGAAACCGCCTTGCTGGTGGAGGATGGCAAAGGCACGCGCGTTGGGCTGGGCGCCGTGACGTTCATCCAATCGGTCGGCGTGCCGCAGGTGTGCAAGCCGAAACAGCCGCTGACCTACCTCAACCTGAAAGCACAGCGCATGGCTGGCGGTGGCAGCTTCGACCTGCGCAACTGGGCAAGCTATGACGGCGCGACGGCGAACTATACGCTGTCGGCCGATAAGGGCGTGCTGCTTACCAGGTAAAGTCGTCCGGGATCTTGTAGTCGGCGTATGGATCGTCCTCGACCGGCTCGGTGGCGGCCTTCTTGACGTTCACCACCACTTCCGGCGCGCGTTCGGCGATCTTGTCGGCGACCACGCGCGGCACCAGTTCCACGTTGCCGTCCAGGACCACGATCACCAGGCGGCCATTGACCAGGTGCTGCTGCACCGCGTTCGAGACGTAGATGCGGTCGATCTTGCTGCCCAGCGTGTAGTTGTAGGCCACGTCGCCATTGCCTTTCGGCTGGCGGTGCTGCTGCACCATCTGCAGCACTTGCGCCATCAGGGCTTTTTGCGCAGCGGCGGCGTCGCGCTGGGCGTTCAGCTCGCGCGCCCGCTCGGCATTCTTGCGCTGCAGCTCCAGCGCCGCTTCCTTGGTTTCATCCACGGCCTGCACGCCAGTGCGCAGCCCTTCCTTGTACTGCTTGGACTTCTCCTGCTGCACCTTGTTGACCTTTTTCTTGTCAACCAGGCCAGCTTTCATCAATTGTTCTTGCAACGAAACCATTTTAAAACTCCGGCGTATCCATAGATGCGCCGAAGTTTATCAGAGACCGATGCAGCGGTACTTGGTGACCAGGTAGTCGTCCAGCCCGTATTTCGACCCTTCGCGGCCGATGCCGGACTGCTTGACGCCGCCGAACGGTGCGGCGGCGTTGGAGATGGCGCCGGTGTTAATGCCTACCATGCCGTATTCCAGCGCATCGCCGACGCGCCAGCTGCGCCCCAGGTCGCGGGTGTAGAAGTAGCAGGCCAGGCCGAATTCGGTATCGTTCGCCATGGCCACCACCTCTTCTTCAGTGTGGAAGCGGAACAGCGGCGCCAGCGGGCCGAACGTCTCCTCTTTGGCCACCTTCATCGCCTGCGTGGCGCCGGCGATCACGGTCGGCTCGTAGAAGTGTCCGCCCAGGCGGTGCGGCTTGCCGCCGGCCAGCAAACGGCCTCCCTTTTCCAGCGCGTCGGCGATATGCTCCTCCACCTTGCGCACGGCGGCGGCATCGATCAGCGGTCCCTGCGTAACGCCGGGCTCCAGGCCATTTCCCACCTTGAGGCGGTCCAGCGCCTGCACCAGCTTTGCGGCGAAGGCGTCGTACACGTTTTCCTGCACGTAGATGCGGTTGGCGCACACGCAGGTCTGGCCGGCATTGCGGAATTTGCTCAGCATCGCGCCTTCGACGGCGGCGTCGAGGTCGGCGTCGTCGAACACGATGAAGGGCGCATTGCCGCCCAGTTCCAGCGACAGCTTCTTGACGGTGGCGGCGCTCTGCTGCATCAGCAGGCGGCCGATTTCGGTGGAGCCGGTAAAACTCAGCTTGCGCACCAGCGGGCTGGCGGTCAGTTCGCCGCCGATGGCCGGGGCATCGCCGGTCAGCACCGAGAACACGCCTTTCGGCACGCCCGCCTGTTCGGCCAGCGCCATCATGGCCAGCGCCGAGAACGGCGTCTGTTCGGCGGGCTTGACGATCATCACGCAGCCGGCGGCCAGCGCGGCGCCGGCCTTGCGCGTGATCATCGCGGCGGGGAAGTTCCAGGGTGTGATGGCGGCGCACACGCCGACCGGCTCGCGCGTGACCACGATGCGACGGTCGGCGGCGGGGCCGGGAATGGTGTCGCCGTAGACGCGCTTGGCCTCCTCGGCAAACCATTCCAGATAGGAGGCGGCATACTGGATCTCGCCCAGCGCTTCGGCCAGCGGTTTGCCCTGCTCGGTGGTCAGGATGCGCGCCAGTTCGGCGGCGTTATCCAGCATCAGGTCGTGCCAGCGGCGCAGGATGGCGGCGCGTTCATTGGCGCTCGTATTCTTCCAGCCTTGCCAGGCGTTGTTGGCGGCGGCGATGGCGCGGCGGGTTTCGGCAGCGCCCATCAAGGGCACCGCGCCGATGCATTCGCCGCTGGCAGGGTTGTGGATGGCGAAAGTGGCGCCGCTGTCGGCGTCGCACCACTCGCCGCCGATGTAGCACTGCTGGCGCAGCAGGTCTGGATGGCTCATTGGCTTCCTCTACATATTGACGGTTCGCTCGTAAGCGGCGAGCACCGCTTCGTGCATGGATTCGGACTGGCTCGGGTGCGGGAAGATGGTGGCCATCAACTCGGCCTCGGTGCTTTCCAGTTCGCGCGCGATGGCATAGCCCTGGATCATTTCCGTTACTTCCTCGCCGACCATATGGGCGCCCAGCAGCTCGCCGCTGGCGGCATCGAATACGGTCTTGATAAAGCCGCCAGGCTCGCCCATGGCAATGGCCTTGCCGTTGGCGGCGAACGGCGCTTTGCCGACCCTGGTCTTACGGCCCGCATTACGTGCCTGGGCCTCGGTCATGCCGATGCTCGCCACCTGGGGATGACTGTAGGTGCAGGCTGGGATGCGGCTGGCGTCCAGCGCGTGCGGATGCAGGCCGGCGATCTTTTCCACGCAGATGATGGCTTCGTGGCTGGCCTTGTGCGCCAGCCATGGGGCGCCGGCAACATCACCGATGGCATAGACGCCGGGTTCGCCGGTACGGCCGAAGGCGTCGGTGATGATGTGGCTTTTCTCGACCTTGACAGCGGTGCCCTCGAGGCCAAGATTCTCCACATTGCCGACGATGCCGGCGGCGCTCAGGATCACGTCCGCTTCGACCGTCTTGCCGGTCAGGGCCACCTGCCATTTACTGCCTTCACGCCTGGTCGATTGCACGGCGCAGCCGGTGTGCAGCTGGATGCCTTGCTCAATGAGCTGGCCGGCGACGTACGCGGAAATCTCTTCGTCCTCCACCGGCAGGATGCGGGGCGCCATTTCAACCACGCTGACCTGCACGCCGAGCGCATTGTAGAAACTGGCGAATTCGATGCCGATGGCGCCGGCGCCGATGATCAGCAGACTTCCCGGCAAGCTGCGCGGCACCAGCGCTTCACGGTAGCTCCAGACGCTTTCTCCGTCCGGTTTCAGACCTGGCAGTTCGCGGGCGCGGGCGCCGGTAGCCAGGATGACGTGCTTGGCCAGCACGGTTGTTTCCCCGGCCTCCCCACGCACCTGCAGCTGGCCGCGACCTGCCAGACGCGCGTGACCGTGGATGACGCTAACCTTGTTCTTCTTCATCAGGTGGCTTACGCCTTTGTTCAACTGCGCGGACACTTTGCGCGAGCGTTCCACCATGGCGGCCAGGTCGGGCTTGGGCGCGGCGACTTCGATGCCGAACTTGCTGGCGTCGCGCACCAGGCGCAGCACATCGGCGGAGCGCAGCAGCGCCTTGGTGGGGATGCAGCCCCAGTTCAGGCAGATGCCGCCTAGTTCGGCCTTCTCCACCAGGGCGGTGCGCATGCCAAGTTGCGCGGCGCGAATGGCCGCGACATAGCCACCCGGGCCGCCGCCTACGACGACCAGGTCAAATTCCTGTTTATTCATTGGATCAGATTAAAAGTGTGAGCGGGTTTTCGATCAGGCGTTTCAAGGTGGCGGCGAAGGTCGCGGCCAGGGCGCCGTCCACGGCACGGTGGTCTACCGACAGCACCATGTTCATCACCGGGGCGGCTGTCAGCGCGCCGTCGACCACCACCGGGCGCTCCTGCGCGGCGCCGACGGCAAGGATGGCTGCTTGCGGTGGGTTGATGATGGCCGAGAATTCGGCGACGTCGTACATGCCGAGGTTGCTGACTGTGAAGCTGCCGCCCTGGTATTCATGCGGGGACAGGCCGCCGCTGCGGGCGCGCGCTGCGAGGTCGGCGATGTCGGCGCTGATGCGGGAGATGGATTTTTCTTCGGCAGCGCGCACGATAGGGGTGATCAGGCCGCCATCGGTCGATACGGCGACCGAGATGTCGGCGCGGTGGTAGCGGCGCAGGTGGTTGTCGTCCCAGCTGACGTTCATGTCGGGGACTTCTTTCAGGGCCGTCGCTACGGCTTTGATGATGAAGTCGTTCAGCGAGACCTTGCGCGGCGCGGCTTGGTTGATTTCCGCGCGCAGGGCAATCAGTTTTTGTACCTGGCACTCCAGCTTGACATAGAAGTGCGGGACGGTGGATTTGCTTTCCGCCAGGCGGCGGGCGATGGTGCGGCGCATGGCGCTGTGGGGTGTGTCGGTGTAGTGCGCGTCCGCTGCGGGAGCCGGGCTTGCAGCTTGCAGGCCTTCGAGGTCGCGTTTGACGATGCGGCCGCGCGGGCCGCTGCCTTTCACGCCGGACAGGTCGATCCCGGCGTCGCGGGCCAGGCGGCGTGCGAGGGGGCTGGCAATGATGCGCTGCCCGGACTGCGGCCCGGCTTCGCCCGGCGAGCGGCCGGGCGCGGGAGCGGTCGCGGTCGCGGCCGCGGCGGCGGACACGGTGGGTGTGGCGACGCTCGCGAGGAAGGCGGCGACGTCGGCGGCGCTTTCGCCGTCCTTGCTGATGACGGCAATCGGCGCACCGACAGCGACATCGGTGCCCGGAGCGACCAGGATCTTGGCGAGCGTCCCCGCATGTTCGGCCTCGAAATCGATCAGCACCTTATCCGTCTCGACCCCGCCCAGCGGATCATTGGCGGCGACCGCATCGCCCTCCTGCTTGAACCATTCCTTCAGCACCGCAGAAGTCAGGTTGGCTGACACCTGCGGCATATGTATCAAAGTTGGCATGCTGCGAATTCCCTTAAAGTATCCCAAAGAAGCTGGCGGCCCAATAAGCCGCGCAAATATTGAAGTCCGACGCATAGGTGCCGGTCGCACCGCACTGCCAGGCGCCAAAGCCCGGATCAACCGCGATGGCATGCCCCATGTACTGCACGGTGACCGTCTGCACCCGCGTCACGCCGAAGTAGTTGTTGTAGCTGTTGCGCACATGTCCCAGCAGGTAATCGGTCCAGTCATAGGCCGCATCGATCCCCATCGCATTGGTCCACTGCACCACCTGCAGGTACTGGTTCGGCAGGAAGATCAGGTCGTCATAGCTGCCATGCCAGATCATCACGCGCGGCCGCACCCCGTTGTAGCCGGGGTAGCCGCTGCGCGCCAGGTCGCCCCACTGCTGCGCCGTGAAGTTGCGCTGCGCCCCCGCGCAGTCGGCCAGGTGGTCCGATGAAGTCGCGCACTTGTACGGATAGCTCGACATCGGCGCACCCGCCGACAACACATCCGGATAGGTCGCCAGCATGATGTTGGTCAGGTGCCCGCCACCCGACAGCCCGCTCATGTACACCGCGCCCAGGCCGTAGGTGGTACGCATGTAATCGATCATGCTTTTCACCGACTGCGGCTCGCCGGCGCCGCGCTCCTGGTGCGCCGGGTACCAGGTGCGGAAGCAGCCGGCCAGCGGCTCGTTGGCGGTCGAAGTCTGGGGAAATGCCACCGCAAAGCCATGCTGTTCGGCCAGCGTCAGCCAGCCCGATTGTGTTGCGAACTCCTGCGCCGTCTGCGAGCAGCCATGCGCCACCACCACCAGCGGCGCATTGGCCGCCCGGTTGGACGGCACATACTGGAACAGCCGCAGGTTGCCGGGATTGGAGCCGAAGCTCGTCACTTCCGAAAGCTGCGCCGCAGAAGCGGCAACCGATGCAATCAACAACACGAATCCGAGAACAACATTCTTCATGACCTGCTCCCCATCTTTTTTGTTTATGCCAGTGCCAGCCCCTGGTCAGCCATGACGCGCCGCAGCGCGTCTTCAATATCGGCCAGGCTGGCGCAGGCCGCCGCTTCCAGTACTTTCGACACGCTCGGGCTGGCCTCGCCGCCGTGCACGCGCTGCACCGGCCCGTTCAGCATGTCGAAACAGCGGTTCTGGATTTCCGCCGCCAGGATGCCGCCGTAGGAAGTACCGATCGAGCCCTGCTCCACCACCAGCACATGGCCGGTCTTGTCGATCGACGCTTCCAGCGTTTCCCAGTCCAGTCCGGCGCGGTCCAGGCTGCGCAGGTCGATCACTTCCGCATCGATGCCCAGGCGTTCGACCGCCTCCAGCACCGGTTTGACCATCGCCAGGTAAGTCACAATCGTCATCGCGGAGCCGCTGCGCACCACCTTGGCCTTGCCCAGCGGGATGAAGTAATCCAGGTCGCCTTCCGGCGCCGGGCCGGTGCTGGTGTACAGGTCCACATGCTCCAGCACCAGTACCGGGTCTTCGCATTGCAGCGCGCTGTTCATCAGCCCCACGTAGTCGAACGGCGTGGACGGCGCCACGATGCGCCAGCCCACCGAGGAAGCGAAGATGCCCGCCGGATCCATGCTGTGCTGCGAACCGTAGCCGGTCCCCATCGCCACCTTGGTGCGCAGCACCAGCGGCATCGCGCTGTCGCCGCCGAACATGTGGCGCGCCTTGGCGATCTGGTTGAAGACCTGGTCGGCCGCCACCCACATGAAGTCCGGGTACATGAACTCAACCACCGGACGGTAGCGGCCATCCATCGCCATGCCGCCGGCCAGGCCGACGAAGGCGTTTTCCGCAATCGGCGTGCCCAGCACGCGTTCGGGGTGCGTGGCCGACAAGCCGCGCGTGGCGCCGTTGGTGCCGCCCTTCAGGCGGTGCACGTCCTCGCCCATGACGACGATGCGTTCATCGCTGGCCATGCGGCGCGCCATGACATCCGCCACCACATCGACGAAGCGCGCTTCGCCCAGCTTTCCGCTATAGGTCGCCTGCTCTTCGCAGCGCACGCCTTCCAGCTCCTGCAGGTCGCCACGGATGCCGAAATCGCGGAAGTCGGGCGACGGCCACAGCGACGGGATGATGCGCAGCTTGCCATCCACGGTTTCCAGCAGCGCGGAACCGGCATCGTCCATCAGGGCACGCGCGGCATCCTTCACCGCCGCCAGGCCGCCATCCGGCAGCAGGCCGCGCGCCGTCATTTCGTCCGCCACCCTCTGGATCGGATCGCGGGCGCGCCATGCCGCCTCCTCCTCCTTGCTGCGGTAGCCAAACGCGCTGCCAGGCAGGGCGCCGTTCTGGTGGAAGAAGCGGTACACATCGGCCTCGATGATGGTGGGGCCTTCGCCGGCGCGCATATGGGCCACCGCCTCCTGGGTCGCCAGGTAGACTGCCAGCGGGTCCATGCCGTCCACCTTCCAGGAGCGGATCGCAAAAGCCGTACCGCGCGCCGACAGGCGGGTTTCCGCCGTGGATTCCTCCACCGTGGTCGATACGGCATAGCGGTTGTTCTCGATGAAGAAGCACAGCGGCAGCTTCCAGGCGGCGGCCAGGTTCATGCTCTCCAGCACGGAGCCGATGTTCACGGCGCCGTCGCCGAAGTAAGTGAAGGCCGCGTCGCCGGTGCCGGCACGGCGGTGCGCCCAGGCCGCGCCGGCCGCAAAAGGCACGCCGCCGCCCACAATCGCATTGGTGCCCAGGTTGCCCGATTCCGCCCAGCGCAGGTGCATGGAACCGCCACGGCCCTTGCAATAGCCTTGCGCCAGGCCGAGGATCTCGGCCAGCGCTTTGCGCGCCAACTCCGCCACCGGCGCCGAAAACGGCAGCGCCACGCCGTCCGGATGCAGGTAGTGCAGCGCCTTGGCGATGAACTGGTGGTGCGCGCGGTGCGAGCCGTTCACCTGGTCGGTGGCGCGCATGGCCAGCGCGGAGCCGACAGCGCCGCCTTCCTGGCCGATGGCCGAATGCGCCGGGCCGTGCACCAGGCCTTTACTGGCCAGTTCCAGCACCTTTTCTTCAAAGGCGCGCACCAGCACCATGCTGTTCAGCATATTGGACAGCAGTGCAGGGCTGGCCTGTTCCCAGTCTTTCTTGGTCGTGCTCAACTCCACCCAGGGTGCAGCTGGCTTCAATGGTTCTTTAGTCGCCATGTTTTCAGATTTGCAGGTTTGCGAAGCCAGCCCATATGGCGGGCGGCAATGAAGTAATGGATCGAGGCCCACAGGAAGATAAACAGCATCAGCACAATGCCGTCACGGGTGCCGTAGGCGGTGGCCGAGGCGCACGCGGTGCGCAGCGCTTCTTCCGCACCCGCTGCCGCCACGCCGCCCGGGCAGCTGGCGGCGAAATCGCCCAGCCCATGCGCTGCGAAACGCTGGCCGGCAAAGTAGTCGATCGCCGCGCCGGTCGCGTAGGGGCCGATGCCAAGGCCGATCAAGTTGACCACCACGAAGAACAGCGCCGTAGCGGTAGCCCGCATGCGCGGCGTCGCCAGGTTGTGCATCACGCCCAGGGTCGGGCCGATGTAGGCGTAGTGGAACAGGCCCGGCACCAGCATGCACCACAGGGCGGTACCCCACTCGCCACGGGTGAAGGCGTAGATATAGGCCGGTGCGGCGATCAGCAGGCCGATGGCCGGCAGCAACGCATACCAGCTCTGGTGGCGCCTGGCCGCCCAGTCGCTCATCCAGCCGCCCAGCAGCGTACCGAGACCAGCCGACAGGCCGCCGATCAGGCCAAAGGCCATGCCCACTTCGCTGTACTTCAGCTGGAACATGCGGATGAAGTAAGCCTGGGTGAAGGTGCCCGTGCCGTAGCCGACAAAGCCCACCAGCGTGGCGCCGATGGTGATGTGCAGGAAAGCGCGGTTGCCGAACAGGTGCGCCGCCGTGGCGCGGATCGAGGGCGTGGCCTCGGCCGCAACCGGTGCGGCCGCATCGGCTGCCGGCGCCTCCGCGCCGCCGCGCTGCGGCTCCCGCGACAGCAGGCGGAACACCAGCGCCAGCAGCACCCCCGGCAAGCCCACCACCACCATCGCCACGCGCCAGTTGAAGTGCTCCACCAGCCAGCCGCCGCTCATCGCGCCCACCATGGTGCCAAGCGGGATGCCGAACGAGTAGATCGCCAGCGCAGTGGCGCGCTTCTCCTTCGGATACAGGTCGGTGATCAGCGAATGGGCCGGCGGCGAACAGCCCGCCTCCCCGATCCCCACGCCCACGCGGCACAGGAACAACTGCACATAATTCTGCGCCGCGCCGCACATCGCGGTCATGGCCGACCACAAGGCCAGGCAGACCGCGATCAGCGACACCCGGTTGTAGCGTTCCGACAGGCGCGCCAGCGGAATGCCCAGCGTGGTGTAGAACAGGGCGAAGGCCAGGCCCTGCAACAGGCCAAGCTGGGTATCGCTGATTTTCAGGTCGAGCTTGATCGCCTGCCCCAGCGTCGCCAGGATGGTGCGGTCGACGAAGTTGCAGGTGTAGATCAGCAGGAGCAGCACCAGCATGGTGCTGCGGCGCGAGGTATCAGGCTTGTTCATCGCTTAGAACTGCTTGCGCAGGCCCACTTTGAAGGTACGGCCATACGGGTTGCCGATGGACGGGTCGTAGTTCAGCGAGGTGCGCATGGTTGGCGGCGCCTTGTCGAACACATTGAAGGCCGCCAGCGTCAGCGTGGTATCCCACGGCATGCGCAGCAGGTAGCTCAGGTCCAGCGTGGTGAAGGACGAGATATCCACCGGCGCCGAAGTCAGGGCGCAGCCCGCCGTGGTCGCAGCGTTGGCCAAAGTACATGCCACGCCGGCGCCGGTCTGCACCGCAATACGGCCACGGTCGTCGGTCACACCGCCGATATGCTGCATGGTGGCGCGCAGGTTGTGGTTGCCCACGCTGTATTCAGCCGACATGGAACCGCGCAGCCTGGAGATCGCGCCCGGCAGGCGTTCGTAGTTCAGGAAGCCGCGCGCATCGTAGGCCTTCGACACCGTCACACCCTTGTAGACGAAGTCGCCCTGGTCGTACTTGAGGATATAGGTGCCTGCCGCATTCAGCGCCAGCTTGCCGCCCATCACGCCGTTCATCGAATAATCGATGCTGGCGTCGATACCGGACGTCTTCACCTGCGGGCCGTTGGTGGTGTCGGACTGGATGCGGGCCATATTGGCGCCGCGCGTCACGCCCTGCACGCAGCTGTTGTTGTTGTCGAAGGTGACCAGGCCGCGCAGCGGGCTGCTGCAATCGACAAAGGCTCCGGTGCCGGCCACTGCGCCGGCGATGGTGGCCGCAGGCACCGAGACAATCTGGTCATCCAGCTTGTAGCTCCAGTAGTCGACGATGGTGCGCAGCTTGCCGCTGCTGGCCACCACACCCAGGTTGAAGGTCTTGGCCTTCTCAGGGCCCACGTCCGGATTGCCGAAGTTGTCCACTGCGCGGAAGCCGCCGGTCGGCGCCAGGAAGGCGACGACGGTATTGCCGCCGCGCGCCAGGTTGCCCGGCGCCGGGCCACGGAAGGTGGAGCCCACCGAGCCGCGCAGCGCGATGCCGCTGGTGGCCTGCCACTTGGCCGCCAGTTTCGGATTGGTGGTGGAACCGGTGGCGCCACCGTAGTCTTCGTAGCGCACCGCCGCCTGCACATTCAGGTCTTTGCTGACTGGCAGGTTCAGCTCACCGAAGGCCGCATGCACGGTTTCACGCAGGCGTGCCGAGACGCTGGTGCCCTGGAAAATGAAGGCGCCGGTCTTCGACGCGCAATCCATCTGGCCCGGCACCGGGCAAGGCGTGATTGCGTAGTTGGAATTGGCATTGCCTGGATCGTAGGCGTAGGACAGGTGGCGGTATTGCGCGCCCACCGCGAAGTCCACGCTGCCGCCCGCCAGGTTCCAGCCGGTCTGGCCGCTGATGGCGGCATCGCCCACCCAGTAGCTGGACACCGCGTTCTGCAGGATGCTATCGAACAGCCAGCGGTTCAGCGCATCGCTGTTGGCATTGCCGCTGACATAGCCAGGATTGCTCAGGCCCAGCGCCGGATTGCCGGCAATCGCGTTGGAGAACGGATTGAAGTACTGGCAGCCGTTGGCGCCCGGCGTGGTGCCGCTGCAGTTAGGACCGCCCAGGCCATTCAGCGCCTGCTGCAGGCGGTAGCCGAGGATGTCCGGCGTCTTGGCGAAGGCGGTGTCGCGCACATAGGTCGCGCCCACATTCCAATGCAGGCTTGGGCTCAAATCGCCTTCCAGCCCGGCCGCCATGCGGAACAGCGAATATTTGCGCTCGGTCGGTGCGCCGCCCTTGCCGCCCGCCAGCGGGCTGCCGCCCATGGCGAACGGACGCCAGCCGGTCAGGTTGATGCGGCTCATGGCCGCGATCTGCGCCGCCGTGTAGCCGGCCTGCTGCAGCGCGGTCTGCGCGCCCGGGTTGCTGACCGGGGTGGAAAACGCAGCGAACGGGCCGCCGACGCCGTTGAATGGCGGGAAGCCCGGCGACGTGCGCAGGTCCGGCGTGTCGTTGGCGGCGTACAGCATCTCGGTATGCAGGCGCACGCTGTCGGACAGGTCGGCATTGGCTTCGCCGTAAATCTGGTAGCGCTCTTCCTTCTCGATCAGGTTGAGGTAAGGCGCGAACGCGAATTGGCAGACCGGGGTGGCGCCGGAGAAGCCATTCTCACCGCCCAGCGCGGCGCAGCCGGTATCGCGCACTACTGCGCTGCCGCCAAGCGGGAAGTAGGTGCCTGGGTTGGAGTAAGTGGAGTAGCTGGTCGGGTTCTCGGTGCGCGGCACATAGGCCCAGTCGCGCTCCATGGCCGACAGGGCGGAACGGCGCTGGTAGCCGGCCGACAGCAGCACATTACCGCTGCTGCCGCCCCAGCCGTAGGCGGCCGACGCGTTGCTGTCGCCATCCGAACCCTTCACCAGGCGATGGTCGACCGACATATCGAAACCGCGCAGGTCGGTGCGGGTAATGAAATTGGATACACCGCCGATGGCGTCCGAACCATACGTCGCAGCCGCGCCATCCTTCAGGATTTCGACGCGGCCGATGGCGGCTTGCGGCAGCAGGTTGGTATCGACCTGGCCGTATTGCATACGTTTGCCGTTCAACAGCACCAGCGTGCGCTGCGGGCCGATGCCGCGCAGGTTGATGGTGCCGCCACCGCTGCGGTTCTGCGCGCCCAGGTTGGTATTGGTCTGGTTCGATTCACCCAGCACCGCGCCGGTATTCGGCAGCGACTTGATCACGTCCAGCACGGTCGGAGCACCGCGTTTGCGCATGTCTTCGGCACTGATCACGTCCACCGGCAGCGCGGTTTCGCGCGCCGCGCCGCGGATATGCGAACCAGTCACCACCACGGATTGGATATCTTCCGCCAGTTTTTCCTGGGCTTGCACCGCCAGCGGCGCGGCCAGCATGGCTGCCGCCAAGGCGATGGCGCTGCGTTTCCAGGATTGTTGTTGAGTCTTTTCCATGCTCCTCCGTCTCCCCTGCTTTGTTGTCAATATGTGGCGACTATTCCATGGAAAGTTGCGACGGTCAAGAAATTGTATACAATCGACGTAAAAACAACGCTCAAAAGCGGCAAAACAGCGGTTTATTAAACTAGATTGTATAAATTGAGGGAAAGGCAGATGAACAAGAACAAAGGACTTCCCGGCCTGCGCGGCCTCGACCACGTTGGCTTTACCGTGCCCGATATCGAGGCGGCGACCCGCTTTTTCCTTGATGTACTGGGCTGCGAGCTGATTTATGCGATCGGCCCCATCGCCGACCCGCACGGCGATTGGATGCAAAAGCATCTGAACGTGCCACGCACGGCCGTGATCCGCGAGCTGCGGCTGCTGCGTTGTGGTTTTGGATCCAATTTCGAAATCTTCGAGTATGATGTTGCAGATCAGGCAAGCGCGGCACCGCGCAATTGCGACGTCGGCGGCCATCACCTGGCTTTCTATGTCGACAATATCGAGCAGGCCATGGCACACCTGCTGGCGCATGGCGTGACTTTGCTGGGCGAGCCCACCGTGCGGCAGAGCGGCCCCAGCGCCGGCCAGACCTGGATTTATTTCCTGGCGCCGTGGGGCATGCATATGGAGCTGGTGAGCTTCCCGAACGGCAAAGGTTATGAACGCGATGCCAAGCGCTTGCTGTGGAATCCGTGCACCCCGGCGGAATAAGGATAAGGAATAACGATGACGACAGAACTGATCAGCCAGCGCATGACGGACTCGATCCGCGAATTGATCTTGAGCGGAGAGTTCGCACCCGGCAGCAAGATTTCGCAGGAAGCCCTGGCCAGCCGTTTCGGCGCCAGCCGCATCCCGGTGCGCGAAGCGCTGAACCGGCTCGAGAGCGATGGCCTGGTGGTGCTCAAGCCCAATTGCGGCGCCTGGGTCGCCAAGCTGGACCTGCAGGAGTGCCTGGAAATCTACAAGATCCGCGAACGGGTCGAGCCGCTGGCCCTGAGCGAGGCGGTGGCCAATATCACCGATGCCGAGATCGATGCGCTGGAAGCATTGGTCTTGGCCATGGAGCGCGCCAGCGAGCCGGAAGAATTCCTGCGCCTGGACCGTGAATTCCACCTGGCCAGCTACCGCGCCGCGCGCATGAACATGCTGGCCGGAATGGTGGAGCGCTTCTGGAACACCACCCAGCATTACCGCCGTGCCTTCACGTCCCTGCTGGGCAGCGAAGGCAGCTGGATCATCCATGCCGAGCACAAGCTGATCATCGACGCGCTGCGCCGCCGCGACGCCGATGGTGCCGGCCACTTGCTGCACGAACATATCCGCCGCACGCGTTTCGAGCTGGAGCGCCATCAGGAGCTGTTCAGTAACCAGGCGACCGCCGCGCAATGATCGTCGAAAACGTGTTACGTCCCGGTTTTGAGGCGCTGCGCGACCGCTTTGCAGCCCATTTCGCGCGCGATGACGAATTCCGCGAGCTGGGCGCGGCGCTGGTGGTCTACCGACACGGTGAAAAAGTGGTCGAGCTGTACGGCGGCTGGCAGGACGACGCCGCCAGCCAGCCCTGGGGCGAGCGCACGCTGACCAATATCTGGTCGGCCAGCAAGGGCGTGCTGGCGCTCGCCATCGCCCAGCAGGTGGATACTGGCGTGCTCGATTATGACGCGCCGGTTGCCCGCTGGTGGCCCGAGTTCGCGCAGGCGGGCAAGGGTTCCATCACACTGGGGCAGGTGATGTCGCACCGCGCCGGGCTGAACGGCTTTAGCGAGCCGACCACAGCGCAAGACCTGTATGACTGGGAGCTGGTCACCGCCCGCCTGGCGCGCCAGGCGCCGCTGTGGCAGCCGGGCTCCCTGGTGGCCTACCACGGCATGACCTACGGCTGGCTGGCCGGCGAGGTGCTGCGGCGCGCTACCGGCCTGACGCCGCGCGACTATATCGCCGCCCACATCGCCGCTCCGCTGCAGGCCGACCTCGCCCTCGGCGTGCCGGCCGCGCGCGCCGCCGACGTCGCCACCATCGTGCCGCCGCAAGCGGACGGCAAGGCGGTTGAGCTGAACAGTTTCGCTATCCACTGCGTGCGGAACCCGGTGCCGGATGCGGCGGCCGCCAACCAGCCCGGCTGGCGCAGCGCCCAGTTGCCGGCGGTGAACGTGCATGCCAGCGCCGATGGCCTGGCCCGCCTCTATGCCGCGCTGGCCAATGGCGGCCGGCTGGACGGCGCTACCCTGCTCTCGCCCGCCGGGCTGGCGCGCCTGGTGGCGCCGCGCGGTGCGGCCGAGGACCAGATGCTGGGCGCACGGCAATGGGCGGCCGGCGTGGCGCTCAGCCTGGGCGGGCTGTATGGCCCGCGTGCCGATGCTTTCGGCCACAGCGGCTGGGGCGGCAGTTTCGGCTGCGCCGATCCGGCCAGCGGGCGCGGCATCGCCTACATCACGCGCCGTATGGGCTCCGCGCTGAACGGCGACCCGCGCGCACGTGGCCTGGTCGAGCTGGCTACCAAGATGTGAGCCGGCGGTTTATAGTGGCGGCATGCCCAAGCTACTGTTGCCCGCCATCACATTAAGTGTCCTTGCCGCCTTACCTGCGGCAGCGCTCGCGCAGCGTGCCCCGGCTGCCGAGCTGGTCGCCCTGGTCAACAGCTGGCGCGCCGCGCCGGCCAGTTGCCAGGGACGGATGCGCCCCGCCGTACCGGCGCTGGCGGCCAAGCCCGTGCTGTCGCGCATCGCTTTGCGCCAGGGCACCATCCTGCTGGCCGCGCTGGACGCGGCGGGCTACGATGCCGAAGTGGCCGATGCGGTGCAAGTCGGCGGCCCCGCCGATGCGCGCGCGGCTTTTGAGGTCTTGCGCGAGACCTATTGCACCACGCTTTCCAGCACGCGCTACGCCGACATCGGCGCCCACCAGGCCGGCAATGAATGGACCGTGGTGCTGGCACGGCCCACGCCCAACCCCATGGTGGTCCTGCCCTCGCTGGCGCAAGCCGAACAGGAAGTGCTGGCCGCCACCAACGAGGCCCGCGCCGAGGCCCGCGATTGCGGCGGCGTGTGGATGGCGGCGGCGCCGCCGGTCAGCTGGAATGCGCAATTGGCGGCAGCCGCCCTGGTGCATAGCAAGGACATGGCGCAAAAGGGCTATTTCGCCCATGCCGACCAGCAGGGCAAGGACGTGTCGCACCGCGCCGACGAGCAAGGCTACGCCTGGCGCTCCATCGCGGAAAACATAGCGCGCGGCCAGAACAGCGCGCGCGAAGCGGTGGCCAGCTGGATCGACAGCCCGGGCCATTGCCGCGCCCTGATGAGCCCGCGCTTCAGCGAAATGGGCGCGGCCTACAGCGTACGCACCAGCAAACGTCCGTCCGCCTACTGGACCCAGGTGTTCGCGCTCCCGCGCTGAGCTTGACTTCTCTCCCTGCCGTACTACGCTTATCTGATCGGCAGCCTGCGGCATGCCGCTGCGGGTGTCGTTGTTTCGGGGGAAGACATGGACACCAAGAAACTAATCAGTGAAGGCTACAAGCTATTCGCAACCGGGAACCTGAACGGCCTGCTCGAACGCTATCAGGACGACGCGGAATTAATCAACCCGGAATCCGACTACTTGCCAATGGCAAGCAGCTACCACGGCAAGAAAGAGATTGCCGACTACTTCATGAAGCTGAATGAGACGATCCAGTGCGTCAGCCTGGAACCGAAAACCATGGTGGCGGAAGGCGACACGGTGGTGGTCACCGGCGACTCGCGCTGGATTGCACGCAGCACCGGCATTGCCTATGACAATCCGTTCGTGCACGTCTTCAAGATCCGGGACGACAAGGTGCTGTCGCAGCGCGCCTATTACGACACCAGCAAACTGGAACACGCCCTGCATCCGGCCACCACCGGCCAGGCTGCCGGCAAGCCGCTGCACCACTAATCAAGGAGAAACATTATGCCGACCGCCCGTCTCGTGCTTTCCGCGCTGTGCCTGGCGGCCGGCGCCACCCATGCCGCGCCGCAGGTGGATATCATCGCCAGTGGCTTGAACAACCCGCGCGGCATTGCCTTCGCGCCCAACGGCCAGCTATTCGTAGCCGAGGCGGGCAGCGGCGGCAACGGCGCCTGCATCACCGCTGCGGACAATCGCAGTGTCTGCTACGGCGAAAGCGGTGCCCTGCTGCGCATCGATCCGGCCGGCGTCGCCGCTCCGGTGCGCGTAATCAGCGGCCTGCCGTCGCTGGCAGCGCCCGGCGGTTTCGGCGGCATCGGACCGCACAGCATTTCCTTCCACGGCGCCGGCAACGGCCAGTTGGCCCTGGGCCTGGGCGCCAAGGGCTCGCAGCGCGTTGGCCTGGGCCCCAAGGCCGCCATGCTGGGCACCTTGCTGCAAGTCGCGGTGGATGGCGGCTGGAAGCAAGGCGCCGACCTGGCCGCCTTTGAGGAAGCCAACAGCCCCGTGCCGGGAGGTATCGACAGCAACCCTTATGGCGCAATAGCAATGGCCGGCCGCAGCGCAGTGGCCGATGCCGGCGCCAACGCGCTGTTCGGTGTGAAGGCCAACGGCAAGCTATCGGTACTGGCCGCGTTCGAGGCGCGCATGGTTGACGCGCCGCCCTTCCTCAACCTGCCGGCCGGTAGCATGATCCCCATGCAGTCGGTGCCGACCAGCGTGGTGGACGGACATGACGGCTACCTGTACGCCGGCGAGCTGACCGGCTTCCCCTTCGTGCCGGGCGCGGCGCGCGTACTGCGCGTGCCTCTGGCGGGCGGGACGCCGGAAGTCTACGCGGCAGGCTTTACCAATATCGGCGGGCTGGCTTTCGATGCCTCGCACCGCCTGCATGTGCTGCAGATCGGCAACGGCTTGTCGGGCCAGGCCGGTCCGCCGCTGGCCACGCCTGGCAAGCTGATACGCATCAATGCCGATGGCAGCCGCACCACGCTGGCCGACAACCTGTTCTATCCGGGTGGGCTGGCGATTGCCAATGACGGCACCATCTACGTCACCAATTTCGGCATCGTGCCCGGCGCCACGCCGCCCGCTTTCCCCACCGGCGGCCAGGTCCTGAGGATCAAGCCATGAACGCCCGCCGCCAGATAAAGGCCCGCGGCGCGGCCAGCGCGGGAGCCGCCGCACTGGCTGCGCTGTGCGCGACGGGCCCATCGCAGGCCCTGCGCGAGCCCGCCTTCGATCCGCTGCTGGACGGCGCGCTGTGCGAAAGCCCGGCGGCCGGCAGGCCGGTGCTGCTGGCCATGCTGGCGCAGACCGAAACCGCACCGTTCAAAGCGGCGCAGCAGCCGCGCAAGATGGACGAGGCCGGACCGCCGCCGCTGTACAAGGACCTGGGCAAGCTGCACATGTCCGTCACCACGCGCAGCCCGCGCGCCCAGGAGTATTTCGACCAGGGCCTGCGCCTGCTGTTCGCCTTCAACCACGCCGAGGCCGCGCGCGCCTTCCGCGCCGCGCAGCAGGCCGACCCGCAGTGCGCCATGTGCCATTGGGGCGAGGCGCTAGTGCTGGGACCGAATATCAATGCACCCATGTTCCCGGAAGCGGTGGCGCCCGCCGCCGCCGCCGCCGAACGCGCGGCAGCGGCAGCCGGCAGCGCCAGCCCGGTCGAACAGGCCCTGGTGCGCGCCGTGGCCAAGCGCTATGCGGCGCAGCCGCCGGCCGACCGCGCCCCGCTGGACCAGGCCTATGCCGCCGCCATGACCGAGGCTGCGCGCAGCTTCCCCAACGACGACACGGTGCAGGTGCTGTTCGCGGAATCGCTGATGGACTTGTCGCCCTGGGATTACTGGGAAGCCGGCGGCGCCAGCCCGAAAGGACGCACGGCGGAACTGGTCGATGCGCTGGAACGGGTCCTGGAGCGCAACCCCAGCCACCCGGGCGCCATCCACTACTACATCCACGCGGTGGAGGCTTCGACCCATCCGGACAAGGCACTGCCCTATGCGCGCCAGCTGGCGCAGCAGATTCCCGGCGCCGGCCACATCGTGCACATGCCTTCGCACATCTACTACCGCGTCGGCCTGTACAAGGAGGCGCTGCAGTCGAACCTGGACGCCATCGCCATCGACGAGAAGTACTTTACCGGCGCCGCCAGCGATGCGGTCTACAAGGGCGCCTACTACCCGCACAACATCCACTTCGCCATGGTGTCGGCGCTGATGGGCGGCGACGGCAAGGCCACGCTACAGGCCACGCAGCGGCTGGAAAAATCCATCAGCCCCGAGCTGCTGCGCGCGATCCCGCCGATGCAGCCGGTGCGCGCGGCGCCCTACTTCGCCCACGTGCAGTTCAGCAGCCCGGAGACCTTGCTGGCCCTGCCCGACCCGGGCGCCGAATTCACCCTGCTGCGCGCCATGTGGCATTACGCGCGCGCGGTGGGCTTGGCGCGCAAAGGCATGTGGGCCGAGAGCCAACAGCAGATCGACGCCATCGCCGCCATTGAACAGAAGGCCGACTTCAAGCCGCTGCTCGACTGGGGCGTGCCGGCGCCGGTGATCGCCCAGACGGCGCGCTTGGTGGCCAGCGGCAAGCTGGCCGAAGCCCGAGGCGAATTGCCGGCCGCGATCAAGGCCTTTACCGAAGCGGTGGCGGTGCAGGACACCCTGCCCTATACCGAGCCGCCCTACTGGTACTACCCGGTGCGCCAGTCGCTGGGGGCGGCGCTGCTGAAGGCCGGCAGGCTGGATGAGGCGGAAGCGGCCTTCCGCGCCTCGTTCGCCAAGACCCCCAGCAATGGCTGGGCGCTGCGCGGCCTGGTCGAGGTGTACGACAAGCGCGGCGACAAGGCTGCGGCGGCGGCCACGCGCAAGCGCTTTGGCGCCACCTGGCTGGGACCGAAGGGCGGGCCCGAAATGAACCGGCTTTAACCAAAAGTGACAGGCGCTGCCATTGCGCGTACCATCGTTCTTGCAAAGGGGAACGATGACAATGAGCAGCCCGGACCAGATCACACATTGGCGCGAAACCGTCTTTGCCCGCCTGGTGCAAATCGTGCTGGTGCTGGGCGTCTGCACCGCCGTGCCCAGCGTCATCGCGTCGGCACGCGAAGGGCTGTGGGGCATCATGGTGCTGGACGTGATCGCGCCGGTCTGGCTATTCATGCTGTGGCGCTTCGAGGACCTGGTGTCCTATGGCGCGCGCGCCCTGCAGTTCCTGCTGCTCCTGTTCGGCATCGGCGTCGCGCTGATCCTGCAGGTGGGTCCGGTGGCCTACACCTACCTGATGGCCGTGCCCTGCCTGGCGGCCCTGCTGCTTGGACTGAAACCCGCGATCTGGCTGCTGCTGGCAGGCGGACTGACCATCCTGGTCACCGGCTTCCTGCCGATGACGCCGCCGGTGGCGGCCACGCTGACCAGCAACGCGGCGCTGGGCGCCACCGTGTTCGCCCTCAATTACTGGCTGGTGGCCGGCATCTTGACTTTCAGCTGCGGCGTGCTGCTGCGCCACCTGGCGCGCTCGCTGAGCGAGGGCGAGCAACTGGCCTTCTACGATCCCCTGACCAGTCTCCCTAACCGCCGCCTGTTGCTGGACCGGCTGGGCAAGCTGCTGGCCAGCTCGGAACGCCAGCAGGTGTTCAGCGCCGTCATGTTCGTCGACCTGGACCGCTTCAAGACCATCAACGACGCGCGCGGCCACGCCACCGGCGACACCCTGCTGCAATTGGCGGGCGAGCGGCTGGCGCAGCTGGTGCGCAAGAGCGATACCGTGGCGCGCATCGGCGGTGACGAATTCGTGGTGCTGCTGGCGCATTTGGCGCCGGACCTGGCGGCGGCCGGCATCGCCGCGCAGCAGGTGGCGGAAAAGATCCGTGCCGCGCTGGCGCAGGACTTCGAGATCGACGGCCAGTTCTACGCCTGCTCCGCCAGCATCGGCGTGACCCTGTTGCCAAAGTTCGGCCAGAGCGCCGACGACCTGCTGCGCGAAGCCGATACCGCGATGTACCGCGCCAAAGGGGCCGGCCGCAACGGCATCGCCTATTTCGAAACCACCATGCAGGCCGAAGTCGAGCGGCGCCTGACGCTGGAGCGCGAACTGGCGCAGGCCATCGAGCAGGAGCGCCTGCACATGGCCTACCAGCCGCAGTTCGACTGCCAGGGACGGTTGCACGGCGCCGAGCTGCTGATGCGCTGGGAGCGCGACGACGGCAGCATGGTGTCGCCGGCCATCTTCATCCCGCTGGCGGAAGAAGTGGGCCTGATCGTGCCGCTCGGGATGTGGGCGCTGAAGCAGGCCTGCCTGGCGCAGCAGCGCATGGCGGCGCAGGGGCTCGCGCTGCCGCTGTCGGTCAACGTCAGCCCGCAGCAGTTCCGCCAGGCCGATTTCGTGCAGCAGGTGCGCAGCACCCTGCAGGAGCACGACGTGGAACCGGCCCTGCTGATCCTGGAAGTGACGGAAGGCCTGCTGGTGGAAAAGCTGGAGGAAACCGTGGCGCGCATGAACCAACTGGCCGCGATGGGGGTGCGCTTCTCGATCGACGATTTCGGCACCGGCTATTCCAGCCTGGCCTACCTGAAGCGCATGCCGCTGTACGAACTGAAGATCGACCGCAGCTTCATCATGGACATGCCGGACGACGCCAACGACGTGGTGATCGTGCAGACCATCCTGGCGATGGCCGCCCAAATGCACCTGCGGGTGGTGGCCGAAGGCGTGGAAACCCAGGCCCAGGCCGACTTCCTGGCGGCCCACGGCTGCCATGCGCTGCAAGGCTATTTGCTGGGCCGCCCGGCCCCGCTGCCCGCACTGCTCGACTTACTGAGCGCACAAGCCGCACTTTCTGCCAAAATGCCGGGTACCAGCGCCGCTTGACGGCGCACAAGGCATACCCTTCCTGAGAATGAAAAGACTTATATCACTGGCCACGCTGGCCATGCTGGCATTCTTCGCGCCTGCGGCCGGCGCGCTGACACAGCCCGCCCCTGGCCGGCTGCTGGCCGATTACACCCATACCGCCTGGACCCGCCTGCAGGGCGCGCCCAGCGACGTCGTCAAGTTTGCGCAAACCGCGGACGGCTGGCTGTGGATCTCCTCGCCCGGCGGCCTGACCCGCTTCGACGGCGTGCGCTTCGAACGGGTGGAAGCCCTGGGCAGCCACCGCCTGCAATCGTCCAGCACCCTGGGCCTGCTGGCCACGCGCGACGGCGGCCTGTGGATCGGCCACCGCTTCGGCGGCATCACCGCACTGGTGGGCGGCAAGGTGCGCGAATACGGCACGGCGGAAGGCTTGCCGGCGTCCGGCGTGCTAAGCCTGACCGAAGGACCGGATGGCAGCATCTGGGCCGCAGCGGCGGCGGGCCTGGCGCGCCTGGCGCCGGGCGCCACGCGCTTCGTCCCGACCGGCACCGCCAGCGGCCTGCCTAACGGGTGGGCGCGCCAGGTGTACTTCAGCCGCAATGGGCGGCAGTGGGTCTCGGTGCAGGGCGGCGTCTACTGGCGCGATGGCGAAGGCCAGTTCCGCCGCGCCTGGCCGCACCTGGACCTGATGTCGATCGCCGAAGGCCCGGACGGCACCATGTGGGCCAGCGACGGCGTGCGCAAGGCCTACCGCCTGCTGCCGGAGGCGCCGCCCGGCAAACCAACGCCCAAGCCGGCGCTGGAAGCCAACGGCCTGTTCTTCGACCGTGAAGGCACCATGTGGGCGCTGAACGTGCATGCGCTGGAACGCGTGACCGGCGCGCCGGAAAGGGCCGGCGCCGACCGCAGCCAGCAGCTGCGGCGCGAGAACGGCATCAGCGGCCCGCTGCCGCAAACCTTCTTTGAAGACCGCGAAGGCAATATCTGGATCGGCACCTCCAGCGGCCTGGATCGCCTGCGCCGCAACCGCCTGCGCAGCCTGGCGCCGCCCGAGCCGCTCGACCATCCCGGCATGGTGGCCGACAGCGATGGCCGCGTGGTGGTGGGCAATATGAACGGCGGCGTGTACAGCTACGGCAGCAACGGCCAGCGGCTGCAGCGCGAAACCCGTTTGATGAGTTCCGGCTACCGCGCGCCGGACGGTGCGCTGTGGTTCGGCAACAATAACGAGCGCTGGCGCCGCGCGCCGTCCGGCCTCATGTCCTGGTACCCGCATCCGGCCGAATACGCCGAACATGACGTGCAGGGCATGACGCTGGACCGCGATGGCCGCATGTGGCTGTCGATTTCGCGCAAGGGCCTGTTCAGCGTGGATGGCGCGCGCTGGATCAAGGACGGCGGCGTGGCGGGCCTGCCGGACGGCATCGCGCCGACCCTGGTCACCGATAGCCAGGGCCGGGTCTGGGTCGGCTATCTGCGCGACCGCGTGGCCGTGATCGAACAGGGCAAGGCGCGCGTCTACGGCGCGGCCGACGGCATCCAGCTGGGCAATGTGCTGTCGCTGCTGGTGGACGGGCCGCGCGTCTGGGCCGGCGGCGAGTATGGCATCGGCTGGTTCGACGGCAGCGGCTTCCATATGGCACACTCGCAGCTGCGCGGCATTTCCGGCATCGCGCGCACGCCGCAAGGCGAGCTGTGGCTGCACGGTGCGGAAGGCGTGACGCGCATCGCGGCCGCCGAGGTGGCGCGCCTGCTGGCGGCGCCCGGCAAGGACGAGGTGGAACTGCGCTACGAGCGCTTCGATGCGCAGGACGGCCTGCTGGGCGGCGCCGAACAGTTCCGCCCCCTGCCCTCGCTGGTGCAGGGCAGCGACGGCCGCCTGTGGTTCGCCACCGCCAGCGACGTGGCCACCATCGACCCGGCGCGCATCACCCGCAATGCGCTGGCGCCGCCGGTGCAGATCCGCGCGCTGAAATCGGGCGGCGTGTCCTACCTCCCGCTGTCCCATGTGCGCCTGCCCAAAGGCAGCCGCGATGTGGAAATCGCCTTCACGGCGCTGAGCCTGTCGATGCCGGAGCGCGTGCGCTTCAGCTATATGCTGGAAGGCGTCGACAACGGCTGGCGCGACGTGCAGAGCCGGCGCGAAGCCTTCTACACCAACCTGGGGCCGGGCCAATACCGCTTCCGCGTCATGGCCGCCAACGAGGACGGCGTGTGGAATGGCGAAGGCGCCACGCTGGAACTGGAAATCCCGCCCACCTTCACCCAGACCCCGTGGTTCATCGCCCTGCTGGTGCTGGGCGGTGCGCTGGTGCTGGCCGCCGCCTACGCGCTGCGCGTGCGCCAGCTCACCGCGCGCATGCAGGACCTGCTGCACGAGCGGCTGGCGGAGCGTTCGCGCATCGCGCGCGGCCTGCACGACACCCTGCTGCAAAGCGTGCAAAGCCTGATCATGTTCTTCGACCGCCAGGCCGCGCGCCTGGCGCCCGGCAGCGAGGAAAAGGCCAAGCTGGAGCAAACCCTGGAACTGGCCGACCAGCTGATGGCCGAGGGCCGCAACTACATCATGGATTTGCGCGCCTCCGGCGAGCCGGACGAACTGGCCCAGGCCTTGCGCCAGTACGGCACCGTCTTGCTGAACGAGCGCTACCAGCTCGACATCGAACACTGCACGCGCGCCATGCCTTCGCATGTGCATGGCGAAGTGCTGTCGATCGCGCGCGAAGCCCTGTTCAACGCGGCGCGCCACGCCGGCGCCGCCCGCGTGTGGCTGCTGCTGGACTACGGCAGCAGCATGTTCCGTCTGGAAGTGCGCGACAACGGCTGCGGCCTGCGGCAGGCGGAAGGCGCGCCTGCCGCCGGGCCGGGACGCCTCGGCCACTACGGCCTGGTCGGGATGCAGGAGCGCGCGGCCGCCATCGGCGCCACCTGCAGCATCAGCACGCCGGCCGAAGGCGGCACCATCGTACGCCTGCAGATGCCGGCGCAGCTGGCCTATGTCGAGCGGCGCAGCAGCAACCTGTGGCAGCGCCTCTGGGCGCGCTGGCGGCCGCGCCTCCCCCAAAAGAGGTAGGCGGCACGCCCCCGGATGGGCGATTTCAGAAGATCCGCTGGTGGCTATCCTTGTTGTGACTTCAACCACAACAAGGAAAGGTTTCCAACATGCCCTCCCCAATCAGCAACCGCCGCCGCAATGTCCTGCTGGGCGCCGCCACCGCCGCCGTTGCCGCCGGCGCTTCCTTCAGCGCCGAAGCGGCGCCCGCCAAAGGCGCCGCCGGCCGCACTTCCGGCACCTTCACCACCCGCGACGGCGTGGAAATCTATTACAAGGACTGGGGCCCGCGCAACGGCCCGGTCGTGGTGTTCAGCCATGGCTGGCCGCTGAACTCCGACAGCTGGGAATCGCAGATGCTGTTCCTGTCCGAGCGCGGCTTCCGCACCATCGCGCATGACCGCCGCGGCCATGGCCGTTCCAGCCAGCCGTGGGACGGCAATGACATGGACCACTACGCCGACGACCTGGCGCAGCTGCTGGACAAGCTGGATGTGAAAAACGCCGCGCTGTTCGGCTTCTCCACCGGCGGCGGCGAAGTGGCGCGCTACCTGGCGCGCCATGGCAGCAAGCGCGTGGCCAAGGCCGGCCTGATTTCCGCAGTGCCGCCGCTGATGCTGAAGACCGCCGCCAACCCGGGCGGCCTGCCGATCGAGGTGTTCGACGGCATCCGCGCCGGTTCGCTGAAAGACCGCTCCCAGCTCTACCTGGACATCGCTTCCGGCCCCTTCTTCAACTTCAACCGCCCGGGCGCCAAGCCGTCGCAGGGCATGATCAACGCCTGGTGGATGGCGGGCATGATGGCCGGCCACAAGAACACCTACGACTGCATCAAGGCCTTCTCGGAGACCGATTTCACCGCCGACCTGAAGAAGATCGAGATCCCGATGCTGGTGCTGCACGGCGACGACGACCAGATCGTGCCGATCGGCGCTTCCGCGCACGCGGCGGCCAAGCTGCTGAAGAACGCCAAGCTGGTGGTGTACCCGGGCGCGCCGCATGGCCTGACCGATACCCACAAGGACAAGCTGAACGCCGACCTGCTGGCCTTCATCAAGGGATAAGCCATGGACCGACTGTTGACTACCGCGGCCGGCGCGCCGGTCGCGGATAACCAGAACGTGGAAACGGCCGGCCCGCGCGGCCCCATGCTGCTGCAGGATGTGTGGCACCTGGAAAAGCTGGCCCACTTCCACCGCGAAGTGATCCCGGAGCGGCGCATGCACGCCAAGGGCTCGGGCGCCTTCGGCACTTTCACCGTGACGCACGATATCTCGCGCTATAGCAAGGCGGCGCTGTTCGGCGCGGTGGGCAAGAAGACCGAGGCGTTCGTGCGCTTCTCCACCGTGGCGGGCGAGCGCGGCGCGGCCGACGCGGAGCGCGACATCCGCGGCTTCGCCGTCAAGTTCTACACCGAGCAAGGCAACTGGGACGTGGTGGGCAATAACACGCCGGTGTTCTTCATGCGCGATCCGCTCAAGTTCCCGGACCTGAACCACGCCGTCAAGCGCGACCCGCGCAGCAACCTGCGCAGCGCCGAGAACAACTGGGACTTCTGGACCCTGCTGCCGGAAGCGCTGCACCAGGTCACCATCGTGATGAGCGAGCGCGGCATCCCGGCCTCCTACCGCCACATGCACGGATTCGGCAGCCACACCTTCAGCTTCATCAACGCGGCGGGCGAGCGGCACTGGGTCAAGTTCCACTTTGTGAGCCAGCAAGGCATCGTCAACCTGACCGACGCCGAGGCGGCGGAGCTGATCGCGAAAGACCGCGAATCGTCGCAGCGCGACCTGTTCGAAGCGATCGAGCGCGGCGAATACCCGCGCTGGACGCTGAAGGTGCAGCTGATGACCGAGCAGCAGGCGGCGCAGGCAGCCTTCAATCCCTTCGACCTGACCAAGGTCTGGCCGCACAAGGATTACCCGCTGCACGAAGTGGGCGTATTGGAGCTGAACCGCAATCCGGACAACTACCACGCCGACGTCGAGCAGGCCGCCTTCACGCCGGCCAATGTGGTGCCGGGCATCGGCTTCTCGCCCGACCGCATGCTGCAATCGCGCCTGTTCGCTTACGGCGATGCGCAGCGCTACCGCCTGGGGGTGAACCACCACCAGATCCCGGTCAACACGCCGCGCTGCCCGTTCCACAGCTATCACCGCGACGGCGGCATGCGGGTGGACGGCAACCACGGCGGCACCATCGGCTACGAGCCGAACTCGCATGGCGAATGGGCGCAGCAGCCGGCCTACGCCGAACCGCCGCTGGCACTGGACGGCGCCGCCGCGCGCTGGAACCACCGCGCCGACGACGATTACTACAGCCAGCCGCGCGCCCTGTTCCGCCTGATGGATGAACAGCAGCGCCAGGCCCTGTTCGACAACACCGCGCGTTCGCTGCAAGGGGCGCCGCTGCACATCCAGCAGCGCCACATCGAAAACTGCAACAATGCCGACCAGGCCTACGGCGCCGGCGTTGCCGCCGCCCTCGACAAACTGAAACCGCTCTGGTAACCACTGAAAGGAAGACTATTATGACCATTACCGCCAAAGCCACCCCGGGCGCACTGCTGCTGACCCCGCGCGACCACACCCTGATCATGATCGACCACCAGTCGCAGATGGCGTTCGCCACCCACTCCATCGACGCGGTGCAGCTGCGTAACAACGCCGCCCTGGTGGCGCATGCCGCCGCCGGCTTCGACGTCTCGACCATCGTCACCAGCGTGGCCGAGAAAAGCTTCTCCGGCCCGGTGTTCGATGAGATCAAGGCCGCCTTCCCGGGCGCAGAAATCACCGACCGCACCTCGATGAACACCTGGGAAGACGAGAACATCATCCGCCGCGTGAACGCCATCGGCAAGCAGCGCATCGTGCTGGCCGGCCTGTGGACCTCGGTATGCATCGTCGGCCCGGCGCTGTCGGCGCTGGACCAGGGCTTCGAGGTGTACGTGATCGCCGACGCCTGCGGCGACGTGTCGGAAGAAGCGCATGTGCGCGCCATGGAGCGCATGGTGCAGGCCGGCGCGCGTCCAATGACCTCGCTGCAGTACATGCTGGAGCTGCAGCGCGACTGGGCCCGTACCGATACCTATGAGCTGACCACCGGCATCGCCAAGAAGTTCGGCGGCGCCTACGGCCTGGGCATCATCTACGCCCAGACCATGTTCCACGCCAAGGAAGGCCAGTGAAGATCTATCTTCTCTCGCTGGGTGCCGGCCTGCTGGCCGGCATTTTGTACGGCGTACTGAACGTGCGCTCGCCGGCGCCGCCCGTGGTGGCGCTGGTCGGGCTGCTCGGCATCCTGCTGGGCGAGCAGGTGCCGCCGCTGGTGCGCCAGTGGCTGGCCCCCAAGCCGGAGCAGGTATCATGGCTGCAAGAACAGGTAAAACCGCACTGCTTCGGTGAACTGCCTTGCGCTGCCAAACCTCAGGAGAAAGAATGACCACGCCTGAACTGATTCTTCATAACGGCCGCTTCACGACGCTGGACCGCCGCCAGCCCGAGGCCGCAGCGGTCGCCGTCAGCGGCGGCCGTTTTTCGCACGTCGGCGAGGCGCGCGAGATCCTGCCGCTGGCGGGTCCGCACACCCGCATCATCGACCTGCAGGGCCGGCGCGTGCTGCCGGGCCTGATCGACAACCACCTGCACCTGATCCGCGGTGGCCTGAACTTCAATATGGAATTGCGCTGGGATGGCGTGCGCTCGCTGGCCGACGCCATGGCCATGCTGCGCGCCCAGGTGGCGATCACGCCGGCGCCGCAATGGGTGCGCGTGGTGGGCGGCTTCACCGAACACCAGTTCGTGGAAAAACGCCTGCCCACCATCGAGGAGCTGAATGCCGCCGCGCCGGACACGCCGGTATTCATCCTGCACCTGTACGACCGCGCGCTGCTGAACGGCGCCGCACTGCGCGCCGTGGGCTACGACCGCGATACGCCGCAGCCGCCGGGCGGCCAGATCCTGCGCGATAGCGCCGGCAATCCGACCGGCCTGCTGCTGGCCAAGCCGAATGCCTCGATCCTGTACGCCACGCTGGCCAAGGGACCGAAACTGCCGCCGGAATACCAGCTGAACTCGACCCGCCACTTCATGCGCGAGCTGAACCGCCTGGGCGTGACCGGCGCGCTGGATGCGGGCGGCGGCAACCAGAATTATCCCGAGGATTACCAGGTGATCCAGCAGCTGGCCGATGCCGGCGAGCTGACGGTGCGCCTGGCCTACAACCTGTTCACGCAAAAGCCGAAACAGGAGAAGGAAGACTTCCTGCACTGGGCGGCGCACAGCAAGTACCAGCAGGGCGACGACTATTTCCGCCACAACGGCGCCGGCGAAATGCTGACCTTCTCGGCGGCGGACTTCGAAGACTTCCGCGAGCCGCGCCCGGATATGCCGGCCAATATGGAAGACGACCTGGAAGGCGTGGTGCGCATCCTGGTGCAGAACCGCTGGCCGTGGCGCATGCACGCCACCTATGACGAGACCATTTCGCGCGCGCTGGACGTGTTCGAGAAAGTGAACCGCGACATGCCGCTCGATGGCCTGCACTGGTTCTTCGACCACGCCGAAACGATTTCGCCGCAGTCGATCGACCGCATCGCCGCCTTGGGCGGCGGCGTGGCGGTGCAGCACCGCATGGCCTACCAGGGCGAATACTTCGTCGAGCGCTACGGCGCGGCGGCGGCCGAAGCGACGCCGCCGGTCAAGTACCTGCTCGAATCGGGCGTCAAGGTGTCGGCCGGCACCGATGCCACGCGCGTGGCGTCCTACAACCCGTGGGTGTCGCTGTCCTGGCTGACCACCGGGCGCACGGTGGGCGGCATGCGGCTCTACCCGCAGCGCAACCTGCTGGACCGCGAGGCGGCGCTGCGCATGTGGACCGAAAACGTGACCTGGTTCTCCAACGAGGAAGGCAAGAAGGGCCGCATCGCGGTCGGCCAGCTGGCGGACCTGATGGTGCCGGACCGCGATTTCCTGCGCTGCGCGGAGGACGAGATTGCCGATACCACCTCGCTCTTGACGGTGGTGGGCGGCAAGGTGGTGTATGCGGCCGGCCCGTTCGGCGAGCTTGATCCGCCGGCGCCGCCGGCCATGCCGGACTGGTCGCCGGTGCGGCGCTACGGCGGCTACGGCGCCTGGGGCGTCAAGCCGGGCGAGGCGGCACGCGGGGCCGGCCATGCACGCACCGCCGCCATGGCGGCAGCGGCGGCCTGCGGCTGCGCAAGCCAGTGCGGCATGCACGGCCACCAGCACGCGACGGCCTGGACGCGCTCCCTGCCGATTGCCGACCTGAAGTCGTTCTGGGGCGCGCTGGGCTGCTCCTGCTGGGCGGTGTGACATGGCGCCGCAGCTTCCCCGCGCCATGCGCGCCCTGCACTGGCTGGCCCTGCTCCTGCTGTGCGCGGCCTACCTGCAGGGCGGCTTGAACAAGCTGCTCGACTTCGGCAGCGCGGTCGGCGAGATGCAGCACTTCGGGCTGCAGCCCGCCGCGCCGCTGGCGGTGGCGGTCATCGCCGGCGAACTGGGAGCGGCGGCCATGGTCCTGAGCGGCCGCCTGCGCTGGCTGGGCGCGGCCTGGCTGGCCCTGTTCACGGTGGCGGCCAGCTTCATCGCCAACCGCTACTGGGAAATGGCGGGCGTGCCGCGCTTCATGGCAGCCAACGCCTTTTACGAGCACCTGGGCCTGGCCGGCGGCTTTTTGCTGGTGGCCTGGCATGATCTGGAACACAAGGAGGATCCATGGCAGCACGCGGCGCAAGCCTGAGTTTCCTGGCCGGCTATGTCGATACGCTTGGCTTCATCGCCCTGCACGGCCTGTTCACCGCCCACGTGACGGGCAACTTCGTCCTGCTGGGGCGCGAAGTGGTCGCGCCGGGCAACGACGTCTTGCTCAAGCTACTGGCCTTCCCCGCCTTCGTGGCCGGCGTGGTGGCGGTGCGCGCCCTGGTGCGGCGCCGCCAGCGCGCGGGCGACGATGCGCTGCGCTCCTCGCACCTGCTGCAGGCGGCCCTGATGCTGGCCGCTGCCGCCGGCGCGCGCTGGGACATGGCGGCCGGCCTGCTGTGCGCGGCCGCCATGGGCGCCCAGAACGGCTACGGCAAACTGCTGCTGGCCAAGCTGCCGGCCAGCACCGTCATGACCGGCAATGTCACGCAACTGGTGATCGATGCGCTGGACCGCGTCGGCGGCGCCGAGCGGCCCACGCTGGCCGTGCTGGGCGGTGGCGTGCTGGCCTTTGCCGCCGGCTGCGTGGCCGGTGCGCTGGCGTCGCGCTGGGGCATGGGCATCGGCCTGCTGCCGGCCGTGGCGATGCTGGTGGTGATGGCTATAGCGAAAGAATCCCGCGCTTGAGCGCAATGGTGACCGCATGCGTGCGGTCATTGGCATCCAGCTTGGACAGGATGCTGCGCATATGCGCTTTCACGGTTTCCTCCGAAATGGCCAGTTCGGCGGCAATGCGCTTGTTGGCATTGCCGTCGGCGGCGCAGCGCAGCACTTCCACTTCCCGTTCGCTCAGTTGGCCCGCCCCCAGGTGGCTGGCCAGCTGCTGCGCAATCTCCGGCGAGATATAGCGCTGGCCCGCGTGCACCGCGCGGATCATGCCCACCAGCTCCTTGCGCAAGCTGCTTTTCAGCAGGAAGCCCGCGGCGCCGGCCTCCAGTGCGCGCCTTACCTGCACGTCGCCGCCGAAGGTGGTCAGCATGACGATGCGGGCCGCCGGGAAGCGGCTGCGGATCTGCTGCAACGCCTCCACCCCGCACATGCCAGGCATGGCGATATCCATGATGGCCAGGTCGGGACGGCTTTCGGCCCAGGCGGCCACCGCCTGCTGGCCGTCGCCCGCCTCCGCCACCACCTGCATGTCGTCCTGGGCGGCAATGGCGTCGGCCAGGCCGGCGCGCAGCAAGGGATGGTCGTCTACCAGCATGACACGGATTGCAGTCAACAGTTCACTCCTGTAAGGCTTAATACTCAAGCAAATTTTACCAAAGGTGACAGCTCTGGGGTTTGCGCGTACCATCGTTCCCTGCAGACGGAGAACGAGAAGAATGAGCAGCCCGGATCAAATTACGCACTGGCGTGAAACCATCTTTACACGCCTGGTGCAGGTAATCCTGGTCCTGGGGCTGTGCACGGCCGTGCCCAGCATGTTCAAGTACGCGCGCGAAGGGATGTGGGGCATCGTGGTGCTGGACGTACTCGCCCTGGGCTGGCTGGCCATGCTATGGCGCCTGGAGCGCGTGCTGTCCTACCCGGCGCGTGCGCTGCAATTCCTCCTGATTGCCTTTGCCGTCGGCGTCGGCCTGATGCTGCAGGTCGGCCCGGTGGCCCATACCTATCTGCTGGTGGTGCCCTGCCTGGCCGCGCTGCTGGTGGGCCTGAGACCTGCCATCTGGCTGCTGCTGGCAGGGGCGCTGGCGATCGTGCTGACCGGCTATGCGCCGCCGCCCGACCCGGACGCCATCGGCCTGTCCGACGATGCCCCCACGCGCGCCGCCATTGTCGCCGTCAACTACCTGTTCATCGCCGGCACCCTTACCTTCAGCAGCGGCGTGCTGCTGCGCCACCTGGCGCGCTCGCTGGCCGAGGGCGAGCAGCTGGCCTTCTACGATCCGCTGACCGGCCTGCCGAACCGGCGCCTGTTGCTGGACCGGCTGGGCAACCTGCTGGCCAGCTCCGAGCGCCAGCAGGTGTTCAGCGCCGTCATGTTCGTCGACCTGGACCGCTTCAAGACCATCAACGACGCGCGCGGCCACGCCACCGGCGACACCTTGCTGCGCCTGGCCGCCGAACGGCTGTCCGCCGTGGTGCGCAAGAGCGATACCGTGGCGCGCATCGGCGGCGACGAATTCGTGGTGCTGCTGTCGCACCTGGCGCCGGATTTGGCGGCGGCCGGCAACGCCGCGCAGCAGGTGGCGGAAAAGGTCCGCGCCGCGCTGGCGCAGGAATTCCAGATCGGCGGCCAGTTCTACGCCAGCTCGGCCAGCATCGGCGTGACCCTGCTGCCCAAGTTCGGCCAGAGCGCCGACGACCTGCTGCGCGAAGCCGATACCGCGATGTACCGCGCCAAAGGGGCCGGCCGCAACGGCATCGCCTATTTCGAAACCACCATGCAGGCCGAGGTCGAGCGGCGCCTGACGCTGGAGCGCGAACTGGCGCAGGCCATCGAGCAGGAGCGCCTGCACATGGCCTACCAGCCGCAGTTCGACTGCCAGGGACGGCTGCACGGCGCCGAGCTGCTGATGCGCTGGGAGCGCGACGACGGCAGCATGGTGTCGCCCGCCATCTTCATCCCGCTGGCGGAAGAAGTGGGCCTGATCGTGCCGCTCGGGATGTGGGCGCTGAAGCAGGCCTGCCTGGCGCAGCAGCGCATGGCGGCGCAGGGGCTCTCGCTGCCGCTGTCGGTCAACGTCAGCCCGCAGCAGTTCCGCCAGGCCGACTTTGTGCAGCAGGTGCGCAGCACCCTGCTGGAGCACGGCGTGGAACCGGCCCTGCTGATCCTGGAAGTGACCGAAGGCCTGCTGGTGGAGAAGCTGGAGGAAACCGTGGCGCGCATGAACGAGCTGGCCGCGATGGGGGTGCGCTTTTCGATCGACGATTTCGGCACCGGCTATTCCAGCCTGGCCTACCTGAAGCGCATGCCGCTGTATGAACTGAAGATCGACCGCAGCTTCATCATGGACATGCCGGACGACGCCAACGACGTGGTGATCGTGCAGGCCATCCTGGCGATGGCCGGGCATATGGGATTACGGGTGGTGGCCGAGGGCGTGGAGACCCAGGCCCAGGCCGACTTCCTGGCGGCCCACGGCTGCCATGCATTGCAAGGCTACCTGCTGGGCCGCCCGGCCCCGTTGCCTGCGCTGCTCGACTTGCTGGCAGTGCAGGCGTAAGGCCGCAATCAGGCCTTCTTCTTGGCCTTTGGCTTGGCTGGCGCGGCAGCCGGTGCCACAGCTGGCTGGGAGGCCGGAGTGGTGCCGCCCTGTACGCCCAGCGCACCGCCGGTACCCAGGCCGCCGGCGACTTCCTGCGCCTTGTAGTTGCGCACGGCGCGCACCACGTTGTTGTAGGAGTCCATGAAGGACGCTACCAGGATCTTGCCTTCCGGCGTGTTGCTGTAGCCGCCGGCCGTGCCGAAGCCGCCGCCGCCGAACAAGCCGCCAAACAGGCCGAAGTCGAAGTTCTTGGCGCTGCCCTCGGCCGCCGCCAGCTGCACGCCGGAACGGTTGTCGATCATCAGCAGCATGGTCGATGCCTCGTTGGCCTTCATGCTGCCGGCCACCAGGCCAGCCACGCTACCGAGCACGCCGAAGCCGCCAAGGCTGCCGCCCACGCCCTGGGTGCCCTTCTGGCTGAAGGTGATGGTCGGGCTCATGGTGTAATCGGCAGCGGCGATCTGGCCCTTGCCGTAATTGCTGTTGGCACGCATCTCACCGGATTTTTCCAGTGCGCGCTCGCCCATCATATTGTCCATGGCGGCGCCGCGCTCCACCACCACGAAGCAGTTCGACTGCTGGATCATCATGCGCAGCACCGGCGTGGTGGAGCCAAGCTTGTACTGGCCCAGTTGCTGGTACCACGGCGCGCTGCGGTCTTCCACCACCGCCAGGGTGCCCAGCGGCTTGTCGCATTTTTCCAGCTGGGTGCTGGCGTTGCTGGCGGTGGCGCCGCCGGCGCTGCCGGTGGCCACCGTGCTGGCGCCGCCCAGTTGCGGCTGGGTACCCGCGCAACCCACCAGCGCCAGTGCGCTAGCGGCAAGAATCAGTTTCATCTTCATAAGCAATACCCTTATTTTTTGGACGAAGGGCTGATTCTATAAGAAAGCCCTGCCATAAAGTCTCTCGAAAAATCACCTCAAGAGATGGCAGGGCTGTGCGGGCGCCGGGCCTGCGCCCGGCGTTTGGCCTTAGTCCAGCTTGACGGTCAGCGCCTGGCGCATCGCCACGCAGCGCTGGTCTTCCTGGTGCGCCACCAGCAGCGAACGGCGGGTGCCGGCGCTCAGGCCAGGGTTGGCGGCAGCGGCATCAGCCAGGCGCTGCACGCTGGCCGGGGTGCAGGTGGCCGGGATCATGGCGCCGGCATAATCGCGCATGAAGACCGGGCCGGCCGACTTGTCCAGCAGCGGCAGCTGCGCCAGGCGCGCCGACGCGCTCTGCTCGTTCAACGCCACCTGCGAGGACGGGTACAGCGCGTGCATCGCGGTGCGGATGCGCGAGAACGGCAGCTTGGTCTGGGTGTCGTTGATTTTGGCCAGCCATTCCTGCTTCACTTTCGCATCCGGACGCGCAGCCTGCGCCGCCACCGCGGCCAGTTCGCCGCTGTCGGACTTGTCGCGCGCCTGCTCGGCGACGATGCGCTCTTCGGCGCCCGGGTAGGCCTTGTTGTTCAGGATGGCGATCATCTGCCAGCGCAGGTCCTGGCCCAGGGTCAGGCCTTCCAGCTTTTCGCGGCCGTCCAGCATGGCGGCGATGCGCGCCAGCGATTCCTTGCTGCCGGCGGCGCCCAGCCAGGTGCCGAACCAGCGGCGCTGGAAGTCGCCCTTGGCGGCCTTGGCCTGGGCCCAGGCCATCTTCTCGATGCGGGCCGCCACGCCGTTGGTGTAGGCGCCGTCCGGCGCCATGGTGCGCAGGTAGCGGATCGCCTGGCCGGTCTTGCCCAGCACGTCGCCCAGCAGCACGTAGTCCTTCTCCAGCGGCGCGTTGATCAGCACCGTGTCGATGAATTCATTCAGCGCCAGCTCGCCGTCGCGCACGTTGTCCCACATGCTGTGCCACAGCATGGTGCGCAGCAGCTTGTCTTCCACCTTGCTGACGTCCTTGCGCGCGGTGCCGAAGGAGCGCGCATCGAGCTTGGCTTTCACGAAGCCCCAGTCCTGGTAGTTCGGGTAGACCAGGTCCGGGCAGGCCGCGCCTTTCAGCTCCGGCACTTCGGTGACGGCGCCCTTGTAGGTCACCGGCAGCACCTTGGCCACGTTCAGCTGCTTGCCCTTCTTCTGCATCAGGGCCAGCTGCACGCGCTGCTCGCGCAGGGTCGGGAACTGCGCCACGGCGGTCTGCTTCAGGCTGAAGGCGTCGATCTTGCCGCCCTTGCAGCTGTAATTGGCGGCGATGGTGTTGACGCCCGGCTGGTACAGCCAGTCCTGGGTCCACTGGCCCAGGTCGCGGCCGGCGGCGCCGGCCAGGCTGCCGATGAAGTCATCCAGCTTGGCGTTCTTCCACTGGTACTTGACCAGGTAGTTGTGCACGCCCTGGCGGAAGGTTTCCTCGCCCAGCAGGTGGCGCAGCTGCTTCAGGGTGGAGGCGCCCTTGGAGTAGGTGATGGCGTCGATATTGTCGAAGGCGTTGGCGGTGGACGGCACCGGGGTCTCGATCGCGTGCGTGGTGACGCGCTGGTCCATCACATAGGCGGCCGACTTGCCCTGGGCGTAGAAGTACTGCCAGGCCGAGTCCTTGAATTCGGTCGCTTCGGCGGTGGCCAGGGTGCCCATGAAGGAGGCGAAGCTCTCGTTCAGCCACAGGCCGTTCCACCACTGCATGGTGACCAGGTCGCCGAACCACTGGTGCGCCATCTCGTGCATGATCACGCTGGCCAGGTCGTGCTTCTGGGCGCCGGTCGGCTTGTTCTTGTACAGGAAGGAGTGCTCGGCGAAGGTCACGGCGCCGGCGTTTTCCATCGCGCCGTACAGGAAGTCCGGCACGATCAACTGGTCGTACTTGGCGTACTGGTAAGGGATGCCGAAGTATTCGTCAAACCAGGCCAGGCCTTGCCTGGTGTACTCGAACCACATGGCCGGATCGACCTGGTCGGCCACCGACTGGCGCGAGAACAGGCGCATCGGGTACTTGGCGCTCTTGGCGTCTTCCCACACCTTGTACGGGCCGGCGTGCAGCGAGAAGTTGTACGGGCTCAGGATCTTGGAGGCGGGGAAGGTCCAGCGCTTCATGCCGGCCTGGCCGGCGGCGTCTTCCACCTTGGTCTCGCGCGCGGTCGATACCACGGTCCAGTCGGCGGGCGCAGTCACATTGACCTGGTAGGTGGCCTTCAGGTCCGGCTGGTCGAACAGCGCGAACATCTGGTGCGCGGCGGCCGGTTCGAAGTGCGAGTAGGTGTAGACGCGGCCGTCGGCCGGGTCGACCATGCGGTGCAGGCCTTCGCCATTGGTGCTGTGCGGGCGCTCGAAGTCCACCGTCACGGTGTTGCGGCCGGCCTGCAGGTCGGCGGCAGCCAGCGTGATGAACCAGTTGTTGTACTGCGGCGCGGCCACGGTCTTGCCGTTGACGACCAGGCGCTTGACGGTAGCCTTGTTCAGGTCGATGGTCAGGGGCTGGGCGTTGTCCTTCAGGTCGAAGGTGACGGTGGTGGTGTTGCTGAAGTTTTCCTTGCCGGTCAGGGTGAAATCCAGGACGTAGGCGACGTTGGACACGCGCGCGGAACGGGCGGCGGCATCGGCCTGGCTCAGGTAGGGATTCTCGGCGCGGGCGGATGGCGCGCTATGGTCGGCTGCTATGCCGCTGGTGGCGACAAGCGCACTGACTGCCAGTGCAATGGCGTGAGGTACTAGCGATTTCATTGATTATCCTTATACATGTCTCGCCCCGGACCGGCCCCGGTCAGGTGGCGCAGGGATGATACCATTCTGGGATGGACATCAAACTCGAATCCCCCAACCAGCCCGAAATCGTGGCTTTGATCGACCTGCTGGACGCCTACCAGCTGTCTTTGTATCCGCCGGAGAGCGTGTATGCGCTCGATATGGATTCCCTGCTGCAGCCGAATGTGCTGTTCGCCGTGGCGCGCGATGCCGGCGGCGCGGCGGTGGGCTGCGGCGCCATGGTGGTGACGCCGTCGTATGGCGAGGTTAAGCGCATGTTCGTGCACCCGTCGGCGCGCGGCCAGGGCGTGGCACAGCGCATGCTGGGCATGCTGGAAGCGGAGGCGCAGGCGCGCGGCTGCCGCCAGTTCATGCTGGAGACCGGGCCGTCGCAGCCGGAGGCGATCGGCCTGTACCAGCGCCTGGGCTACACCGTGCGCGGGCCGTATGGCGATTACCGCGACGATCCCCTGAGCGTGTTCATGGAGAAGGCGGCCGCATGAGCGCCCCGCTCGATTCGCTGGCCGACCTGCGCGCGCGCACGCGCGCCTTCGCCGCTGCGCGCGACTGGGAGCAGTACCACACGCCCAAGAACCTGGCGATGGCGCTGTCGGTGGAAGTGGCCGAACTGGCCGAGCATTTCCAGTGGCTGCCAAGCGGCCGCGCGGACGAACTGGCGCCAGGCCAGCACGAGGCGGTGCGGCAGGAGCTGGCCGACGTGCTGCTCTACCTGGTGCAGATCGCCGACAAGCTCGATGTCGACCTGCACGCGGCGGCGCTGGACAAGATCCAGCTCAACGCCATCAAATACCCGGCCTGAACCTAGCGGCGCAGCAAGACAAACACCTGGCGCGGCAACGCGTTCGCCTGCGCCACCATGGCGCTGCCGGCCTGCTGCAGGATCAGGCTGCGGGTATGTATGGCGGTTTCGCTGGCATAGTCGGTGTCGAGTATGCGCGAGCGCGCGCTAGACAGGTTCACCGAGCTGCTATCCAGGTTCTTTTGTACCGCCGCCAGCCGGTTCTGCGAGGCGCCGAGCGACGCCCGTATGCTGCTGATCAACTCCAGCTTGGTATCGATGTAATCCAATGCGGACGATACGCTGGCAACGTCGTCCAGCTCTATCGGCGGATCGCGTGCATCGCCGCTGCCCGGCTCCATTACCGTGGCGCCGGTGTCGACCGGGTTGATCGCGCCGGCATTGAAACCGGCCTTGGATGGCTGGTTCCCGCCAACCACCAGATCCTCGGCACGGGGATCAGCGACGTTACTGAGCGTAACGGTGCCGCGCACCGTCGCATTGTTCAGGCCCAGCGGACCGCTAATTCCGCCGATGACGATGTTGCGGCCATCTCCCGCCGTCAATGTGAGCGTGTTGCCGCTGGCGGAGGCGGTCACCCCGGTCGAGCCGGCCGCGGCACCGATGGCGGCGGCTGCCGCGGCGGCCGACGCTGCGCCATTGCCGCCGGCGATGGCGCCGATCGCGACACCATTGATGGTCAGGGCGCCATTGGCAATATTGGTCGCGCCGCCAACATTGCCGCTTACCGTATTGCTGGCCGTGGCTGAAAACTCGGGCGAATTTTTTGCATTGATGGCAGCGGCGATCGCGTAGGCGCTGTCGCTGCTTTGCCCCGCACCGGCACCGGCAACGCTGGGATTGATGGTTTGCCCGTTGATGGTGAGGTCGCCTGCCAGCAGTGCCCCGCTCACTGTGCCGCCAGTCGACTGGACCTGCTTCACCGGCACTGCGACCAAGCCCTGCTTGTTGGTGCCGGTGGGGAGAATGGTCTGGATCGCCAGCTGCAAGGTGTGGCCCGACTCGGCCCCCGTCTGCAAGCTCTCGTGGAAGCTGCCGTCCAGCAGATGGCGGCCGTTAAAGCTTGCCTCGGTGACAATCTGGTAGTTCGCCGCCATCAGCTGGTCCACTTCGCTTTGCAGCGCCTTGCGGTCATCGGCGGTGTTGGTACTGTTGCCAGCCTGGATCGCCAGTTCGCGGATGCGCTGGAAATTCTCCGCGATCTGGCCCATACCGCCCTCTGCCACCTGCAACATTGCAACTGCGTCACTGGCATTGCGGTTGGCCTGGCGCAGGCCGTTGATCATGGAAGTCATGCGGGAGCTGACCGCCAGCCCCGCCGCATCGTCCTGAGCGGAATTAATGCGCTGACCACTAGCCAAACGCGCAATGCTGGCGCCACCAGAACTTGCTGAGCGCAAATAGTTCTGGTGAGCAACACCTGCATTGACGTTCGTGTTTATTTTCACCGTAAAGTAATTGAGTGGATTTCCTCAACTCTGTTTACGGTGCTTATCGGCAAATACTTAAGGTGCCGGGCGCAATGCCTTTTGGATCTGGGCGTTGACGATGGCCCAGGCTTTCGAGTCGGCGGAGACTTCGTCGTAGTGGCTGCCGCCAGGGAGGACCAGGACTTCGGCGGGGTCGCCGGCGGCTTTGGCGCGGCGGGCGTAGTTTTCGCCGGTGACCGTGGGGGAAATGTCGTCGCGCTCGCCGTGAATCAGGATGGTGCGCACGCCGGCCGGCAGCATTTCAGCGGGGGAGGTGTCGGCGAAGACGTCGGGGCGGCTTGCGCTGGGGAGGCCGGCGAGTTGGGCGGTTTCGCGGTCGCAGGTGCGGCGGATCAGGGCCGCTTCGTTGCGCAGGTCGGCCAGGCCGCCCAGGCTGATCACGGTATTGATCGGCAACGGCTGCGGGGCCCAGGCGGGGCTCCATTCGGGCAGCTTGTGGCGCGAGACGGCCCATTGTGCAAGATGACCGCCGGCGGAGTGGCCGACGGCGACGATGCGGTTCAGGTCCAGGGCGCTGGTCTTGGCTTCGTGCTTCAGCAGGTCGACGGCGGTGGCGACGTCCTGGTACATGCCAGGGTAGCCGCCGCCTTCCTCGTCATAGCGGCGGTATTCCACGTTCCACACGGCGATGCCTTGCTTGGTCAGCGCGCCGGCCATATTGCGCATTTGTTCGATCCCGCCGAAGTGCACGGTCCAGCAGCCGCCGTGGATCAGCACCACCACCGGGTGCGGGCCGGGGCCGGCGGGCTTGAACAACTCGACGAACTGGCTTGGGGCGGTGCCATAGGCGATACGCTTGTCGGGTGCGGGCCCCTTCAGCGCGAGGTAGTCCTGCAAGTCCATCGGCTTGGTGACGACCGCGTCGGCCGGTGCAGCGGTGGCGCCTACCGCTGCCGCCCCAACGGCGGCGCACAGGGAGTGGCGGATCAGTTTGAGCATGCTTTTCCTTCGCGAGGATCGGGATTGCCCGCAGCATAGCGCGGCTGCAGCTAATCCAGCAACAGGTCTTCCTGGGCAGTATCCAATTCGTTCAGCCGCTGGTGCAGGCTCAGCTAATTGAGAAAGAAACAGAGGGTGGCCGGGGGTACGAAAAACGCGATCCTGCCGGCAAGTTGGCATGAGGACAGCGATTTCCGCATGTTTTCGACAGAAATCGTAAAGAATCGTTCAATTTTTTAGCGAGTTTCCTCGAGGGCTGGGCGCACTGCCCGCCCCTCGAGTCCCCGCTGCGGCTTAGCGCTTGGGTTTGCCGACTGGCTTTTTCGGCGGGGTGTGTTTGCCGGTCATGGGCGGCATGGCGTCGGCCAGGGACATTTTCAGCTGCTTGCCGCCGACCCAGACCTTGCGCAGGTGCTTGAAGATGTCGTCCGGCATGCCTTCGGGCATTTCGATGAAGGCGTGGTCTTCCAGAATCTCGATGCGGCCGATATAGCGCGATTCGAGGCCGCTTTCGTTGGAGATGGCGCCCACCAGGTTGCCGGCGCTGACGCCGTCGGCCGAGCCGACTTCCACGCGGTAGGGGCGCAGCGGCAGCGGTTTCGGGCCGCCGTCTTGCTTGTCCTTCTTGTTGCGCTTGGGCGCTTCTTCAAACATTGGCTCGTCGTCGTCCGCACGCGAGGACAGCTCCGGCGCGGCGCGCTCCGGCTTGGCGGCGCGCGGCGCCTTGGCGGCCGGCGCCGGCGGCGGGGTTTCGCCGTCGCGGTGCAGGCGCAGGGGCTGGCCGGCGACGCGCAGCGCCTGCAGGGCGTCGATATCGCCTGGCAGCAGGTCGGCCGGCATGTCCAGCAGCGAGTAATCGTCGTAGATCTCGATACGGCCGATGAACTTGGAGTCGATGCCGCCTTCGTTGGCGATGGCGCCGACGATATTGCCCGGCTTGACGCCGTGCTCGTAGCCGACTTCCACGCGGTAGGTGGCCATGCCCTGCTCCGGCTCGCGTGCGATACGCTCCTTCTTCGGACGCGGTTCGCGCGGCTCGCGTGGTTCACGCGGTTCACGCGACTCGCGGCCTTCCTGGCGCGGGGCGCCGTCTTCGTGCCAGCCTTTTTCGCGCGACTTGTCCAGCAGCAGAGGCTTGCCGCCGCAGGCCATCATGGCCAGCGCCGCGGCGACTTCCACCGCCGGGATATTGTGTTCAGCCTCGTACTCGCGCACCAGGTTTTCAAAGAAGGACAGGCCTTCCTGCGCCAGGGTGTCGGTGATCTGGTCCTTGAACTTGCTGATGCGGACGTCGTTGACCGCCTGCAGCGTCGGCAGCGTCATCGGCGTCACCGGCTGGCGCGTGGTGCGCTCGATCAGTTTCAGCAGGTTGCGCTCGCGCGGGGTGATGAACAGGATCGCGTCGCCGCTGCGGCCGGCGCGGCCGGTGCGGCCGATACGGTGGGTGTAGCTTTCCGGGTCGTACGGCACGTCGTAGTTGACCACGTGCGAGATGCGTTCCACGTCCAGGCCGCGGGCGGCGACGTCGGTGGCGACCAGGATGTCGATCTTGCCGTCTTTCAGCTGGCCGATGATGCGCTCGCGCGCCGCCTGCTGCATGTCGCCGTTGATGGCGCCGGCCGAGAAGCCGCGCGCCTGCAGGCGCTCCGCCAGTTCCTCGGTGCCGATCTTGGTGCGCGAGAAGATGATCATGCCGTCGAACGGCTCGGCTTCCAGGATGCGGGTCAGCGCGTCCAGCTTGTGCATGCCGCTCACCAGCCAGTAGCGCTGGCGGATATTGGTGTTGGTGGTGGTCTTGGCCGCCACCGCCACTTCGGCCGGATCGTTCAGGTAGGTGGTGGCGATGCGCTTGACCTGGGCCGGCATGGTGGCCGAGAACAGCGCGGTCTGGCGGCTGTCCGGGGTCTCCTGCAGGATGCGTTCAACGTCTTCGATAAAGCCCATGCGCAGCATTTCGTCGGCTTCGTCCAGCACCAGGGTTTTCAGCTCGGACAGGTCGAGCGAGCCTTTTTCCAGGTGGTCGATGACGCGGCCCGGGGTGCCGACCACCACGTGCACGCCGCGGCGCAGCGCCTGCAGCTGCGGGCCGTAGGACTGGCCGCCGTAGATCGGCAGCACATGGAATTTCGGGATGTGGGCGGCGTAGCGCTGGAACGCTTCGGCGACCTGGATCGCCAGCTCGCGCGTCGGCGCCAGCACCAGCGCTTGCGGCGCGGTTTGCTTGATGTCGATGCGGGACAGGATCGGCAGGGCGAAGGCTGCGGTCTTGCCGGTGCCGGTTTGCGCGGTGCCGAGCACGTCGCGGTTTTCCAGCAGGTGGGGGATGGTGGCAGCCTGGATCGGGGATGGGGCTTCGTAGCCCACCTCTTTCAGCGCTTTCAGGATGGGGGCGCTGAGGTTCAAATCGGTAAACAGGGTGTCTGACATGGCGGCACTCATAAATGGTTATTGTTGGTACGCCTGGTTTGACGCGAAACCGCCATTGTACCCTTTTCAGCTGTGCGGCTTGACGTCGTCCTTCAGTGCATTGAGCGCCATCTTCTCGATCAGACCGGGCGCCAGCAGCTTGAGCCAGCGTCCCAGCTTGCCTTTGGCGGTCATCACCACCTCGCGTTTTCTGGCCTGCATGCCGTCGATGATCAGTTGCGCGCATTCGGCCACCGGCATGGCGTCGTCCTCGCGCAGGCTGCTCTTGCCGAGCTCTCCGCCGGCGGCGTTGTAGCCGCGGTAGCGGATCTGGGTGTCGACCACGCCCGGATAGGCGGTGGTGACGCTGACGCCGCACGTCTTCATCTCGGCGCGCAGCGCCTCGAAGAAACCGGCCATGGCGAACTTGGTGGCGCCGTAGGCGGTGCGCCCCGGCACGCCGACCAGGCCGGCCAGCGAGGAAACGGCCACGATGCGGCCCTGCGCCGCCTTCAGGTAGGGCAAGGCGGCATGGGTGCACCAGATCGCGCCCCACAGGTTGACCCGCATCAGGTCCTCGTACCAGCTCAAATCGGACACTTCCTCGAACAAGGCGTGGGCCGAGCGGCCGGCGTTGTTGACCAGGGTGTCGATGCGGCCGAAGCGCTCCACGCTGGCGGCGATCAGGCGGCGGCACTGGTCCTGCTGGGCGACGTCGGTCGGCACCACCAGGGTGTCGGCGCCGGCGGCGCTGCAATCGGCGGCTACCGTCGCCAGCGCGGCCTCGTTGCGCGCGGCCAGGACCAGCGCCACGCCTTTGCGCGCCAGCTGGCGTGCCATTGCTGCGCCGATGCCGTCGGACGCGCCGGTGATGATGATGACTTCCATAGGTCTCCTTGGTTTCGGTCCATTATGGAGTAAGATCGCCGCCATGGATACCAAGTACTTACTCTGCGCCGGCTTGGCGCTGGCTGCCGCCACTGCCACCGCGCAGCAGGCGCCCATCGTGAAGGAGGCGCCGCTGCGCGCCCACCTGTCGTTCCTGGCCGACGACCTGCTGGAGGGCCGCGGCACCGGCCAGCGCGGCGGCGACCTGGCCGTGCGCTACCTGGAAACCCAGGTGGCGGCGCTGGGCCTGCAGCCGCTGGCCAATGGCCTGTACCGCCAGCCGGTGCGCTTTCGCGGCACCCGCCTGCAGCCGGGCAGCGCGATCCGCTTCGCCGCCGGCGCCAGCACCCTCACCCCGCGCCTGGGCCAGGATGTCCTGATCGGCACCGGCAGCGGCCGCGCCGAGGTGGTGTTCGATGCGCCGCTGGTGTTCGTCGGCTACGGCGCCGTCGCGCCGGAGGAAGACTGGAACGACTACAAGGACGCCGACGTCAAGGGCAAGATCCTGGTCATGATGGTCAACGACCCGCAGCCCACCGCCGAGGAGCCGAACCGCTTCGCCGGCAAGGGCTACACCTATTACGGCCGCTGGATGTACAAATTCGAGGAAGCCGCGCGCCGCGGCGCCGCCGGCGCCCTGCTGATCCACACCACGCCGTCCGCCGCCTACGGCTGGAACGTGCCCGCCACCAGCTTCGCGCTGGAGCGCTTCCACGCCACCGGCGACGGCAACCTGCTGGAAGGCTGGCTGAGCGAAGACTACGCGCGCACCCTGTTCCAGGCCGCCGGCGCCGACCTGGATGCGCTGCGCGCCGCCGCCGAACGCAAGGACTTCCGCCCGGTGCAGCTGAACCTCGGCGCCCACGCCGAAATCCGCTCCAGCGTACGCCAGGTGGAGCAGTTCAACGTGGTCGGCATCGTGCCCGGCAGCGATCCCAAGCTGCGCGGCCAGGCCGTGGTCTACTCGGCGCACTGGGACCACCTGGGCAAGGCCGAAGGCCCGGCCGACGGCGCCGACCGTATCTACAACGGCGCCATCGACAACGGCTCCGGCGCCGCCGCCCTGCTGGCGATGGCCGCCGCCGCGGTGCAAAAGCCGGCCAAGCGCTCGCAGGTCTTCCTGTGGCCGGCCGCCGAGGAAGTCGGCATGCACGGCGCGCAAGCGTACGTCGCCAACCCGGCCTTCCCGCTCAAGGACACCCTGGCCGACCTGAATCTCGATTCGATGAATTTCGCCGGCCGCACGCGCGATATCGGCGTGGCCGGCGCCGGGCGCAGCACCCTGATCGACAACGCCGCGCGCGTCGCCACGCAAATGGGACTGAAGCTGGCGCCGCCAATCCCGGACCTGTCGGGCGCCTACTTCCGCGCCGACCACTTCCAGTTCGCGCGCGCCGGGGTGCCGGCCTTTAACGTCGGTTCCGCCGTGTTCTCCGGCGACGGCCATTTCGAGTTCGAACATGCGCACGACGCCTCGGCCGCCAAAATCGTCGCCTTCAAGGACGACTACCACCGCGTCAGCGACCAGTACCAGGCCAGCTGGGATTTGTCGGGCATGGTGCAGCAGGCCCAGTTCACCCTGCACCTGGGCTACGACATCGCCAACGGCAAGACCATGCCGAGCTGGCGCAAGGGCGACCCGTTCAGCTTTATCAAGCGCTGAGCGCAGCCTCGTTCTGCTCCAGCAGGGCGATGAAGCCGTCCGCCGGCAGCGGGCGGCCGAAGTAGTAACCCTGCATATGGCGGCAGCCATGGCGGCGCAGGAAGTCGACCTGCTCCTGCGTCTCCACCCCTTCCGAAATCACTTCCAGCCCCAGGTTGCCGGCCAGCGCGATGATGGTGCAGACGATGGCCGCGTCGTCCGGATCGACGGTCAGGTCGCGCACGAAGGTCTGGTCGATCTTCAGCACGTCGATCTCGAAGCGCTTCAGGTGCGCCAGCGAGGAATAGCCGGTGCCAAAGTCGTCGATGGCCAGCTTGATGCCCAGCTTTTTCAGCGCGTGCATCACTTGCGTGGCGTGCGCCACATCGTTCATCACCGCGCTTTCGGTCAGCTCCAGCTCCAGGCAGTGCGGCGCCAGGCCGGTATCGGCCAGCACGTCCGCCACGTCCTGCACAAAGTCCGGCTCGGCCAGCTGGCGGGCCGACACATTGACCGCCATGCGCAAGTCCTTGCGGCCGGCGCGCTGCCAGTCGCGCAGCTGGCGGCAGGCGGTGCGCAGCACCCAGTGCCCGACCGCCAGGATCTGCCCGGTCTCCTCGGCCAGCGGGATGAAGCGGTTCGGCGCCACCATGCCCATCTCCGGATGGCGCCAGCGGATCAGCGCCTCCATGCCCATGATGCGGCCGCTGGCGCTATCGACCTGCGGCTGGTAATGCAGCTCGAATTCGCGCCGCTCCAGCGCGGTGCGCAGCGCGCTTTCGATGCGCAGGCGCTCGCCCAGCTGCTCGTTCATGGCGGCGGTGTAGAACTGGTAGTTGTTGCCGCCCATTTCCTTGGCGCGGAACATGGCGATGTCGGCGCGCTCGGCCAGCACGCCCGGCTCCTTGCTATCGGTCGGGAACACGGCAATGCCGGCGCTGCAGGTCAGGAACAGTTCCGTGTTGTCCAGCACCAGCGGCGCCGCCAGGCTGTCCAGCACGCGCTGCAGCTGCTCGGCGCGCGGCGCGCTGCCGCCATGCTCGGGCAGCAGCAGCAGGGCGAATTCGTCGCCGCCCAGGCGCGCCACGGTATCGACCGGCCGCACCGCCGCCTGCAGGCGCGCCGCCACGATCTGCAGCAGGCGGTCGCCGCCCTGGTGGCCGAGGCGGCTGTTGGTGAACTTGAAGCGGTCCAGGTCGATCGACACCAGCCACAGCTCGTGGCCCTTGCGCCCCGAGTGCTGGATGGTCTGCGCCAGGCGGTCCTGCAGCAGCACGCGGTTGGGCAGGCCGGTCAGCGCGTCGTGGGTCGACTGGTGGTGCAGCTCCGACTCGTACTCCTTGATGGCGGTGATGTCGTGCTGGATCGAGATGAAGTTGGTGACCGCGCCGTGCTCGTCGCGCACCGGCGACATATAGATATCGTTCCAGAACTGCGTGCCGTCCTTGCGGTAGCAGCGCAGCACGGCATGCCCGTCGCGCTGCTCGCGGATGGCGGCGCGCAGCTCGTCGATGCCCGGCTGGTCGAGGTCGGCGCCGAACAGCAGGCGCGGGCTGGTGCCCAGCACCTCGCTGCTGCGGTAGCCGGTGATGCGCTCATAGGCCGGATTGACGTAGACGATCGGGTTGTGCAGCTCGCAGGAGGTGATCACCACCGCATTGGTGCTCGATTCGATGGCGCGCTGGCGCAGCAGCAAGGCCTGGTTGGCCGCCTTCAGTTCCGCCGTGCGGGTTTCCACGCGCTGCTGGATCAGCAGCTTGCGGCGCTTGAGCGAATCGACGAAGGCCGAGCCGATCAGGGTGGTCAGGATGCCCAGCGCCAGCGTAAACAGCGAGGCCAGATGCTCGCTGGCCAGCACGCGCTGGTCGGGCGTGGCCTGCAGCAGCCAGCGCGCGCCGGCCACGTCGAGCGGCAAGCTGACCGGCGCCGTGCGCGCCGGGTACAGCCAGGCCGGCAAGGCCAGGCCGCCATTGGGCTGCTGCGGCGGCGTCTGGTACACCAGGCTGGCCGCCTCGGCGCGCGGCGCGGCATACACGCGCATCGCCAGCGCCGTGCTATCGGTACCGGCGCTGGCAAAGATTTTTTCGATCATTTCGCCCGGCTGCAGGGTCAGCGCGGTTTCGCCCACCACCGGGCCGCCGGCGCCCTGGGCGTACAGCGGCATCGACACCACCACGCCCAGGCGCGGGCCGCTGCCGTTGCGCTGCACCAGCTGCACCAGCGGGCCGGCCGCCGGCGTTCCGCTGGCATAGGCGCGCTGGCGCGCACTGACCGCGCCGTCGCCATGCAGGGTGTCAAAGCCGAGCGCCTGCTCGTTGCCGGCCAGCGGCTCGATATAGTCGATGACGCGGTAGCGCGCGCGCGGCGGCGCCGGCTGCAGCACGCCGTCGCGCATATCGGTGATGGTGGCGCCCGGGCGCAGCGCCTGCAGCGACGCTTCGAAGGCGGGCCGCTCGGCATGGTCGATGAAGCGCAGGTAGCTGGTGCCCAGCACATACGGGTAGCGCGCCAGCAGCGGCGCCACGAAGCGGCGGAACTGTTCGCGGCTGGTGTCGGGGTGGCTGGTGAACAGCTGGTTGACGGCATACAGGCTGGACAGGGCGCCGCCGACACCCTCGCGCAGCACGAAGGCGCGCGCCTGCACGCGCTGCTCGAAGGCCAGTTGGGCGCGCTGCGCCTCCAGCCGGCTGATGCCGGCAAACAGGGCGCCGGTCATGGCAAAGCCGCACAGCAGCGCCAGCGCTGCGGTGCGGGTGCGGAATGTGTGCTGCGGTGCTGCGCTGATCGGATCGTCCATCGTGCCCCTGCCTTCGCCTTGCCAGCTTACCATTTTCGCACGAGCGGACGATATTTGCTATAGGGCAACAACGCGCCGCGGCGCGGGCGGGCGGCGCTATACTGGTCCGCCTACATCCCGAGGAGGCGATCATGGACAAGACCTGGGTCGTCGTGGCCGACAGCAGCCACGCCCGCATTTTCCAGCTGCGCGACCCGCAGCTGGCTCCCGAAGAGATCTTTGACCTGGCCAATCCGCTGGGCCGGGCCGATAACCGCCAGCTGGCGTCCGACGGCCACGGCCAGTATTTCGGTCCGGACGGCCATGGCCACACCGCGCCGCGCGTGGAGGAACCGGTGCAGCACGAGGTGCGCCAGTTCGCGCGCGCCCTCGGCCACCGGCTCGACACGGCCGCTGCCCAGCACCGCTTCCAGCACCTGGCCCTGGTGGCCGCGCCGCGCTTCCTGGGCTTGCTGCGCGACAGCCTGGACAAGCAAACCCGCAAGCTGGTGAGCGCCGAAGTGGCCAAGAATGTGAGCGGCTTCCCGCCGCACGAGCTGGAGGCCTGCCTGCGCGAACTGGCCAAGCCGGCCCGCCCCGCCTGACGGGGGCGGCCATGGACTTCAGCAGCCAATGGACCAGCGTCGCCGGGCCGGACGGCGCCTTCGACGCCTACCTGGCCCTGCCGCGTAGCGGCCACGGCCCCGCCCTCCTGCTGCTGCAGGAAATCTTCGGCGTGAATGCCCATATCCGCAGCGTGGCCGAGCAGTATGCCGCCGATGGTTTCGTGGTGCTGGCGCCGGACCTGTTCTGGCGCCAGGGCCGGCGCCTGGAATTCGGCTATGACGAAGCGGACTGGGGCCGCGCCGCGCAATGCATGCAGCGCGCCGACGTGGCGCAGGCCCAGGCCGATATCGGCGCCGCCGCCGCCGCCCTGCGCGCCACACCCGGCGCCGACGACCGCCTGGCGGCACAGGGCTTTTGCTGGGGCGGCCGCATGGCCTACCTGGCGCTGGCCAACGGCCACGCCGACCACGCGGTGGCGTATTACGGCGGCGGCATCCAGCACTGCCTGGAGCGCGCCGGCGATGTGCGCGGCCCGCTGCTGCTGCATTTCGGCGGCCAGGACAGCCACATCCCGCTGGCCGCCGTGCGCCAGGTGGCCGAACGCTTCGAAGCGCACGACCAGGTGGAAATCCATGTCTATCCCGAAGCCCAGCACGGCTTCAACTGCAGCCACCGCAGCAGCTACCACCAGCGCAGCGCAGCCGAAGCCCATGGCCACACCCTGCTGTTCCTGAGCGAGAACCAGTAAGTGCGCTAGCGTACAGATGGGCCTGCCGTGCGGGCCCACACTCGGCGCTGGACTGTTCTGGAGGAAGACATGGCTGAGCACCTGAAATCCCCATCCGCAGCACTGGCCGACACGCCCGGCTTTGCCGCCGAGCCGGCGGTCGTCCCGGCCGCAGCGCCGGCGGCCACCCTGCTCTCGACCACCCTGGCCGTGCTGCTGGCCGTACTGCTGGCCGCTTGCGGCGGCGGTGGCGGTGGCGGCAGCACCGTCACCACGCCGGAAGCGCCGGTGACGCCGCCCGTCACGCCGCCGGTCACCCCGCCCGAACCGCCAGCGCCGGCGTTCGCGCTGGCCCTGCGCGAAATCGCCAGCGGCCTGGACGCCCCGCTCTTCCTGACCGCCCCGGCCGGCGATGCGCGCCGCTTCATCGTCGAGCGCGCCGGCCGCATCCGCCTGCTGGCCGCCAACGGCGCCATCGCCGCCACGCCCTTCCTCGACCTGAGCGGCCTGATCAGCACCAGCGGCGAAGGCGGCCTGCTGTCGATGGCCTTCCACCCGCACTACGCGCAGAACGGGCGCTTTTACATCTACTACACCGACAAGTTCCAGAACATCGCCATCGACGAAGTCAAAGTCTCCGCCAACCCCGACCTGGCCGACCGCGACTCGCTCAGGCGCGTGATCACCATCCCGCACCCGAACTACACCAACCACTACGGCGGCCTGCTGGCCTTCGGCCCGGACGGCTACCTGTACGCCGGCACCGGCGACGGCGGCAGTGCGGGCGACCCCAACGGCAATGCGCAAAACCTCGATTCCCTGCTGGGCAAGCTGCTGCGCCTGAACGTGGACAACCCGTTGCCGCCGCTGTACACCGTACCGTCCGACAACCCCTTCGTCGGCCAGGACGGCAAGCGCGGCGAAATCTGGGCCTTCGGCCTGCGCAACCCGTGGCGCTTCACGTTCGATCCGGCCAGCGGCCAGCTGTATATCGCCGATGTCGGCCAGGAGCTGCGCGAGGAAGTCAATATCGTGCCGGCCGCGCAGAAAGCCGCCAACTACGGCTGGAACATCATGGAAGGCACGCGCTGCTACAACGCCGCCACTTGCGCGCAGCAGGGCCTGACTTTGCCCGCCTTCGAATACGAGCACGGCGCCAACGACGCCAACGGCTGCTCGATCACCGGCGGCTTCGTCTACCGCGGCACGGCATTGCCCGAGCTGGCCGGGCGCTACCTGTATTCGGACTACTGCAAGGGCTTCCTGAAGAGCTTCCTGTACGCCAACGGTGCGGTCAGCGAAGCGAAAGAATGGGATGTCGGCAGCATCGGCTTCGTGCCAGCCTTCGGCCAGGACGCGGCCGGTGAAATTTACGTGTTGAGCGGGGCCGGCAAGGTTTACCAGATCGTGCGCAAGTAGCGGTTACAATGGGGGCTTTCCACAGCCCCCGACCGCAACGCAATGGCCAGACTGAAGCTTGAGTTCCCGGAAGACCAATTCTGTTTTTCGACCCAGCTGACGGTACGCGTGACCGACATCAACGCCGCCAACCACCTCGGCAACGATTCGATGATTTCCATGATTTCGGAAGCGCGGGCGCGCTTCCTGTTCGAGTTCGGCGTGCGGGAAACCGAGCCGGACGGCACCGGCATCATCATCACCGATCTGGCCACCACCTACCGCGCCGAAGCCCATGCGCGCGACCAGCTGCTGTTCGAAGTGGGGGTGATGGACTTCAATAAGTACGGCGGCGATGTGACCTTCCGCGTCACCCGCCCGGCCGATAGCAAACTGGTTGCCATGGCCAAGCAGGGCTTCGTGTTCTACAACTACAAGAGCGCGCAAGTGGTGCCGATGCCGGACGACTTCCGCGCCAAGTTCAGCCGCGTGAACTGGATCGACTGAGTTACTTCTGGCTCAGCTGGGCCGGGGCGCCGAAGGTGTCCTTGAACCAGTCGTCCAGCATCGGCTTTTCATAGCGCAGCGCATCGCCGCCCGGATAGCGGTTCATGCGGTCCAGGTAGAGCATATTTTTCAAGTTCTCGCTGCCGCTCGCGATCACCTTGCCATCCTGTTCCAGCGAATAGCTCAGCGACATGGTCGGCCAGTCGGCCTGGCCACGCAGGATGCGCAGGTCGTTCATGGCGTTGCGGCGTGTTGGTTCAACGCGGCCGGCCAGGTCGATATCGGTGACGGTCACGTTCAGCTGCTGGTTGAGCGGCAGCCGTTTGGCCAGCTTGTCAAAGTGCGCGGTCAGCTCTTTCAGCACTTGGGTACGTTCCGACTCCGCGAACGGCATGTCGTGGAAATTTTTCGGCTCCTGGTAGGTGACTTTCACCGTGCCAGCCGAGGCGGCACCGGCTGCGGCCAGCATCAGGGCGGCGGCGGGCCAGTAGCGTGAGTGGCGTTTCATGGCATCAATCCTTTCAGTAGATTTGTTTTCAATATACTCCTCCCCTGCGCTGTTGGTGCAGTTGAAACAGTTTCTCACAAAAAAAACGGGCCGGATACTTCCGGCCCATTCATGATAGTTACTCCCGGTTAGGTGCCGATGCGGCCACCGTCATTCTTGGTGATGGCGATGGTGGCCGAGCGTGGACGCTTGCCGCTACCATAGCCGGCGTTGGACGGCCACTGGCTGGTGAACTTGGTCGGATCGGCGATGTTGGCGCCGGCCGTGCCCTCACCCGGGTGCTGGATGTTGACGAACAGGGTCTTGCCGTCCGGGGTTTCGGCAATGCCGGTCAGTTCGCAGTCGACCGGGCCGACCAGGAAGCGCTTCAGGGTATCGGCGGTCGGGGTCTTGCCGACAAAGGTATCGACATTGCCCGACGCGTGGGCCAGCGTCACTTTCTTGCCGTCGCCCACGCTGCCCGGCAGGCCGGCCAGCATCATGCAGTTGGTGACATCGGTGTAGGCGCCGTCGTCGGTCTGGATCCAGCAGATGCCGGTCGACTTGGCGAAGGCCAGTCCGTCCGGGCTGGAGAAGTCCTGGTCAGCAGTCAGGCTGGACAGGTTGACCAGGGCCGGGTTGGCGTCCGACTGCGCGCCGAACAGGTAGACGTCCCACTGGAAGGTGGCGGAGGCGTTGCCGTCCTTTTCCTTCACGCGCAGGATGTGGCCGTTCACGTTGCCGCCCTGCTTGCTGCTGCCCTTCATGTCCTCGTAGGTACGCGGGTTCGGGCCGTCCGGCGCGGTACGGGCGCTGTTATTGGTCAGGGTGAAGTACACCTCGCCGTTGGCCGGATTGACCGAGCACCACTCCGGGCGGTCCATCTTGGTCGCGCCGACGGCGTCGGCGGCCAGGCGGGCGTTGATCAGCACGTCGGCCTGGTCGGCGAACTTGTAGCCGGCGTAGCCGGCGATGGCGGCATTGCTGATGCTCAGTTCAATCCAGGAACCGGTGCCGTCGGCGCCGAACTTGGCCACGAACAGCTTGCCCGCATCCAGGTATTTGTCGCCGGTGGCCAGCAGGTCGGCCGGGTTGGCGTCGGCATCGCTCCAGGTCGCGCTGGAGACGAATTTATAGATGTATTCGTTGCGCGAGTCGTCGCCCATGTAGACCGCCAGCGGCTGGCCGGCAACGGTCTTGCCGAAGGCGGCGCTTTCGTGGGCGTAGCGGCCCAGGGCGGTGCGCTTGCGCAGGGCCCGGGTCTTGTTGTACGGGTCGGCTTCCACGATGAAGCCCATGCCGTTCATCTCGTTGCGGTAGTCGTCGCTGCCGTCGGCCGAAGCGCCCAGCTTGGAGTTGTTCCAGCGTGCGTACTTGTCGTCGGCGCCGCCGGTTTCCCAGCCGTGGCGCGACGCGGCGCCCTGGTTGCGGCCATAGCGCTTCAGCGCAGCGACGCTCTTGTCGTTGCGTGCCGCATCGTCAGCCGCGCCGCGGAAGAAGTAACCGCTCCAGTTCTCTTCACCGGACACGAAGGAGCCCCATGGGGTCTTGCCGGTACCGCAGTTGTTCAAAGTGCCGCGGGTCTTGGTGCCGTCTTTCGAGTACTTGGTTTTCAGCAGCGCATTGCCTTTGGCCGGGCCGGAGATGTCGCACTCGGTCAGGCAGGTCACGCGGCGGTTGTAGGCGGAATCCTTGACGTACTCCCACTTGCCGGCGGCCTTGCGCACTTCCACCACAGAGATGCCGTGCAGGCCGGTTTCGCGGTCCACTTCCGCTGCCGGACGCGGCAAGGTGTTGGTGCCGCCATTGGCGTGGATGAAGAACGACGCCAGCTTTTCATTGGTGGTCGCTTCGTGGTTCATGGCCAGCAGGCCGCGCTCATTGCCGTTGGCCGAAGGCTTGCCGTTGCTATCCAGGCCGAAGAATTCCATGCCGTCGTGATGGTCGCCGGCGCGGTTGTCGAAGTCGGCATCGCTGCCATCGTTCTTGAAGGCGCCGGTGGCAGCGGTCAGCGGATCGCCCAGCGCGTAGATGACGGTCGCGGTATAGCCGGCCGGCACCACCACGCTGTCGGCCAGGCTCTTGCCCACGGCCGCGAAGCCCAGCAGCTTCTCGCTTGGGGTTGGGGTTTCCGGCTTGGTGATGACCGGCGCATCGTTGTTGTTGCCGCCGCCGCAGGCGCTCAGGGTAGCCGAGCCCATCATCACCGACATCGCCGATGCGACCGAACCGCGCAGCAGGTTACGGCGGCTGATGCGCTTGTCGAGGATTTCGCTGAAGTGTTCGTTCGGGGTATCGTTGTAGCCGATGTCGTCGTGATCGATTTTGTTTTCCATGACGCTTTCCAAGAATGGGGGAGTTGAAACTGCCCGCCATTCTAGGAAGCGAAAATGACAACGTTGTGACGACTTAGAGATTTTGCGCGCGCGTCAGGCACGCCACTCCATCTTTTGCAGTTTGATGTGCGGGTGGCTCTCCAGCGCTTCCCAATGCGGGAGGAAGCGGAAGCCGCGCTTGAGGTAGAACGCAGCGGCGCGTTCGTTGTCGGGCGAAACGTCGAGCACCACGCGCTGGTGGCCTTGCTCGACCGCATGCGCCAGCATCGCCTCCACCAGCGCGGCTGCGGCGCCGCTGCCGCGCTGTCCAGGCTTGACCCACATCGCGATCAGGTTGTACTCCTGCGCCGCGCTGAACACACCGCCGACCATGCCGATCGGCGCGCCTTCGCTGCAGAAGGCCAGCAGGTATGTGGCCGGGCCACGCGCGGCGGCGCGGTCGCGCCATTGGTCATCGGGATTAGCGGCAGCGCTGGCGTGCGTCACGCCAAACGCGGTGGGCGCATCAAGCAGCGCTGCCAGGCGGAGTTCCTTGAGGGCAGTCCAGTCGGATTCAATGGTGCGGCGGATAAGCATGGAGTCCTGGTTCGTCGTTGGGCGACCAGTATATCAATCATGCCAGCTGTAATCCTCGTCGTCAGTATCAGGCAGCGGGGCAAATATTTCGGCGAGCAGTTTCCCGTCCAGCAGGCGCTCGGATCAAACTTCGAATTCTTCCGGTCCGGCCGTTTCCAGCTCAAGCGCGTATTGACTGGGAATCTCGCCGAATCGCTTGAGCAACTGGTGCTCCAAAATTTGCTGTTTTCCCTTCTGCTCAAAGCCCCACCGAATTTGCTCCGCAAAAGTGTCAAAAAAAAGGCATGCCATTACGAAAGTCCGCCATTTGCTCCTCCTTGATCACCATGCGTGGTGTCGCTTCCAATGTATGCCTGGCCTCCGATTCTGACAACCTGGTCCGCAGCCATAATTCGACTGCGCGTCGGAGCTCGACGCTCCCCTCTTCCGCAAGCCATTGCTCAAACTCGCGCGCCAACTCTTGGATCTGTTGGCTTGAAGCCGAGTACGCCAGCGCAGCTAGCGCACCCAATAAATTGTTTAGCTGAAAGCCAAATCGTTGCGACACAGCGCGCAAGTCCACCAATACATATCGCTGAGCTGCCTGATAGACTTCGATTCCAACCGGAGGCGGCAAAGCCAGACTCGTAGGCGTTTCCTTCCACTTCACCAAATCCTGGTACAGCAAACCTAGATAGACCTGCATGCGCAATGCCATCCAATGGTCCGGCCGGGACTGGAATTCCAATAGCACGTAGAGATAAAGCCATTCGTCCCGCATACGCAATCGCCACACCATATCGCTATGGCGTTGCTCACCTCCATCAGCCACATAACTTCCATTGACGCGCTCAAGCGTATCCATTTGAAGTCCATCCGCCCACGCTGGCGCAAGAAAACCTTCCAACAAATTGCGGACAATCGTCGGATATGCAAACAAGGCGCGGAAAGCGGTGTCGTGCTCGGTGCTCATTGGCCGATTGTAGGCAGGACGGCCTGCAGGCCAATTGCGCTGGCTCATGGTTTGTGCGCGTGCGCACGGCGCGCGCCGGCCGCGCAATGGAGACTGGGGCCACAGGAGGTCACCATGCCCGAAGGCCCATCCATCGTCATCCTCGCCGAAACCGTGCGTGCGTTTGAAGGCCGCACCATCGCCGCCGCCAGCGGCAACAGCAAACTGGTGCCGTTCGACGAGCTGCCTGGCCAGCCCATCCTTTCCTTGCGCAGCTGGGGCAAGCACTTCCTGATCGAGCTGCCGCTATACACGCTGCGCATCCACTTCCTGATGTTCGGCAGCTACCGCATCGACGAGCGCAAGGACAACGCCGCGCCTGTCGCTGCAATTCGAGGAAGGCGGCGAGCTGAATTTCTACAGCTGCTCGATCAAGCTGGTGGAAGGCGAATTAGAGAAAGCCTACGACTGGCGCAGCGATGTCATGGCCGATGCATGGAGCCCGCGCCTGGCGCTGAAAAAACTGCGTGAAAATCCCGAGCGTTTTGTCTGCGATGCTTTGCTGGATCAAAATATTTTCTCTGGTGTTGGCAATATTATCAAAAACGAAGTATTGTTTCGTTTGCACATTCACCCTCTCTCCATAGTAATTAAATTGCCTCAAGGCAAATTACGCGAGTTGGTGAAACAAGCCCGCCAATATAGTTTTGAAAAGCTTAATGAGAAGTCCTGAAACAGCATTGGCAGGTGCATAACCGCCGTGACTGCCCGCGCTGCAAGATTAAGTTACATAGGGCGCATTTAGGGCTGACCAACCGGCGCAGTTTTTGGTGTGAACGTTGCCAAAAGCGTTACGGCGACGCAGTGGTGTTGTAAAGATTTAGCTAATCCAGTATTGCCTGTTGTTAATAGGAATAGGTCAGACTACAATCGGTCAGATGCGCCTAAAAATTGCGCATCACCCAGGACTTTGTGTCACATTTGGAATTTGCCAATATGTCTTTCTTGTCTTCTGCTACGCCCAAACTTGCGCCGTGGAGAATCCTGCTGGTTGATGATGAACCCGATATTCATGACATCACCAAGCTCACCCTGAGCCGCTTCCGCCTGGAAGGTCGCGGTCTGACCTTCCTCCACGCCTATAGCGGCGCCGAAGCCAAGGAAGTCCTGTCCAAGGAAAAAGACATCGCCCTGGTCTTCCTCGACGTAGTGATGGAAAAGGAAGACTCCGGCCTGGAAGTGGCGCGCTGGATGCGCCAGGACCTGGACAACCAGTTCACCCGCATCGTGCTGCGCACCGGCCAGCCTGGCCAGGCGCCGGAAGAACGCGTGATCGTCAATTACGACATCAACGATTACAAGGAAAAGACCGAGCTCGACCGCACCAAGCTGTTCACCACCACCTTCGCCGCCCTGCGCGCCTACCGCGACATCATGAAGGTGGAAGAAGCACGCCAGCAGCAGCTGCATTACCGCGAAGGCCTGGAGCGCGTGATTTCCGCCTCGGCCCACATCTTCCAGGCGCGCAACCTGAAAGACTTCGCCAACGGCCTGCTGCAGCAAGTGGTCGCCCTGCTGCGCCTGGAACAAAGCATGCTGGTACGCCTGCGCGGCGCCACCGCCGTCAGCGGCGACAGCGCCTACGAAGTGCTGGCCCAGATCGGCCAGGACGAAGGCTCGCTGCTGACCCCGGAGCTGCTGGACCAGCTGAAGGATGCCGAAAGCAACCGCATCTCGCGCATGACCGGCGACACCTTCGTCGGCTACTTCCCGAACAGCAGCGGCAAGGCGTCGCTGCTGATCCTGAAGGGCGTGGACGAGATTTCCGAGATCGACCAGAAGCTGCTGCAAATCTTCTGCAGCGGCGTGGCGATCGCCTTCGACAATATCCTGCTGACCCAGGAAATCACCGACACCCAGGCCGAGCTGATCATGCGCCTGGGCGATGTGGTGGAATCGCGCTCCAACGAAGCGGGCAACCACGTGCGCCGCATGGCCGAGTTCTGCCATTTGCTGGCGACCGCTTCCGGCATGCCGGAAGAGGAAACCGCCGTGCTCAAGCACGCCGCGCCGATGCACGACATCGGCAAGATCGCCACCCCGGATTCGGTGCTGCTCAAGCCAGGCAAGCTCGACCCGGCTGAATGGGAAATCATGAAGCAGCACCCGGCGGTCGGCCTGTCGATCCTGGACGGCTCGCAGCGCCCGATCCTGAAAGCCGCCGCCGTGATCGCCCACCAGCACCACGAGAAGTTCGATGGCAGCGGTTATCCGCAAGGCCTGAAGGGCCACGACATCCACGAATACGCCCGCATCGTCGCCGTCGCCGACGTGTTCGACGCCCTGATGCACAAGCGCTGCTACAAGGACGCCTGGCCAGTCACCCAGGTGGTCGAGCACATGCGCGAAGTCGCCGGCAAGCACCTCGACCCGAAATACGTCGAGCTGCTGATCGACAATATGGACAAGGCACTCGCCATCAACGAACGCTTCCCCGACTAATTAATTCCCCCCCAAAAAAACGGCGCTTTCGGCGCCGTTTTTTTTCGTTCATCCCGCCTTGCGCTGGTCGCGCGGGAAGCGCAGGTGGTAGTGCAGGCCCATGCCGGGCGAGCTGACCACTTTCACCGTGCCGCCCAGCGGGCCGGTCACCAGGTTGTACAGGATGTGCGCGCCGAGGCCGCTGCCGCCGGAGCCGCGCTTGGTGGTGAAGAAGGGGTCGAACAGCTGCTGCAGCGTGGTCGAATCCATGCCGACGCCGTCGTCGCTGTAGTCGAACAGGATGTGGTCGCCATCGAGCTTGCCGGTGATGCGGATGCTGCCTTGCTGCCCCTCCTCAAAGCCGTGCACCAACGAGTTCACCACCATATTGGTGACGATCTGCGACACGGCGCCGGGGAAGCTTTCCAGATTGATGTCCTGCGGGCAGTCGACGCTCACTTCGATCGGCTTGCCTTTCAGCTTGGGCTGCAAGGACAGCAGCACTTCGTCCAGGTATTTGCGCAGGTTGAAGTGGCGGATGTTGTCGGAGCTCTGGTCCACCGCTACCTGCTTGAAACTGCGCACCAGCGCGGCGGCGCGCTGGGTGTTGGTGGTCATGATCTTGAGCGACTGGTCGACCGTATCGAAGAACTGGTTCAGGCCGTCCTCATCGAGCGCGCCATCGGCCAGGTCGAGGCGGCACAGGCGCAGCTCTTCCACCAGGTGGCTGGTGGCGGTGACGCAAATGCCGAGCGGGGTGTTTATTTCGTGCGCGACACCGGCCACCAGACGGCCCAGCGAAGCCAGCTTCTCCTGGCGCACCAGTTCGGTCTGCGCGGTCTGCAACTGCGTCAGCGCGGAGGCCAGCGCGGTGTTCTGTTCTTCCAGTTCGGCCTTGGCGCGGCGGATCGCGAGGTCGGCGCGGGTGCGGGCAATCGCGGCGGCGGTATGGTTGGCAACAAAGGCCAGGATGTCCATCTCGGCCTGGGTATAAACCACCGAGGCGTCGTAGCTTTGCACGATGATCACGCCCAGCGCCTGCTCACCCACGAGCATCGGCACGCCGATCCAGCTGGCGATGCCCTGGTTGCCCAGCGGTTCGTTGATTTCGCCGCTCGCCATCAGGCTCTCAAAGGTCGGGCCGTCGAGCAGCATCGGCTGACGGCGCTTGAGCACGAAGGAACTCATGCCGATGCCGTACTCGAAGCGCTTGACCGGCGCTTCCATATCCTTCTCATCGACAAAATACGGGATCGAGATTTCGTCGGTCTTCGGGTGATACAGCCCGATCAGGAAGTTGCGCGCGGTAATCAGGCTGCCAACGATTTCGTGCAGGCGGGCATACAGCTGCTTGGCGTCCGACTCGGCCGAGGCGGAGGCGGACAGGCTGGCAATTTCATACAAGGCGCGCTGCAGGCGCTCCTGCTTGCTGCGCTCGGCCACTTCGCGTTCCAGCTCCAGGGTGCGCTCGCGCACGGCGCGCTCCAGGCGGTCCATGCTCTGCAAGCCTTGCAAGGCGCTGGAGACGTGGTTGGCGATCTGGGCGAACAGGGCCTGGTCTTCTTCGCTGTAGGTATGTTCCTTGTCGTAACTCTGGATCACCATGGCGCCGATGACTTCGTGGCTCTGGTCCAGCAGCGGGCAGCCGACCCAGTGCTCGGCCACGGTGCCGACCCCGAATTCTTCGTTCTCGTCGCGCGCGCGCTGCTCGTCGCCGGTCATCACCAGGCGCTGCTTGTTCAGGATCACCCAGGCGGTGGGCGACTGGTCGGGCGTGGCCAGCTGCACCAGCACGTCTTTGTAGGGATGGTCGTCCACTTCGTCGACGAAGTAGACGAAACGCACGGCATTGCCGGGGGCGTCGCGGTCGCTCAGGGCGACGTAGAAGTTGGCGGCGTACATGATGCGGCCCAGGGCCGCGTGCACCGATTGCAGGAAGACGGTGATGTCGGTGCAGCTATTCGACAGCTGCCCAATTTCGAGCAGGATTTCCTGGACGGCCTCCAGGCGGCGCAGACGGCTTTCCATCTTTTTCCCAAGGTTTACATGCGTCTGGGCAATATAGCAGTTGGCGCGCATGCAAGCCAGTGGAAAAAACAAAGCCCGCTGGGATAGCGGGCTATTCGGGAATTACGCGTATTAATGCAGAGACATTGCCGGCCGCCGCGGCGGCATGATGGGCGGCCCTAACGGTGTAATCCGCGGGTCGATGGCCGGTTCCGGCGTCTGGTATTTGAAGGGATTGATGATAATCGGTGGAATCGTCGGTGGTGCCGAAGGGGGGCCTTTCGGGCCGCCGCCTGAGCAATCCAGTGCGCTACGCTGGCGCAGTTCGCTATCGATTCCCAGGAGCAACGATTGGCTCCCGTCTCTTACTAGCCAAGCCATATTCCCCTCCATCTCAGAGATCGGATATTCAGTATAGACAAAGGGTCAATGAATTCAAGCCGCCATCTCATCCTTTCCATTCATCACGTGAAAACCACCGTTCGTCGCAATCCGATGGCTCGGCAGGGCCGCCGGGCCTACAGTGACACCATGTTCAACGCCAAGAGGCCCATCATGAAAAAGGTACTTGCCATCTCCCTGCTGCTGTTTGTGTCGTGCATGCTCGCAGCCTGGCTCACCATCGACACCAACGACCTGATCGTCTCCGTGGGCGATGAAGATTTCGATGGCCCGCTGGCCGCCTTGCTGGGTACCGTGATCGCCGGCGGCGTGTTTGCGATCCTGGCGGTGGTGATGACGGTGGTGGCTGTCGTGGTCGGCTTCGTCATGGCCGGCGTCGGCGTGCTGATGGTGTTCTTCCTGGCCCTGGCCGCCCTGGTCGCGATGGCCGCCATCTCGCCGCTGATGCTGCCGATCCTGATCCCGTTCGGCATCTACTGGCTGCTGAAGCGCCGCGACCGCAAGGCTGCCGCTGCCGCTAGCGCACCGGCCCTGGAACACTCGCCGGCCTGATCTCCTTGTCGGGTGCTAGAATGCAGTTGTTAATTAATTAACTGACACTCCATGCGCCCGACTCTCCCCCTGCTCTTATCCCTGGCCTTCGCGGCCCCCGCCTACGCTGACAAGCTTGACGACGCCATCCTGGCGGAAATGAAACGCAGCCACATTCCCGGCGTGTCGATCGCCGTAGTCAAGGATGGCAAGATCATCCGCGAGCAAGGCTACGGTTACGCCGACCTGGAACACAAGGTCAAAGTCACCCCCAACACCATCTTCCAATCCGGGTCGGTCGGCAAGACCTTCACCGCCGCGCTGGTGATGCTGCTGGCGGAAGACGGCAAGCTATCGCTGGACGATCCTATTTCGAAGCACCTGGCGGGAACGCCTAAGGCGTGGGAAGGCATCACCGTCCGTCACCTGCTGTCGCACACCTCAGGACTGGGTGATCCATACGCCAAGCTGGACCTGACCAAGAACTACAGCGATGAGGAATTAATCGCGCTGGAGGCGGACATTCCGGTGCTGTTCGCACCGGGCGAAAAATGGTCGTACTCGAATATGGGCTACCACCTGCTCGGCTTCATCTGCAACAAGGTGGGCGGCAAGTTCTACGCGGACCAGCTGCATGAGCGCATCTTCGCGCCGCTGGGCATGGGCACGCGCATTATCAGCGAAGCCGACATCATCCCGCACCGCGCGCGCGGCTATGAACGCAAGGGCGGCCAGCTGGTGAACCAGTCCTGGGTCGCGCCGCGCCTGAACACCACGGCCGACGGCAGCCTGTACCTGACAGCGCGCGACCTGGCCAAGTGGGACCTGGCGCTGTACGGCGACAAGGTGTTGCCGGCCAGCGTGCGCAACGCCAGCTGGACGCCGGCCAGGTTGAATGACGGCAAAGCCACCGAATACGGCTACGGCTGGCAGCTGTGGGCCCGCAACGGCCACCGCGCCATTGCCCACGGCGGCGCCTGGCAGGGCTTCCGCGCCCAGTTGAGCCGCTTCGTCGACGACCAGCTGTCGGTGGTGGTGCTGGCCAATTCCGCCACGGCCCGTGCCAACAAGCTGGCCGACATCGTCGCCGCGCACTACCTGCCTGCGCTGGCGGTGATCGCGCAGGCGCCTATAGCGGAAACCGAACCGGCCGTGGCCGAGCGGGTGCGCCAGCTGTTCGCGCAGCTCGCCGACGGCAAGCAGCCGGACGGCTTGAGCGAAAAGGTGGCACAGCGCCTATCGCCGGAATTCCTCAAAATGGTGTCGACCGATCTGCGTGAATGGGGCCCGCTGCGCAAGGTGGAGGCATTGGAGCGCAGCACCGATGGGGAGCTGCGCAAATACCGTTACCGCTTGAGCTATACCAGCGGCACGATGGTGGTCGACCTGGGCCTGGGTAAGGCCAATCAAGTCGACCAGTTGGGCATGCGCCCCGACTAATCAGCCCTCGACGCGATTGCGGCCGCCGCGCTTGGCGCGGTACAGCGCATGGTCGGCCCGCACCAGGGCCGCGTCGCCGCTACGGTCCGCCGCCGCCATGCTGGCAATCCCCACGCTGACCGTCACCGCAATGCTGCTGCCGTTATGCTTCAGAGGAGTGTCGGCGATGCGCTGGCGCAGGCGCTCGGCGAACGCGCGTGCCGCCTCCAGGTCGGCGCCCGGCAGCAATATCGCAAACTCTTCGCCGCCGACGCGGCCCAGCATGTCGATCTTGCGCTGCGAGTCGCGCATCAGTCCCGCCAGGTGGCGCAGCACGGCGTCGCCCCAGTCGTGGCCGTGGGCGTCGTTGATATCCTTGAAGTGGTCGATATCGAGCATCAGCACGGCGGCGCGGCCGCCGACGTCGCGCTGCAGGCGGGCCTGTTCATCTTCCAGGCGCGCCATGAATTCGCGCCGGTTCGGCAAGCCAGTCAGGAAATCGGTGGTGGCCAACTGCACCAGTTCATCGTTCATGCGTTTGCGCTCGGTGATGTCGATGGTGGAAACGATCACGAAGTCCAGCGCATGCTCGTGGCCCGGCATGACCAGCAGCGTCACTTCATTCTGGCGTTCGACGCCATCCAGGCGCAGGAAGCTGCCCTCGGCCTGGAACAGGTGCACGCCGTTCTCCAATGCCAGCAAGGCTTGCGCAAAGACCTTCAGCGCGGCGGGCGAAAAATTCTGGACCAGGCCAAGCCGGCCAAGCTCCTGGCGCGACGGATAGGCGCCCACCTGGGCCAGCGCCGCCGCGTTGACGTCGGTAATGCGCACCAGGCCGGCCAGGCGCTGCAGTTGGCTGGGATTGTTCTGCAGCCACTGCGCGATGTCGTCGACCCCGGATTCCGCCAGCTCCTGCAAGGCATGGTGGGCAGCCGACCAGTCCTGCTGCCACAGCGCCACCGGTGCGTGGTCGTACAGGCTGCGGAAGCGCGCCTCGCCCACGCGCAGCGCGTCGGCGGCGCGCGCCTGTTCGATGGCGATGCCGGCCAGGCTGCCCGCCTGGTCGATCAGGGCCAAATGCGCCACGCTGGGGCGCTGCGGTTCGCGGTGGTAGATGGCGAAGGCGCCCAGCACCTTGCCGTTGGCGCCGCGCACCGGTTCCGACCAGCAGGCGCCCAGCCCGGCGCGCGCCGCCAGCTCGCGGTACGGCGCCCACAGCGGGTCGCTGCGGATGTCTTCCACGATGACGCGGCTGTTGCTGGTGACGGCCTTGCCGCAGGAGCCGTTGCCGTAGCCGACCGGCAGGCCGTGGATCGCGTCGTTGAAGAATGGCGGCAGGCTGGGGGCGGCGGCAACGTACAGGTGCTTGGCTTCCTCGTCCAGCAGCATCACGCTGCACATCGTGCCGGGGTTGGCCGCTTCGATGCCGCGCAGCAGGCTATCCAGCACTTGCTGCTGCGGCGCGCCGGCGGCCAGCAGTTCCAGCACCTGGTGGCGCGCTTCTTCGCGCCGCTCGTTCAGGGTGCGCTCGGTGATGTCGCGGAAGGACCAGATGCGCGCCGGTTCGCTGCCCAGGCGCAGCGGGCGCGTGGTCAGCTCCAGCACGCGGCCATCGCGCATTTGCAACTGGCTCCGGCATTCATCGTCGTCCAGTTCGCGGCAGGCGCTGGCCTGCAGGAACAGGTCCGGCTGCTCCAACTGGCTGGCCATATGGCCCAGCAGGATGGCGCCGTCGTTCTGCCAATCCATTTGTTCGGGCACATTCCACAGCTGGCGGAAGCGGCGGTTGGAATTCAGCACAGTGCCGCGGTAGTTGTCGACCAGGATGCCATCCACCGTGGAATCGAGGATGCTGCGCAGGACGGCCTGGCTGCCCTGCGCATGCTCCGCCATCGCGAGCAGGGTTTCCTGCCCTTCGCGCAGTTCGTCGGCCATGCGGTCGCTGTGGTCCAGCGCCACGCGCAGGCGCTGGCGGCTTTCGGCCAGCACATAGGCCAGCAGCGCCAGCACGATGCTGAGCGCCGCGCCGCCGATGGCGATGGCGCGCGGTTTGTCCGACAGCACGCCATTCACCCTGGGCAGGGCACTCACCTGCAAGGTCCAGCGCCGTCCGGCCAGGCTCAGTCGCTTGACCGTGCGGTGCGCCGCCTCCCCTGCCACGCGCGAGGAACTGTCGAACATGCGTGTGCTGTCGTTGAGGTCATCGCCATCGTAAATCTCCACGTCCAGGCCGCGCAGCACGTCATGGCCCAGCGCCGCCATCACGTCGCCCATGCGGAACGGCGCATACACCCAGCCCTTGAGCGCATTGCGCCGCTGCGCCAGGGTATAGCGCCCTTGCCCGTTGTGGTAGATCGGCAGCGCCACGATAAAGCCGGCCTGGACCGGGTCGGACACTTCCTGCTTCAGCAAGATCTTGCCCGTCATGGTCGGCAGGCCGGAATCGCGCGCCTGTTCGAAGGCGGCGCGGCGCACCGGTTCGGACAGGCCGTCGTAGCCGAAGGCCTGCAGGTTGCTGCCGCTGAACGGCTCGAGGTAGACCACCGGCGCGTACTGGCTGCGCTGGCCCGGCGGGTTGATGGTGTAGTCGGGGAAGCCTGCGGCGCGGATGGTGGCAAGGTGCGCTTCGAGCTGCGTACCCGGCACATAGCGCATATAGCCGATGCCCTGCAGGCCGGGGAAATTCTGCGGCAGCTCCAGGCGTTCGATATAGGTGCGGAATTCCTCGCGCGCGACGAAGTCGGAACTGGCGAACAGCCCCTGCACGCCGTACAGCACCTGCACGTAGGCCTGCATGCGCACGGCAACATTGTTGACCAGCTCACGCGCGCGGTACTCGAAATCGGCATTGGCGTCGCGTTCGGCGTCGCCATGCGCGCCCCACCAGACGCTGGCGGTGGCCGTCAGGCAGACAGCCGCCACCAGGCCCGCCAGCAGGCGCGGACGGAGCAGTCGTTGCAGGAGCGGGTTGGCTGGCGGCCTTTCCATACCTGCATATTAGTTTATTTACGGCAAATTATCGACCAAGAGTCGCCTGGAACAGACGATAACCGCGCGCGCGCAAATCGCAGGCCGGGCAGGAGCCGCAGCCATAGCCCCAGTCGTGCAGCTCGCCGCGTTCGCCCTTGTAGCAGGTGTGGGTGTCGGCGCGGATCACATCGACCAGCTTCTGTCCGCCCAGGCGCTGGGCCAATTCCCAGGTTTGCGCCTTGTCCAGCCACATGAGCGGGGTTTCCAGCTTGTTGCGGGTGTCCATGCCGAGGTTGAGCGCCACTTGCAGCGCTTTCATCGTGTCGTCGCGGCAGTCGGGGTAGCCGGAGAAGTCGGTTTCGCACATGCCGCCCACCAGCACGTTCAGGCCGCGGCGGTAGGCCAGGGTGGCGGCCACGGTCATGAACAGCAGGTTGCGGCCGGGGACGAAGGTATTCGGCAGGCCGTTTTCCTGCATCACGATCTCGATGTCTTCGGTCATCGCGGTGTGCGACAGTTGCGAGATCAGGCCCAGGTCGATCATATGGTCTTCGCCCAGGCGTGCGGCCCACTCAGGCTTCACGCTGCGCAGCTGTTCGCGCACCAGCGGGCGCTGCGTCAGCTCGATGGCATGGCGCTGGCCGTAATCGAAGCCGATGGTTTCAACGCGCGCGTAGCGCTCCAGGGCCCAGGCCAGGCAGGTAGTCGAATCCTGTCCACCGCTGAACAGGACCAGTGCGGCGTCGTTAGTCAGCATCGCATTCTTTCTTTTGGTATTTTTGTAAATCTTAGAGGTACGCCATCTTCTCTGCTGATCCGGTAACATTCGGTTTCGACATCCAGATCACAGACCACGAATTTTGGCACAAACCGGCATAAAAGTATTGAAGGGGCTTTTGGTGGGCTGCGCGGCCCTGCTGCTGCCCATGCTGGCGGCTGCCCAGGGCTGGGAATACCGCGTGCGCATCGAGGCGCCGCGTGCGCTGGAGTCGCTTCTGGAAGACAACCTGGACCTGGTGCGCTTCCGCAATAACCCGCGCATGGACCGCGACCAGCTGCAGCGCATGCTGCGTTCGGCGCCGGAGCAGATCAAGACCCTGGTGGCGACGGCCGGCTATTACACGCCGGCGGTGAATATCCGTCTCGACGAAAGCGGCACACCGACTGTGACGGTGCAGGTGGAGCCGGGCGAGCCGGTGCTGGTGGGCGAGGTGGAGATTGAACTGGTGGGGTTCGAGTCCACGCAGGCCGCACCGTTCGACAAGGCGGCGCTGAAATCCGGCTGGGGCCTGCCGGCGGGCGAGGTGTTCCGCCAGGATGGCTGGGAAAAGGCCAAGCGCGATATCCTGCGGGCGGTGGTGCAGACGCGCTATCCACGCGCGCAGCTGACGGCCAGCGAGGCGGTGGTCGATCCCGAAACGCGGCGCGCGCTGCTGCATGTGACGCTCGACAGTGGGCCGGAGATGCGCTTTGGCGAACTGAAAATCGAGGGCTTGCGGCGCTATCCTGATTCGGTGGTGCGCAACCTGAACCCGATCGAGCCGGGCGACTACTATAGCGAGGCGGCGCTGCAGGCTTTCCAGGGCAAGCTGCAAGACACCGGCTATTTCGCCAATGTGGAAGTGAGCGCCGACCTGTCGGCGGTGCTGGACGAGCAGATCGAGGCCGCCGAAGACAAGGCGCAAGGCGTGCCGCAGCCTTCCACCATGCCGCCCTTGCCGCTGCTGGTGCGGGTGGTGGAGAACAAGCGCAAGAATGCCAGCGTGGGTGTGGGTTTCAGCACCAATACGGGTGCGCGCGCGTCCGGCACCTACGATGACCTGAACGTGTTCGGGCTGAAGATGAAGAGCGCGCTGACGCTGGAAACCAAGCGCCAGGCGGCGCGCAGCGATTTCTACTTCCCCACGACGGCGGACGGCTATAACGACAGCTTTGGCGCGGCGGTGGAGCGCAAGGATATCGAGGGCGAGATTACGCGCACCGCATCGGTGGCGGCCAAGCGGGCCTGGGGCACGCCGCTGCTCGAGCGCAGCATTTCGATCGAGTACCTGAACGAGAGCAAGACGGTGAACCGGGTGCTGTCATCGCATAGCCAGTCCTTGCCGATCACCTATGCCGCCACCTGGCGCAAGGTGGACAACCTGGTGTTCCCGACCAAGGGCTATGTGCTGAACGCTACGCTGGGCGGTGCGCTGCTGCCGGTGCTGACGGATGAGAAGTTCATCCGCGCCACCGCGCGCGGCATCACCTACCGGCCCTTGAGCGCGAAGTCGACCGTGATCCTGCGCGCGGAAATCGGCGTGCTGGCCTCTGCCCGCCAGGAAGGCGTGCCGGCGACGTACCTGTTCCGCGCGGGCGGCGACAACTCGGTGCGCGGTTATGCCTACCAGGAACTGGGCGTGGAGCGCGGCGATGCGATCGTGGGCGGTCGCTATCTCGCTACCGGCAGCGCGGAATACCAGTACTGGTTCAAGCCGGCTTGGGGCGCGGCGGTGTTTTATGACGCTGGCAATGCGGGCAACTCGTTCAGCGACCTGGCGCCGAAGTCGGGCTATGGCGTCGGTGCGCGCTACAAGAGCCCCGTCGGGCCGATCAACGTCGACGTGGCATATGGCCATGCCACGCGCAAGGCGCGCTTGCACTTCTCGCTGGGGTTCACGTTCTGATGGATACGCCGCGCCAACCGCCCGCCCCGCCTGCGCCACCCGCGCGCCGCAAGTGGCTGCGCCGCACGCTGATCGGCGGCGGCGCGACGCTGGCCGTGCTGGGCGGCGCGGTCTGGCTGCTGGGCCGTGAGACGACCCTGCAGCAGATCGTCGCACAGGTTGCGCGCGCCAGCGGCGGCCAGATTACGGTCACCGGCGTGAGTGGCTCGCTGTATGGCCGCATGCATATTGGCCGCATCGTCTATCGCGATGAATCCAGCGTGCTGACGGCCGATGATATCGACATCAACTGGTCGCCGCTGCAGTATTTCAGCGCCGGAGTCGCTATCAGCGAGCTGCATGTGGCGCGGGTTGAGTCGCGCGCCACCGGGCCATCCAAGCCTGCCGTGATGCCCGCCTCCATCACGCCGCCCTTCCGGCTCAGCGTCGCAGATGGCCGCGTCACCGCGCTGTCCATCGTCGGCCAGGACGGCAGCCGCACCGAGTTGAAGGCCATCAAGCTGCAGCTGCAAGGCGACGGCCAGCACTGGCAGCTGAAGGACGCCACCGCCGAAACCCCAATCGGCGCCCTCGCCGCCAGCGCCGAAATCTCCACCGCCCGCCCGTACAAGGTCAGCGCCACCGCGGCCCTCGCGCCCATGCCGCCCACCAGCGCCCGCAGCCCCGCCGCTGTGCCGTCGGCCCTCGCGCGAGCACCGCGCGGCGACGCCGCAGTTCCGGCTGGCGCAGCAGCCTCCGGCACACTGGATGCAAGCCTGATCCAGCGCAGCGCCACCCGGCTGGAGCTGACCGCCAGCGGCGACCTCGCGCAACTGAAGCTGGATGTCAAAGGCAAATCCAACTATGCCAACGGCGACAGCACCGTAATGCTGGCCCCATTCGATGCCCTCCCGCTGCGCAGCATCCGCCTGCAAGCCCGCGAGGTTGATCCAGCCCGCTTCGACCCTGCCTGGCCGCAAGCCGCCCTCGACCTCGCACTGGAGGCCGCCCTGACAGGCGACAAGCTGACCGGCAACCTGGCAATCACGAACCGCAGCGCACCGGGCCCGCTCGACCAGCAAAAACTACCCCTGCACAGCGCCGCGGCGCAGTTAGGCGGCACGCTGGACAACGCCGCCCTGAGCGGCATCTCGATCGACCTTGGCAACGCCGGCAAATTCACCGGCAGCGGCGCCCTGCGCAGGGTGCCAACAGGCGGCGGCATCGACACCGCCACCCTGCGCCTGCACACCGACCGCCTCGACCTGCGCGGCCTGCACAGCGCCGTCGCCAGCACCACCATCTCCGGCGACATCAGCGCCGAAAGCAAAGGCAAGCTGCACACCGTGCGCGCCGCCCTTGGCGAAGGCAAGCTGCGCCTGGACGCCTACGCCACGCTGCAAGACCTGCTGCTCACCGTGCACCAGGCCCGCCTGCAGGCTGGTCCCGGCAGCGTCAACGCCACCGCAACCGCCAGCCTGAAAGACGACAAGAGCTTCAAGGCCGCCGCCACGGTCAAGCGCTTCGACCCCGCCGCGCTGGGCGACTTCCCCGCCGCCGACCTGAACGCTGAACTGCAGGCCAGCGGCAAACTGGCGCCGCATTGGCGCGCGCAGGCTGACATCGCCATCCAGCCCAGCAAGCTGCTCGGCCACCCGCTATCCGGCAACGCCAAGCTGACCGCCGACGAGCAGCACATCGGCGGCATCGACGCGCGCCTCGCCTTTGCCCGCAACAACGCCACCGCACGCGGCGCATTCGGCGCAGCGGGCGACAAGCTGGAATGGCAGCTCGACGCCGCCCAGCTCTCCGCCATCGACGCGCGCCTGCAGGGCAGCGCCAACGCCAGCGGCATCCTGACCGGCGGCTACCGGGCGCCGCGCACCAGCTTCAGCACCGAAGCCCGCGGCCTGGGCTATCTGCCGCCCGCCGGGTCGCGCGCAGCGGCATCGGCAGCGCAAGCGCCCGCCCGCGCCCTCAGCCCGGCACCCGCATTAGCGGCAGCCGCAGCGCGTACGCCACGCAGCGCCGCAGCCGCGTCGACCGCAGTCCCGCCGGTGCCGGCGCGCAGCGATAGCATCATCCGGGCCAGCGGTGAAGCCACGCTGGCCGGCACGCGCGAAGTCGAACTCACCGGCAGCGCCACCCGCGTCAACCCGGCCAACTTTGGTGTAGCGCTAGCCGGCAACGTCAACGCCGGCTTCAGCGCCACACTGCGCGCCGGCGACAACTGGCTGGCCAATGCCGACCTGCGCCTGCAGCCGGCCTCCACGCTCGGCAACGCCGCCCTGAGCGGCTATGCAAAATTCGCCGCCGGCCCCGGCCGCGTGCAAGACAGCGACGTCGACCTGCGCCTCGGCAGCAACCTGCTGCAAGCCAAAGGCAGCTTCGGCAAACCGCAAGACCGCATCGACTGGAAACTCGACGCCCCGCAACTGGCCGCACTGGGAAGCGGCTGGTCCGGCACCCTGCGCGCCAGTGGCTATGCCATCAGCGCCCCCGGCGCAGCGTCCGCTGCCGCCGCCCCAGCGCGCAGCCCAAGCGCACGTCGCCCCAACGCCAGCGACAGCGCTGCAAGCGCCATCGCCGGCGCCATGCCCACGCTTGGCATCACCCTGGACGGCGCGCACCTGCGCCTGCCCGGCCAGCGCGAGATCTCCGCCATCAAAGGCAGCGCCACCATCGGCACCGCCTTCAAGCCCGACGACCCGCTGCAGGCCGACCTCACGGTCAGCGGCTTCAGCGCCCCGGGCGTCCTGCTGGACCGCCTGCGCCTGCAAGCCGGCGGCACCGCCGGCAAGCACCAGCTGCAAATAGCCGCCGCCAACCCCGACTTCGACGCCAGCACCCGCCTGAGCGGCAGCTTCGCCCCCGACAGCTGGAACGGCAGCATCGACGCCCTGCAAAACAAGGGCCGCTTCGCACTCACCCTGCAAGCGCCCGCCACCCTGCGCATCGCCGCCCGCCCCGGCCAGGGCATCCCCGGCCTGGCCAGACCCGAACAGATCACGCTGGGCAGCGCCGCCGTCGCCATGCCCGAAGGCAGCCTGCGCATCGACACGCTGGAAAAGGACGGACTGCGCTGGCGCAGCAAAGGCAGCGCCAGCGGCGTCAACGCCAGCTACCTCGCGCAATTGTCCGACACCTGGCGCAGCAACGTCGCCAGCACCATGACGCTGGGCGCCGACTGGGCGCTCAACCTCGCAGCACCCGCCGCCAAAGGCGCCGCCCCGGCACTGGACGGCAACCTGCACGTGTTCCGCGAAAAAGGCGACATCACGATCACCGGCGGCGAACGCCCCATCGCGCTCGGCCTGCGCCTGCTCGACGCCCACCTCACCGTCGCCGGCGAACAGCTGCGCACCCAGCTCGAACTGGCCGGCGACCGCGCCGGCAACGCCCGCCTGGAAGCCAGCGCCCAGCTGCGCGACGGCCGCATTCCATCGGACAGCCCGCTCACCTTCGGCGCCAGCGCCAGCCTGCCCTCCATCGCCTGGCTCTCGCCCCTGCTCGGTGTGCAAGGCATGGAACTGAACGGCGCATTGCGCGCCAGCGCAGCGGGCCATGGCACCATCGCCAACCCTTTGCTGGATGGCGAAGTAGTCGGCGAAGGACTGGTCATCAACTGGCCCGAGCAAGGCATCCGCCTGCGCAATGGCGTCCTGCAAGCCAAGGTCGCCGGCGACCAGCTGCAACTGCAGCGCCTGCGCTTCGAAGGGACCGACGGCAATGCGCAGGCCGAAGGCTGGCTGCGTCTGGCCAACGGCGAAATGTCGATGGATCTTAAACTGGCCGCCGACAAGCTGGAAGTCTTCAACCGCCCCGACCGCACCCTGGTCCTGACCGGCAACAGCACCCTGGTGCGCGACGCCAAACACTTCGAACTGAATGGCAAGTTCAGAGCCAACCGCGCCAGCGTTGAACTGCCTTCGCTCGACACGCCGACCATCAGCGACGACGTCGTGATCCTCGGCCGCGATAAACCAAAGCCCGCCGCAGCCAGCGGCCAGCCCCTGAACATCGACGTGGAAGCCGACCTGGGCGACGACTTCACCCTGCGCAGCAAAGGCCTGGACGCGCAGCTGGCCGGCACCGTCCGCGTACGCGTGGCCGAACGCCGCGCGCCGCGCGTGAACGGCAGCATCCGCGTCGTCAGCGGCACCTACGCAGCTTATGGCCAGCGCCTGGCAATCGAACGCGGGGTACTGAATTTCACCGGCGCCTACGACAACCCCGGCCTCAACATCCGCGCCGTACGCAAACGCCCGGAAGGCGATGAACTGAACGAACACAATGTGGAAGCCGGCGTCGAAGTACGCGGCACGGCGCTGGCGCCGGTCGCCAAGCTGGTCTCCACGCCATCGGTACCGGACAGCGAAAAGCTGGCCTGGCTGGTGCTCGGCCACGGCACAGCCGACATGGCAGGCAATGAAATGGGCTTGCTCGGCACCGCAGCCGGCGCCCTGCTGGGCGGCACCGGCGGACCAAGCCTGGCCAACCGCGTCGGCCTCGACGAGCTAGGCGTGAGCCAGGCCAAGGGGCTGGAAAGCACCGTCGTCACCGTCGGCAAAAAACTCTCCTCGCGCGCCTACCTCAGTTTCGAACAAGGCGCGGGCACTGCCACCAGCCTGGTGAAACTGCGCTACAAACTTAACTCACGCGTGTCGCTGCAACTGCAGACCGGCACCAACAACGCGCTCGACGTGCTTTACAACTGGGCTTTCGACTGACCAGGCGGGGCCAGCTCGGGATTGTGGTCCGGCACCGGATCGTCCTGCGGGACAGGATTGTGCGGACTATGCGGATGCACCGGCTCCGGGTGCGGCTGAGACTCATCAACTGGCACCGGCAAGTCAGGTGCGCGATGGGCATGAATGCGGTGTTTTTCCATGGCGGGAACTCCCAAAAACGAGATCACGGGGGACTATTTTACGCCTGCGGGTAAAATCCTTCTTTTTCACGAATTCGTGCGCGCCAATGCAACTGACAGTTACCACCCTAGTCCTGCTGATCCTTGTTCCCGTCATGGTGTGGCGTGTGTACTCGCGCCTGAAGATGGTATTCCGCCGCCAGGAATCCGTAGCGTGGCGCCACTGGGTCGCAGCCGCAGGCTTGCCACTGATGCTGCTCGCCGCCGCCCAATCCATGCTGGGGAATATGCCTTCGCTGTCGATGATGGCCGGCGCTGTGATGGCAGGCGCCTGGCTGGCCTTCTTCGCGCTGAAGAAAACCCGCTTCGAGAATACCGGCACCAAACTGTTCTTCACCCCACCGAGCCGCACCGCGATCCTGGTGTGCATGCTGTTCGTGGCCCGCGCCTTGCAGATTGGCGTTGAGTTCTACGTCAACCGCCAATCCGAACACCCGCGCATCATCAACTCCACCGAGGTCATGCAACACCCGATGACCGTGGTTCCCTTCGGCCTGATGCTCGGCTACCTGGCCGCCTACTCCATCGGCCTGCTGCGCTGGCGCATGTCGCAAAAAACCAACGACTAAGCCAGGTCGGCCAGGGCTTCCTGCACCGTGGGGTAACGGAAAGTAAATCCAGTAGCGAGCAGGCGCGCCGGCGCTACGGCCGCCCCTTCCAGCAGCAAATCGGCCTGCTCGCCCAGCAGCAGGCGCACCGGCCAGCCCGGCGTCGGCATGATGCATGGACGATGCAGCTCGGCCGCTGCGGCTTGCGCGAATTCCAGCTGGGTTGGATGCTGCGGCGCCGTGAAATTCCAGGCGCCGTCAGCATTCGCGCCAAGGCGCCACACGTGCGCCAGGGCGCGCAGCAAGTCATGGAGATGGATCCAGGAATTGCGTTGCCGCCCGCTTCCCATCCGGCCGCCAAATCCCATCCTGAATGGCAGCAGCATTGATGGCAGCGCGCCGGCGTGGCCAAACACGACACCAAAGCGCGTCAGCGCGACCGGCACGCCGTATTCACGCGCACGGCGCGCGGCGGCTTCCCATTCCTGGCACAGCTGCGACATGAAAATGGGCTGCGGCGCTGCGCCTTCGTTCAGCTGCTGTTCATCGTCTTGCGGCTGGATGCCGTAGTAGCCGATGGCCGAAGCTGAGATAAACAGGCGCGGTTTGACCGTAGCGCGGCCAATCCACTCCACCACGCTCTCCGTCAGCGCCACGCGGCTGCGGCGCAGCACTGCCTTGCGCTGCGCGCTCCAGCGCCAACCCAGGATGCGCGCCCCGGCGAGATTGATCACCACATCGACAATCTCGTTCGATGCCAGTTCGGCCATGCTGCCGATCGCCCGTACCTGGCCATTGAATTCCCACGCGGCCTTCTTCGGCTCGCGCGACAGGACGATCACGTGGTGGCCGCAAGCGCGCAACGCAGGCACCAGCGCATGGCCGATAAAGCCGGTGGCGCCGGTCACCAGCACCGTCTGCCGCGTGCCGTCGAAGCGCACCGCTGGAGCCTCGCCAGTGTGTGCCCGGCGCGCAGCCATCGCGTCGCGTAGGCCCGATGCGAACACGCCCACGCCGCAAGCGGCCAGGAAGATGCTGAGCCAGCCTTGCGGCGCGTACGTAAAGCCGGTGGGCGCTGTCATCCACTCCGGTGCTGCCAGCATCAGCAGGCAGATAAAGGCGCCGCCGTTGATGGCCAGCACGGTGTGCGTGATGCGCTCGGACGCTGGCAGCAGGCGGGTCTGGTCTTCCACCACGAAGTCCCACAGTGTCAGGACGATTTCCACGCCAAACAGCGCCAGCAGCGCCATAGCCCAGGCGCCCTGCCACACCCAAGCCGACAGGCCGATGAACAGCACGCCGTAGATGATCGCGCGCAGCGCGTGGATCGCCAGTTCGCGGCGCGCGGTATGGCGCTGCGGCAGCGCTTCGGTCAACTCATGGTGGTAGATGGTGTCGAACGCGCCAAGGCAGCCTTGGGCCGCCATCAGCTGCAGCGCGAGCAAGTGCGTACTCATACGGCCTCCGTGGCAGGTGCGCGGCGATCCAGGATATACAGGCGCCAGATTGCCGGCAGCAGCAAGACCAGGCTGGCGACGTCGATCCACACATTCGCCCACACATCCGCGCGCAGCGAGACCATGATGTCCTGCGGGCCCCACAACAGCATCCCGGCGCCGATCCAGAGCCAGGCGGCAGGCGCGCGATACTTTTCGCCGAAGTGGATCAGGGCCAGCATCCACAGGCCGACGCATTGGATGGTCGGGCCGAACAGCGCCAGCCACCAAGCCTGCTGTCCGTGCGCCTCCGCCGGACCAAGGGCCGCGTGATACCAGCCCAGGGCCGCGGCGCTGGAAATCCACGGCAGCGCCAGGCCCACAACCAAGTGCGCGATTGCGCTGGCATACAGCCAGCGCACCAGCCATTTACGTTCCATGATGTTCTCCAGTAAAGAGCTGGCAACGATCACCATCGCAAGCGCGATGCGCGCTGCCATAGCCGAACCAGCGCGAAACCCGGTAACGGTTGCGGGCCAGGCTGCGGTAGGCCTTGGCCAGCATGGGGCGCAACACAGGCACACGCAGCGGCCAGACCAGCCAGCTGCGGCCCACCAGCGTGTACGCCTCCAGGATGGCGTCGGTGCCGACCAGCAGGCCGCCTTCAGCGTTCACGGCATGCAGCTCGGCATCCATCGCGGCCAGCGTGACGCCCAGCGGGGCAGGATCAAAGTCCGCTTGCGACATGTCGATGAAGGCCAGGCGTCCGTTGCGGTCCCAGCGCCCCAGGCGCTGCATCTCGCGCTTGCATAAAGGGCATTTGCTATCGAAGTACAAAGTCAGTGCGGGCACGCGCCTACTCCTTGAGGAAACGGGCCACCTTGCCGCCCATCTTGAGGAATTTCTGCAGCGTGGCCGGCGGCAGGTGCTTGTAATCCTCATAAGTCGCAGTGAGCATTTCGAGGAATTCCAGCACCTGGTCCATGCGTGCCTTGGTGGCCGGGTCGAGCGCCGCATCCTGTTCGCCCTCGATCGCGCATTCGCGCATCACCGACAGCGTGGGATCGATCTCGCGGCGCTTGCGCTCCTCCATCACGACGCGGAAGATTTCCCATACATCCTGCAGCGCGGTGAAGTGGTCGCGCCGGTCGCCCATCACGTGGACCACTTTGACCAGGCCCCAGCTTTGCAGCTCCTTCAGGCTGTTGCTGACGTTGGAACGCGCCACGTTCAGCGACTCGACAATGTCTTCTGCCGTGAGCGGCGTGTTTGATAAAAACAACAGAGCGTGAATTTGCGCGACGGTGCGATTTACACCCCAGCGGTTGCCCATTTCACCCCAATGCAGAATGTACTTTTGTTCGGTCGGACTCAGAGCCATGGTAAATTTCCTTTATTTCTGTCATTACAGAAATTAAAGACCAGATTTCAAACGATGTCAAATCCGCCAAGGTCGTGTATTCTGGATTACCAGAAATTGATTGCCATGAGGAAATATTCTTATGACGACGTACAACAAGACCGCTAAAGGTCGTGAGGAGATTGCGGCGCGCACCTTCGGGTTGCAGTCGCGGATGCGCACGCTGCTGGTGATGATCGACGGGCGCCATCCAATGGAGCAGTTGCTGCCGAAGGTAACCGGGTTAGGACTCGATGCCACGGCCGTGGCTGACCTGCTGGCACAGGGTTTCATTGAGGAAGGCGAGGCCTTGCCGCCACCGCCTGTGCTGCCTACTGAACAGGAATTGGCTTCGCAATATGCGCAGGCGCGCGCATTCTATGAACGCACCATCGAGCCTACCCTGGGCCTGCGCGGGCAAGTCCTGCAGGCCAAGCTGGAAACGGCAGCCACACTGGAGGACTTGAAGGCGATGCGTATCACCTTCTTCGAAATGGTGAACCGCATCCGCGGCCGGCCTGTTGCTCTGGCATTGAAAAAGGAACTGGACGCCATCCTTGGCGCCGGCGCGCGCGAAGCCGCCTGAAATTGATCCAGGTCATTCCCGGCGCAGCCGGGCTTTCCCATACTGTTTATCAGGAAGGGAGAATTGCCATGACCATCATTGAAAATGTCGGCACGGTGGACCGTGCCTTGCGCATCGCTGTCGGGGTGGGCCTGATCGCGGCCGCACTATTGGACCTGATCGGCCCGTGGGGCTGGATCGGTGTGGTCCCGCTCCTGACGGGGGCAATCAAGTTCTGCCCCCTGTATCGCCTCGTCAGGATCAGGACCAACGATCATCACTGATCACGCGGCAGCGGCCTGGCGCCGCTGCAACACGAAGATCGGCTGCGCCCACTGGGTGTCTTTCTTCTTCTTGCTCGTGATGAGCGTGAGGTCGGAAGGGTCATAGACGTCCGTATTGTGGGTCAGCGGCGTCGTCATCAGGTACTGCGCATCGGTGTTCTTCAGGAACTCGCCGACCAGCTGGATGTTGCGAATGTCCAGGTGGGCGAACGGTTCGTCGATGAACACGAAGCCGCCGGAACCGTCTTCCGACTTCAGCAAGCCAATCAGCAGCACCAGTGACTTCATCACCTGCTGGCCGCCCGACGCTTCGCCGTCGTTCAGGCCGATCGCACCCTTGCCGTCGAACTTGAAGCGCACCTGCAGGCCGGCTTGCGCCAGCAGCAGGTCGTCGTTCTCCAGCTTGACCGGTTCGACGTGCACGTCGATATTGGCCAGCGCGCCCAGTTCCTTGATGTTCGCGGAGTAGGTCTTGATGGTGTAGCGCAGGCGCTCAATGTAAGCGCCGCGTGCATTGGCGGTAGCCTCGATCGCGCGGTTGTTCTGGTAGCGGCGCTCTTCGGTTTCCGATTTCCGGTTCGACAGCTGCTCGTTCAGACGGGCGTACTGGTCGATCACGGTCGCATCCAGTTCCCAGTCGTCGCGCGCCAGCTGCGATTGCAGGCTGGCGATACGCAGGTCGACCTGGTGTGCGTTCTGGTGCTGCTGTACCAGCGCCAAACGGCGCGCAGGACGGCGCCATGCGCCAGGCAAGTGGCGCCACTGGCGGCGCAGCGCCAGCATGGCGCGCGCGTGGTCGGAGCGCTGTTCCATCTGGCGCTTGAAGTTCAGGCGCATGCCGGCTTCCGCTTCGGACAGCGACATGCGGGCGCTTTGCCACGCGGTGTCGGCCTTGGTGCGGGCCACGGTAGCGTTCTTCATCAGGCCTTGCAGTTCGCCCAGGCGCGAGCCCACTTCCAGGCGCTCGGCGCGCAGCGGCACGGCGGAGCGTGCGGCTTCGTCGAACTCCTCGGTACGGGCGCTCAGCTCCTTCACCGCGTCCACGCCGGCCAGACGGGCCTTCAGTGCGGAGGTTTCGGAGGCCAGCTTGGAAATCTGCAGGGTGTACTTGTCTTCCTCGGCTTCCAGTGCCGGCAGGTTTTTCTGGATCGCGTCCATACGCGAGGTCTTGCCGGCGGAACCGAAGCGGTAGCGCGAAGCTTCCACGAACAGCGAGCGGCCACCGCGGCGTTCCTTGTGGTAGGCCTCCGGCGTGATCCACTCTTCGATGTTACCGAGCTTGGCGCCCTCTTCCACCGACTCCACGCGGGTGATGCGCGACAGCTGGTCGATCAGCCATTCAGGGGCCAGGCCGCTGAACTTCACCACCGACAGCAGGCTTTGGTTCTTAGGCTCGTGCGCCTTCACGCAGTCGTTCACGATGAAGTGGCGATAGCGCTCCTTCTCCGCCAAGCGGTAGGCGGCGGAAGCGTCGGACGAGCGCTCCAGCAGCACCACCGAGGCGTAGCCACCGAGCACGCCTTCCACCGCGCCTTGCCATTTCGGATCGGTCACTTCGACGATATCCGACAGCATGGCGTGCGGGATGCCGGCGTCGTTCAGCGCGCGGCGCATGGCGCGCACATTGTCCGGCTCCGGCATGGCGCTCTTGCCTTGCAGGGCGTTGATGGTGGCCTTGTCCTGCGCGATGCGGTTGGACACGGCGTCGCGTTGCGAACGCAGCTTGAGCAGCGCGGTTTCCTTTTCCTCCAGCTCGGCGGCGGCATCGGCCACGTCTGCGCCGGATTCGGCGGCCAGCTTCTGCAGGCGGGACTTCTGTTCGGCCAGCGACTCCAGCGGCTTCAGTTTGCCGTTGATGTGGTTCAGGCGCGAAGTCAGCGCGGTCTGTTCCTGCTCCAGCAGGGTTTCCTGCTGCTGCGCATCCTGCAGCGCCTTGGCCTGCTTGGCTACTTCATTACGCTTGTCGGCCAGCACCTGGTCGGCTTGTGCCAGCGGCTTGCGCGCTTCGCGCAGCTGCTTGCTGATGTTGCCGGCCTTTTCGCGCGCCTCGTGGTATTCCAGCGATGGCAACACTTCTTCCTGCAGGTTGCGGCGTTCCTTGTGCAGGGTTTCCCACTGGTGGTAGTTGGCGACGCGTAGGCGCAGGCCTTCCAGGTTGGTCTTGGAACCTTCCAGTTCGGCCTCGAAGCGCTTCAGCTCTTCTTCGGTATCGCGCTGGTGGCGCTTGGCTTCATCATAGGCGTCCAGCACTTCCTTGTCGCCGAACACCTGGAACACCAGGTCCAGCAGCTGGCGCGGCGCGTATTCGCACAGCTTGTCGGTCTCGCCCTGCTCCAGCGCCAGCACTTTGGACATGGCTTGCGACAGGCCGGCGTTGGCCAGGCGCTTACGGTAGTTCTCCACGCCCAGCCAGTCATTGGCTTCGGTGACTTCTTCAATGTCCACGTTACCGGGGCGCATCAGGTACTGGCGCTTCCAGTCGCCGCCGTTCTTTTCCACCTTGCAGAACAGGGTCACTTCGTCTTCGGCGAAGAAACCGCTGCTGCGGAATGGGCGGTTGGACAGCTGCTTGCCCTGCGGCTTGTTGTCCACCACGGCGCGCAGCCAGGCAGTCTGCTGGCCGCTGTGGCGCGCGTAGTGCTTATAGGTGCGGCCCATCGAGCAATCGAGGCCGAACAGGGTACGCAGCGCGTCCAGCAAGGTGGTCTTGCCGGAGCCGTTCTGGCCCGCGATGGTGATGATCTTGGCATCCAGCGGAATGTTCTTGATGCGCTGCCAGTAGTCCCAGTGGACCAGCTCAAGGGATTTGATTTGGAACATCGATTATTCTTCCGTTGGGGTTTCTTCGACGGCGGCCGGTGCTTCCGGCTCCGGGTCGTTGGCGGCGGCCAGCACTTCGCGCGGGATGTGCACGATCTGCGCCGGCGCGCGCTTGAACACATCGGCCAGTGCGCCGTTGATGATGCGCTCTTTCAGCAGGTCGGTATCCATCAGCAGGTCCAGCAGCGGGCCTTCGACGATGATGTCGCCGCGGCGCTCGATGAAACCGAGCTTGCCCAGGATGCCGAGGTTCATGTCCATGCGGGTCTTCTTACCCAGCTTGTCGCCGAAGTCGGCCAGCAGCGCCTTGTACGGGATGCCGATCGAAGTGTCTTCCGCGCGCGGCACCGGCTTCTCGGTGCCGAACATATCGTTCTGGTCGTCGTCCGCGTGCTGGTGGGTTTCCTGGCGCTCGCGCTTGGGCAGGATGATCAGCGCCCACAGCACGACCAGCAGGGCCACGCCGTCGCGCGCCAGGCCGAAATTATTGTTCTGCCAGGTGTCCTTGGCGCCGAACACTTTCGGCTCGATGGCGCGCTGCAGCGCCAGGGTCACGTGGTCGGCATAGACGTTATCCAGCAGCTTCATGCCGCAGGCAGTCAGGCGCGCATCGACTTCGGCGCGGAAATGTTCATCCGACAGCGCGCGCTTGACCATCTTGTCGTCGCGGCGCAGGGTCTGATGCGCCATCAGGCGCGCAATCAGGATTTGGGAATCATCACTCATCGGACTTGCCGCTTTCTTTCTTGTCTAATTCGAGGGTAAGCGCGGCCAGGGACATGGCGGCGATCTCCAGGTCAGGCAGCTGCACCATTTCATCCTGCGGCGCGAAACGCACCGGCAGGCGCGCCAATTCGGCGGTGGTGCCCTGCATCGAGGCTTCGGCTTCATCGCCCAGCAGCGGCAGCATGGAAGCGCGGTAGGACGCCAGCGCGAACGATGCCGGCAGCAGCGCCTCGTGCACCTTCACTTCGCGCGGCGAGCCTTCCGCCACGGCCGGGAAGTTGTTCAGCTGCGCGAAGTCGGACAGGCGCTCCAGCCAGTCGTCCAGCTCCTTCTGCATGGCAGGGCTGTCGTTGATCGTGGTTGGCGCATCCTGGCCGGCAGGCAGGCCGTTTGCAAGGGTATTCGGGCGTTCGGTCATCAATTCGGTTTCGGCGACGTCGATCATTTCGGCCGGAGTAATGAACAGCGGTTTCACCGGCTGGTCGATCGCGTCTTCCGCCAGCGAGGCCAGGTCTTCATGGGCCAGCAGCCAGCGTTTGATATCGGTGGTGGACAGGCCGGACTGGCCCAGGTGCACGCGCTGGCGCTCGATCTGGTTCAGCGCGCGCGAGAACATGCCCTGCATGTTCAGCAGCTGCGACTGGGCGCGGCCGATCGCCTGGGCGGCGCGGTGGGTGGCGCTGTCCGCGTTTTCGTCAGTAGTAATGGCGCGCAGGATGACGGAGCCCTTCTCGACCCAATCGCAAGCCTGGTGCCACTTGGCCTGCGACTCGCGCAGGCGGAATTCGGAACCGGACGCGATGGCGTCGCGGAATTCTTCGGTCAGGTCGACCAGGCGGCCCAGCAGGTGCTGCAGCTGCTCGGTGGTGACGCCGCCCACGGCCTGGGCGCCGGCCACCTGCGACAGCAGGAAGCCCATTTCGGCATCGTCGTCTTCCGGCGCGGACAGGGCCAGCAGGCCGTCGATGGCCGACAGCACGTTGCGCGCCATCGGCGTCACGCGGTAGACGGATTGCTGCGCATCCCAGGCCAGCAGGCCGTTGGAGCGCAAGCGGTTCAGCACGGTTTCCAGGCTTTCCGGCAACAGGTAGGCCAGGCGCGTGTTGATATCGGCGCGCGAAAACGCCGAGGAAGTTGTCTCATTTGCAAGCTCACGCAGCACGAGCAGGCGCACCAGCACCCCCTCGAAACCACCGTGGAACAATGCAGTAAATACCTGCAGCAGCGGCTGGGCGCGCTTCAGGTGATAAACCTGCTCGATCTCGTCGGCGGAAATGTGGGGCTGGAAGTGGGCCTGCAGGGCGTCCTGCTGCTCTTGCTCAGTCGGATTGGTGTCGGCGCTCAGGGCCGCACTTGCCATCAAGTCAATCATTACACTCCATCAACACGTCAATAAGTCGGGGTGTGGCTATTTGCGGTTGACTTTTTCCAGAACTTGCTCAAAGGAATCACCATTTTCTTCCTTGAAGCGGATACGGGCGGGGTACCAGTCGAGGCCGGGGGCCAGCCACAGGTCGACTTGCTGCTCGTGGCTGCCGACCGGCTTGCGGCTGAAGTGCAACACCTTGAGGTCGCCGAGGGCGGCGCTGTCCATGGTTTCGTTGCCGACCACGCGGAAGGTCCAGACGTCGCCGTCGCGGCGGCCGGCGACGAAGAAGCTCCATTCGCTGCCAGGGGTGAATTTGTCGGGCGTGGCGCGGGCCAGGGCGGCCAGTTGCCAGGTCACGCTGCTGCGGTCTTGCTCGCCGCCGCGGATGGCGTAACTGACCTTGCCGTCTTCGAACTGGATGCGGTGGGCGTTGCGGTCGAAACGGGTGGTGGTGGGATCCTTGCGGATGCGCTTTTCATAATAGGTGGCGGGCGCCAGGCCGTATTCGTCCAGCGTGCCTTCGCTGCGGTGTTCCAGCACCTTGCCGAACAGGCCGGAGCGGGCTTCGGTCAGCAGGCTGTATTTGCCTTCGGCCTGGCGCCAGCTGATGGTGCCGGTGCCCATGAGCGGTATGCCGTGGTTGCTGCCTTTGACGGAGTAGGACAGCTCGGCCGACGGCGGCATGCTGGTGGCGCGCTTGGCCACGGGGTAGGTGGCGGCGTGGGCGCTGACGGCGGCCAGGGCCAGGACGGTGGTCATCAGGGTTCGGCGCATATCTCGTGCTTCCTTACTTGGTGATGCGGGTAACGGTTTGGGTGGTGATGGCGCCATTGGCTTCGCTATTCCGGATCTGCACCGGGTACCATTCCAGGCTCGGCGCCAGCCAGATATCGAGCTTGGCGTTGTAGCTGCCGGGGCGCGGCGGCCTGACGATATGCCAGGTCACCAGCTTGCCCATCTTGGTTTCCAGCTCTTCTTCGCCGACCAGCTGGAAGCGGTAAACCTCGGCCTTGCGGTCTTCGCCGACCAGGATGTTCATCTCTTGTCCGTACTGGTTGACGTCCGCACGCCCGATACCGGCCAGCTGGAACAGCACCGTGGCGCGGTCCTGGGCGCCGGATTGCAAAGGCACCGTGCGCTCGCTGGCGGAGAAGGTGATCTTCTGCTCCTGCTGGTTGAAGTGCGTGTTGGTGGCGGAGCGGTTGCGGCGCTTTTCGGTGAATTTTGCCGGGGCGATGCCGTAATCGTCGATCGTGCCTTCACTGCTCACTTCCAGCAGGTTGACGCGGGCAATCAGCAGGCTAACGCCGACTTCCTGCGCGGCCTTGTAGGTCATGCCGTCATGCTGCCAGCTGATGGTGGCGGAGCCGCTCCAGTTGGTGCCGTCCGCATCCTTGCGCTTAACATCCATTTCCAGCTTGGCCGATGGCGGCAATTCAACTTTCCACCGCCTGGTCGATGCCGGGCCCTCCTGCTGCGCCGTCGGTTCCGGCTGCGCGGATTCTACGTCGGGCGGCGCCGGGGCGGCGTCCGATTGGATGGCCGGTGCGTCCGGCTCGGCGACGGCTACCGGCGCCGGCTCAGGATCGGCCGGGGCCACGGCCGGCGCTGCATCCTCCGGTGGCGGGACTGGCTTGGGCTTGCGTGGCTTGGGTTTGGGGGCCTTGGCCGGCCTGGCATCGGCGGCAGGCGCCGGTGCCGGCGGCGGCGGCGGCGCCAGGCGCAATTCGGCGTTGATGATGCCTTTGCCGGCCTCGCGCTCCTGTTCGGTGGCGCCAATCCGGCCGCTGACCCAGTTGATCGTCACAAAATGCAGTGCCACGGTGGCGGCGCAAACGGCAATGATGCGGCGGCGGTGGCGGTGGCGGAGCGGGGTAACGATCGTCATGGTCGCTAGTTTAACGTGACAGCCTGCCGTTCCGCTGACACGGCGTGCAATGGCATAATTTGCTGGAAATTTTGACAAGGAGCCCTGATGTCCCTTTTGCGCCAGCGTGGCCATGCCGATTCCGGCAAGGTCGGCATGGTCGAACTGTTCTTCGACCTCGTGTTTGTATTCGCCGTCACCCAGCTGTCCCACACGCTGCTGAAGAAGCTTGATGCCGAAGGCGCCTTGCAGGTCGGCCTGCTGTTCATGGAGACCTGGTGGGTGTGGATCTACACGGTGTGGGCCGCCAACTGGTTCGATCCGGAGAAGAAGCAGGTGCGGGTCGCGCTCTTCGCGCTGCTGATGGCGGGCTTGCTGATGTCGGTCTCGATCCCGCGCGCGTTCACGGACCTGGGCTGGCTGTTCGGCGCGTCCATCCTGCTGCAACAGGTGGGGCGCACGCTGGCCATGCTGGCGGCCAGCCGCGGCGAAGACCCGGCGCTGCGCCGCAACTTCCAGCGCATGATCGTCTGGCTGACGGCCAGCGGTTCCTTATGGCTGATCGGCGGCCTGGCTGCGCCGGAGTCGCGCATGGCCTGGTGGCTGGCTGCACTGGCGGTGGACCTGGCGGCGCCGATGGTGCTGTATTTCGTTCCCGGCCTGTCGCGTTCGACCATGGCCGACTGGAATGTGGACGGCAGCCATATGGCGGAACGCTGCGCGCTGTTCATCATTATTGCGCTGGGCGAGTCGCTGCTGGTAACCGGCACCACGTTCGCGGAGCTGGCGTTCGATGCCGCTACCGTGGGCGCTTTCCTGCTGGCGGTGCTGGGCACCATCCTGATGTGGTGGCTGTATTTCGACCACGGGCTGGAACAAGGCCATCACCGCATCGTCCATTCGAACACGCCGGGCCGCCACGCGCGCAACAGCTACACCTACCTGCATATCCCCATCGTGGCCGGCATCATTGTCGGTGCGGTGGGCGATGAGCTGGTGCTGAGCCATCCACACCACGGCAGCCCGGCGGCGATGGCGGCCATCATCGGCGGCCCGCTGCTGTTCCTGTGCGGGACGGCAACCTTCAAGTGGCTGGCGCATACGCGCGCCCTGCCGCCGCTGTCGCACCTGCTGGGCATTGCGATGCTGCTGGCACTGGCCCTGCTTGCGCTGCCGTTGCACCTGTCGCCGCTGCTGGCGGCCGGCATCACGGTGATCGTGCTGCTGTTCGTTGCTGTCTGGGAGAGCTGTGTGCTACGCTAAACGACTACAACCTGGAGACCCGATATGACCACACCACAAATGCCCAACATCCCCGGCGCTGCAGTGATGACGGATACGCTGGACTTCGTCAAATCCCTGTGGGGCAGCATGGGTGTGCCAGGCATCAGTATTCCCGGCATCGCCGCGCCGACGCTGTCGGTCGATGACCTGGACAAGAAGATCAATGAGCTGAAAGCAGTCGAGTCCTGGCTCAACCTGAACGCCACCATGCTGCGCTCCAGCATCCAGGCGCTGGAAGTCCAGCGCGGCACCATCGCGGCCTTGAAGTCGATGGGCCAGTCGCTGGCCGCCGCCGTGCAGCAGGCGCCGCACAACGATCCGTTTGCGCATCTGGACACGCCGAGGGCGGAGCGGGCCGCTGCGGCAGCCGCCGCCAAACCGGCCGAACCACCAGCCGACGCCGCCAAGCCGGACAAGCCAGCTGCCGGCGCCGCCAGCGCTGCCGCCAACCAGATGGCCAATCCAGCCGCGTGGTGGAATATGCTGCAGGAGCAGTTCACGCAAGCGGTCAACACCGCCATGGCGGCCGATCCCACTGCCAAGCCGGCGGACGCCAAGAAGGCCGCGGCGCATGACAGCACCAAGCCTGCCGCCAAACCGGCAGCACGCAAGCCTGCGGCGAAACGCGCTCCGAAAGCGCCTAAGGCTTAGTTCAGCTTCTGGATGCGGATGGCTTCGATCAGGCCATCCTCAGCGCGCTGCACCTTCATAATATTGATCAAGCCTTCGTCCTCCAGCGCCTTGGCGGCATCGTGCGCGGCCTGGAAGGATTCGAGGGTGTCGCCTTTGGCGCTGACTGGACGGATCCAGGCAGCTGCGCCCACCTTCATCTTGTTGTAGACCTCTTTGGCGATATCACGCATGGATCACTCCTGGTCGTGGTCAATTTTCAGGGCGGCCGACAGTTCGGCTTCAACTTCCTCCGCCGACATCCGGCCCGGCATCAGTTTCTGCAGCTGCTCGATCAGCTGGGCAAAGCGCTGCTGGCCCGGCGCGATCCGGTCAACGTGCATCAGCACGTCGTTTGCTTCGGTCATCAGGGCTTCGTTATAGCCCTTTGCTTGCATGTGGGAGATCAGGATCTGGGCGGAGTTGAACAATATCCGCATGTTGTCCGGCAGGCTGGCGCGCGCTTCGCGCATCCAGTCGACTGCTTCGTCCAGCTTATTGGTTTTCCAGAGCAGCACGCCCTTGTTCATCATTTCGGACGCCTCCTTGCGCGCAGACTGGATCAGGGTCGCGCCTTCGTCGCTCATGCGGGCTTTGTCGAAAATGCGCTGGACTTCGTCGTGCAGCACGGTGTTGTCGTCGTTATTGCGCACCACATAGCACAGCAGGTCCACCGGCGCATCCTTCACGCCGACGGCAAACAGCAGCGTCGCCATTTCCAGGCAGGTCGGCGTATCGGGGCGCTCTTTGTCCCCGTTCAGCATTTCCTCCAGCTCGTCGCCAGATTTACGCGCGCGGCGGTAGTCGCCGCTCTCGTGATAGACCAGGCCTTCGGTGATCTTGGAGCGCAGCTCCACCAGGCTGCCGGAAAAGTCGCGCTGGGCGGCCGCCAACAGCAGCAAGGCTTCCTTTGCGTCGTTTTTCTGGCCCAGCACGCGCGCCAGGCCGAAGTAGGCGTCAACTGTCTTCATGACCGAGTATTCGCCGATCTGCATGCATTTGCGGAATGCCCTCTCCGCCAGAGGGATATTCCCCAGCTTGAGCGCTGCGATGCCCAGCGCGCGCTGGCGCGGCACGGAGTTGGGTGACAGCTTGGCCGCGCGTTCCAGCACATCGCAGGACTCTTCCAGGCGGCCCATATGCTCCAGCGACTTGGCCAGCTGGTCGTAGGCGTCCAGGTAGAAGCGGTTCTCGGCGATCACGCCTTGGAACATCTGGCGTGCCGCTTCGTGGTCGCCGTTGGCCATGCGGATCTTGCCGACGCCGGTGCGCGCCCAGTTGTAGTCGCGCTCTTGCAGCACCTTCTCGTACACGCTGCGCGCCTGGTCTGGCTCGCCCGCCTTCAGCAGCAGGGTGGCGCGCATGCGCTGCAAATCGACTTCGTGCAGCTTGTTGCGCGCAGCGGCGGTTTCGCATAGCTTGGCGGCGCGCAGATAGTCTTTTTCCAGGTAGGCCTGGTCGATGTCCTGGAAGATCTGCTTCTTCTGCCAGGCGCGGTTCAGGCGCGTCAGCAGGACGCCTTCGGTGATCGGTTTGATGATGTAGGCGTCAGGCTGGTGCTCGGCCGCGCCCATCACCGCTTCCACGCTCTTTTCAGCGGAGACCATCAGCCATACGCAGCTTGGCATCAGCAGGCCTTTGATGCGGGCTTCCTCCAGCACGTGCTGGCCGCTCTTGCCTTCGCCGAGGTTGAAGTCGCACAGGATCACATCGTATTGCAGGCGCCCCAGCAGTCCCATGGCTTCGCCGCCGCTGGATGCCTGGTCGATGTGGCGCGCACCCAGGCTGCGCAAGGCTTCGCGCAGCAGCTGGCGCACGCCGACGAAGTCGTCGACGATCAGGTAGCGCTTTTCAGCCCAATTGACGCCCGGGGCTTTTTCCGCCCCCGGTACGACCGGCGAGATGGTAGGCAGCGCGTTCATGGCAGGCGCAGGATGAAGCAGCCGCCGCCCAGGGTGCCGCCGTTTTCCAGCGCGATGCTGCCCTGGCGCTGGCGGTGCTTGTGCGACTTGGCGACTTCGCTCGCAAAGTACAGGCCAAGTCCGCTGCTGTTGGTCAGGAAGTTGATGCCCTGCCCTACCAGCTGGCCGGCTTGCAGCATGGCGGGCGGGAAGCCGTCGCCATTGTCTTCCACCCGCACTTCCATGAAGCCGTCCTGCTCGCGAATGACCAAGGCGATCTGGTCGCGCGTGTAGCGCACGGCGTTGTTGATAGCGTGCGAAAGCAAGCCGAGGACCAGGTCTTCGTCGAAAGTCCAGATCAGGTCCGGCGGGAATTCGGTGGTGAGGCGGATGTTCTTCGACTGCAGCAGGACGCGCTGCTGGGCCGCCAGCTGGTCTACCAGCTCGCTGACTTGCACCGGCGTCGGGTCGAAGGGGTAGTCGGGGCGGCCTACTTCCTTGTAGAGCGCTAGCAGCTGGATCAGGTGGTCGTTCAGGCGCTTAGTCTGATACAGCATTTGCGCCATCTGCGGGTAGGCTGGGTTGTCTTGCGCGGTATCCCCTGCTTGCACAAGCAGGTTCTCCAGCGTGCCGGTCAGCACACTGATGGAATTCTTCATGTCGTGCACCGTGGAGGCGAGGAACATGAACAGCTCTGGCGAGCCGGCGCGGTCTTCCATGGATTCTCCAGCTGTTGGATAGGAAACCATTATAGCTTGCGGCGCTGCTTCAACAGGAAGCGTCCGGGGTCCAGTGCGGCGGCAAGTGTTGCTTCGATGGGAAGGGGTTCATCTTCCAGTTGACAGGCCAGGATTTCCGCTGCCAGCGGGGCCCAGATCAGGCCTCGGCTGGCATAGCCGAGCAGCGTGTGCAGGCCAGGGTGGCGCGGCAGGTCGCGCAGGCGTTCGCTGCGGCCTTGGCTTGCGCTGTCGGGCAGCGCGCCGACCAGGGGCAGGCGGTCGGGGGCCATGGTGCGGAAGCCTACGCGGCCTTGCAGTGGTTCGCCCTGCGCGCTCGTCGCGGCGGCACCGAGGATCTCTTCGGCGCGCTGCAGGTTTTCGTCCTGGCTGGATTGCCAGAGGGTGCGGTCGGTGCTTTTGTCGTAGGTGGCGCCGACGCTGATGATGCCGTCCACCGCTGGGGTCATATAGGCTTCTCGGCAGACTACCAGGGGGAGGCTGGGGAAGCTGCCCTCTTGCAGGTGGGTGACCTGGCCGCGCATGGTGTACAGGGGGAGCTCGCTGGCTTGCAGCAGGGCTGTGGCGCCGGCGCCATTGGCCAGGATGACCGTGGGGGCGCTGGCCAGCAGGCGGCCGTCAGAGGCCAGGACTTGCCATTCGCCGGCGCCATCCGCGTCGGTCCCGGGAGCCCGTCCCAGGCGCAGTGCTTCGGCGTGGAAGATGCGCCGCAGCTTGTCGCCGCAGGCTTGCAGCATGGCGCGGCAGACGGTGGCGGGGGTGGCCCAGCCGCCTTGGGGGAAGTGCCATGCGCCAAATGGCGTGGGGGCGCCGAGCATCTGGCTCGCTTGCCGGGCGTCGAGCCAGCGGACGTATTGCTCGGGGTAGTGCCAAGTATCGAGGACTTCCTTTTGCAACTGCGCGTGCTCGGCGTCGCGCGCCAGTTGCAGCACGCCGCATTGGTCGCCGCGGATCGCGCCCGCCACGACATCGGCATCGGGACCGGGGGCGTGCGGGTCGAGGCCGCCGAGTTGCTGCCACGCGCGCTGGGCGTAGAGGTAGGCGGCGCGGGCCAGGCGGGTGGGGATGTTGTCGTCTTTCGACAGCAGCGGCATGAAGATGCCGGCGCGGTTGCCGGAGGCTTCCTGTGCGGGCGCTTCGTGGCGTTCGATCAGCGTCACCTGCCACCCGCGCGCAGCGAGCCGTTCGCAGGCGGAGCTGCCTGCCACGCCTGCGCCGATCACGATGGCGCGGCGTTCCGGCTGCGCTGGGCGCGGGGGCTGCGGTTTGCGGCTGGTGTAGGCGAAATGCTGCCAGCCCTGCTCCCCCGCCGCGCCGCTGGGGCTGAAGCCGGCGGCGCGCAGGTCGCGTAGTGCTTGCTCGTCAGGTTGGTGGATACGCAGCGTGGCTGCGGGCGTCGCCAGGCGCTGCAAGGCGCGGATGTGGTCCAGCGGCGCGGGGAGGATGAATTCATCGGCGCGGGCGACGATTTCCGGCAGCCAGGCTTCGGCCGGGCCGGCCAGCAGGTCAAGCGTGATGCGTTCAGATGGCAGGTGCAACCGGTGCAGGCCCGGCACATCGACCGGCCATTGCGCCGTGAGCGGCGGGAGCGCGTCCGCCAGCGCCGCCAACATGTCCAGCGCGGGGACCTCCGGCACGATCGCCAGGTAATGCAAGTGCGCAGCGGTGGCGGCGGGCGTGGTGCGGTGGCTGTCGAGGGTTGCGAGGAACTGTTCGCCGCGGCCGAATGCGGTGTCGAGCACAACGTGGCGCGGATCAGCCACCGTGCTGGCACTCCTTGTAGCGGAAGCAGGCGAGGTCGTGGTCATTCACCATCCCAATGCCCTGCATATACGCATAAATGATGGTGGAGCCGACGAATTTGAACCCGCGCTTGGACAAGTCCTTGGAGATACGATCCGACAGCTCGGTACGCGCCGGCCGGTCGCCCTGCGCGGCGATGCGGTTTACGAGTGGCTTGCCGCCCACATACCCCCACAACAGCGAAGACAGGCTGCCGCCCTCCTCCAGCAAGCGCAAATAGGCGCGCGCGTTGGTCACAACCGCATTCACCTTCAGCCGGTTACGCACGATACCGGGATTATCCAGCAGCTCTGCAATCCTGGCGTCGTCATAGGCAGCGATCTTGCGCGCATCCCATCCATCAAACGCCGCGCGATAGTTCTCGCGTTTATTGAGGATGGTCTCCCAGCTCAGCCCCGCCTGCGCGCCTTCCAGATTCAGCATCTCGAACAGCCGCAGCTCGTCGTGGCAAGGCACGCCCCACTCCTGGTCGTGGTAGGCGATATAGCGTGGATTGTTTGGATTGGCCCAGGAACAGCGATGTATGCTCATGGGCAGATTATAGTGCGCTCTCCCAGGCTGGTCACGATACGCGCCTCGCCGCGCTCCACGCACGCGCCCAGCTCGTGCACCAGGCGGGGGAACAATTCCTCCGGCTGCGCCGACTCGGTCGCGTACACCGCCGTCCAGGAATCGCGGCCCGAGTGCTTGGAAATGTACAGACCCACGTCGGCCAGCTCCACCACCTGCGACCACGACATCAGGCGCGGCTGCGATGGCAGGAAGGGATAGCAGGCAAAGCCGATCGAGCAAGTACGCTCCAGGCGCGTACCATCCGGCAGCACGAAAGCGCGCGCCGATACCGCCTGGCGGATGCGCTCCGCCACCACATGCGCTTCGCGCCGGTCGGTGGCGCGCGCCAGCACCAGGAATTCCTCGCCGCCCCAGCGCACCAGGTAATCCGACTCGCGGAATACCTCGCGCAGGCGATCCTTCATCTGCACCAGCACCGAGTCGCCCGCTGCGTGGCCATGGCGGTCGTTGACGTCCTTGAAGTGGTCCAGATCGACCATGTAGAACACCAGGTCGCGGTCGTTGGCGTTGGCGTCGCCGGACAGCCCGTCGTAGCCGCGCAGGCTGAGCGCCACGTCCGACTCCACATGCTGCAGGAAGAAGCGGCGGTTGCGCAGGCCGGTCAGCTGGTCGGTCAGGCTGACGTCTTCCAGCGCCTTGTAGGCGCGCTCCAGCTCCAGGTTCTTTTCCAGCAGTTGCGCCTGCGCTGCCGCGTTGTCCAGCGCGATGGCGCCGTAAGCGCACAGGGTGCGGAAGATCAGGCGTTCGCGCTCGCCGTAAGCGCGTGGCAGCATGGACTGCACCGTCATCACGCCCAGCATACGCTCACCGATCATCAGCGGCGCAAACAGCAGCGTCAGGGTCGGCAAAGTGCCCGGGATCAGGTTCGGAGTATCCGACTTGTCCTCGATCTCGATCAGGATCTCGCTGCGCTCGCGCACGCAGCGCGCGGTGTTGAAATGCGGGTCCGCGACCTCGATGCGGGTGGCCGGCAGCGGCAGGCCCATTTCCACGCCAAAGGCGCAGTACAGCGATTCGCCGTCCGGCTCCAGCAGGAAGATCGAAAAGTGCGTCGAATCGAGCAGGCTATGCACGTGGCGGTCCAGCGCGCGGAACACGGCGAAGGCATCCAGCTGCGCCGTGATCTCCTGGCCGATGGCCGACAGGTGGCTCAGCGTCGCGCTGGTCTGGGCCAGCACTTCGGCACGCTGCGCTTCTGCGGCGGCCAACTGGCGGTGGTGCTCGCCTTCGGTCTGGGCGCGCTCGGTCTGATGCTGCACCTGCATGGCGATGGCGCGGTTGGTGGCTTCCTGGCTGTGGGTGCGGTCGCGCGCCGCGTTGGCCTGCACCGAGAATTCATAGGCGCGCTCGAAGTCGCCCAGCGCCGCATATTCGCGCGCCACCACGTCCAGCAGCTCGCCCGGCACGATATAACCGTCGATATTGGCGGTGATGGACAGCGCCTCGCGCAAATACTGCAGCACCGCCAGCGAATTGCCGGCATGGATATCGGCCAGCACGCGCAAGGCGGCAATCTGGCCGAATGGATCGTTCAATTCACGCGCCAGCGCCAGCGCAGCCATGGCAGCGGCCTGCGCCTCCTCCATCTTGCCCAGCCCCGCCAGCGCATGCGCCTGGCCGCGCCGCGCGCAGCTGTCGAAATCGTTCTGCGCCAGCGCATGGCCGCGCTGCTCCAGTTCGCGGAAGCTGGCCAGCGCCGCCTCGTGGTCGCCCAGGTCCAGCGCCAGGTCGCCCTGGTATTCCAGCGCCATGACGAAGGCGCGCGAGCCGGACAACGGCGCCAGGATCTGCAGGGCATCGCGCAGCAAGCCCTTGGCCGCCTCGCGCTGGCCGAGATGGCGCAGGGTTTCGGCGGTCTGCATCTGGCACAGGCCAATGCACATCGGCCAACCGGTCGGACGCGCCAGTTCCAGGCCGCGCTGCATCCACTCCAGCGCGGCGTCGTGCGCATTGAGGCGGGTAAAAGCGTTGCCGATATTGGTGGCGAGGATGATGGCGCGGCGCAGCTGGCCGGAAAGACGCGCAGCTTCAAATGCCGCCATCAGGTGGCTGATGGCGCGCCCGAATTCAGCGGACTGGAAAGCCGCCGTGCCGAGGTAGTCGGAAATCCAGCCCGCGACTGCCGGATGCTTGCCTTCCACGTCTGGCGTAAAGCGCTTGCTCCAGCGCCCGCTGGCTGCGCCCGCATTGCGGAACACGCTGAACAGGGCCGCCACGCTTTCAAAAATATCAATGCGCATGGCATCGCCGGCGGCGCGCGCATCGGCGATGGCCAGCGCCAGCTCGTTGTCGCAGCCGGCCGAATCGCCGCGGTCGACGGCGATCCAGGCCAGCAGGCTATGGGTGTCGGCCGCGCCCAGGCGGTCGTTGTGGCGGGCGAACTCCAGCATGGCCTGTTCCGCCATGCCGGTGGCCCCGTCCAGATCGCCGCCCAGCCAAAGAGCTTCGGCTTGCGCCAAATCCCAACGCGCGGCGAGGATGCGGCGTTCGGCCGCCGGCAGCGGGACTGCCAGGGATGTTGCCTCAGCAGCAAGTTGCGCTGCGCGCAGGGCGTCGCGCTGCCGCAGGTGCCAGGCCAGGCGGGATAGCAGCGTCAGGCGATATTCCCCCTCCGCTTGCGGTAATTCGGCCTCCCACTGAGCCAGCTCCTCGTCCAGCGCGAACAAATCCACTACTTGATATCCTTGAAATAGGTGTTGCAGTAAAGAATCATACCGCACACCCGGACTTTTTGCTGTTCAAGTAGCTTAAAAGATGCTTAGCGGCGCTCGGGTTTGGTACCGCTGTCAGGTTTATTGCCTCCTGTGGTGCCGTGGGCGCGCTGGTCCGCCTCGTCTGCAGGCTGGCGGGCGCTGCCGGTGGCGCCCTGGGTGCCGCTGCTGCCGGCCAGCGTGTCGCCCTTGATTGCCGCGTTCAACTGCTCGGCATTGTTCAGGTGCTGGTGGATGGTGGGTTGCAAGCGCGCCGCCAGCGCCTTCACTTCACTGTCCTTGGCCGACGACTCGGCCTTGGTCACCAGCGCGTGCGCTTCCTTGTGCGCCTTCACCCCGGCTTGCTCCATGAAGCTGCGGTCAAACTGGTCGCCCGACATTTTGTCGAGCTTGGCGGCCATCTCCTTGTGCTTGGCGTCCAGCCCGGTCGGCAGGGTCACGCTGCGCGCGGCGGCTACCTTGCGCACCTCGTCCAGGCCCTTGGTGTGGTCGTCGACCATTTGCTGGGCGAAGCTCTTGACCTTGTCGTTCCGGGTCTTTTGCAGGGCCATCTTGCCGGTTTCAATTTCTGCCATATTGGCCATGGCCATGTCGGTCAGCAATTTTTGGTCAGCCTTGCCCAGATTGTCAGCCCAGGCAGCGCCCTGGCCGAGAACGGCGGCGAGCACGGCAGCACGCATCAAGCTTTTCATCATTGCCTCCTTTTCAGAACATGGAAAAATATTTTGAGGCAGGATGGAATAAGCCGGCCACACGCTACGTATACGCAATACTTCCCACCATAAAGGAGAATCACAATGAAATCCTTCATCCTGATTACCGCCGCCCTGCTGTCCAGTTCCGTTTTCGCCGCCGAGCCCCTGAAAAAAGCCGATGACGTCTATGTCGATGGCGCCGGCATGACCGTCTACACCTTCGACAAGGACGTGGCCGGCAGCGGCAAGAGCGTGTGCGTCGATGCCTGCCTGAAGAACTGGCCGGCGGTGCCGGCCGGCGGCGACCTGTCCGGCCCATGGTCGGCGGTGACGCGCGACGATGGCACGAAGCAGCTGGCCTACAAGGGCAAGCCGCTCTACCTGTTCGTCGGCGACAAAAAAGCGGGCGACCGCAATGGCGACAACATGAAGGACGTGTGGCATATCGTGAAGGACTGAACGCATGCAGGATGTGCATGAACGCCTGCTGGCCTGCCTGCCGCGCCTGCGCCGCTACGCGCGTGCGCTGACCGGCGACAGTGCCAGCGCCGACGACCTGGTGCAAGACACCGTGGAACGCGGCTGGTCGCGCATTGGCCAGTGGCGGCCCGATGCCGACTTGCGGGCTTGGCTGTTCAGCATCATGCACAACCTGCACATCGACCAGTTGCGCCGCTCGCCACCGCCTGCATCGCACCTGGACGATGGCGACCTTCCAACCAATCCATCCACGACGCAGCTGGACCTGCGCGATCTGGAGCGGGCCTTGCAGCTGCTGCCCCCGGCCCAGCGCGAGGTCCTGTTATTGGTGGGGTTGGAGGAAATGCGTTATGAGGACGTGGCGGCGACGCTCGACATCCCGCTTGGCACCGTGATGTCGCGCTTGAGCCGTGCACGCGAGAACTTGCGACGCTTGATGGCGGGGGAACCCGCCGCCGCCACTTCTTTGAAGGTAGTGAAATGAACGAAGCCGAACTCCAGGCCTGGGTTGATGGACGGCTGCCGCCGGATCGTCAGGCGGCAGTGGACCGCTACCTGGAAGCGCATCCAGAAGAGGAGGCACGCTTGCTGGCCTATCGGGCGCAGAATGAGGCGTTGCATGCGCTGTTTGATGACGTGCTCACGTCGCCGGTTCCGCCCAAGCTGGCGCCGCCCCGCAGCACCCTCCCCTCTGATGGCGCGGTGCTGCGCGCGCCGGCATGGAGCATTCCCGGCTGGCGGCGCATGACGGCGATGGTGGCGGTGGCCGTCGGTGCGAGCCTGGTGGGCGGCGCAGCCGGCTGGTCGCTGCGTGGCGCCCGCACGGAGGCGGCGCTCGCGGCAGACGCGGGCTCGATGCCGAGGGGGCCGGCCCTGCCCCGCCAAGCCGCCATTGCCCACGCCGTCTACAGCCCCGAAGTCAAACACCCCGTGGAAGTCGGCGCCGACCAGCAGCAGCACCTGGTGGCCTGGCTATCAAAACGCCTGGGCAAACAACTCCGGCCACCAACGTTGACGCAGCAGGGATATGAGCTGGTGGGCGGCAGGCTGCTGCCCGGCGATAGCGGCCCCGTCGCGCAATTCATGTACGCCGAGGCCAGCGGCCAGCGCATGACGCTCTACGTAAGCCCAGGGCAAAAGCAAAACCGCGACACCGGCTTCCGGTTCGCGCAAGAAGGAAATGTGGGAGTGTTCTACTGGATCGACGGCAGCTTCGGCTATGCGCTGTCAGCTGCCGTCGGCAAGGGCGAGCTGTCGCAGATCGCTAACGCGGTCTACGAACAGCTGCAACCTTAATTTGGCATGCGGCGGCTGGCTTCGTTGATGCGGTTACGCATCACTTCCGGCGCTGCCGGGCCAGGCGCGAACATATAGTCCTCATCATTGATGGCCAGGCCGCTATTGGCGTCGACCAGCACCTGGTCGGCCGGCTTGCCGGTCTCACGGCTCACTACCAGCAAGCTGGCGCCTTCCGGCGACAGGTGCTCGTTGCCCCAGGCGATAAAGGCCAGCAGTACAGGCTTGAAGTCGCGGCCAGCCTTGGTCAGGATGTACTCATAGCGTGGCGGACGGGTGCTGTACTGGCGGCGCTCCATCAGGCCGCCCTCCACCAGACCGGCCAAACGGCGGGTCAGCATGTTCGGCGCGATCTTCAGGCTCTTCTCAAATTCATCGAAGCGGGTCAGGCCATAGAACGCATCGCGCAGAATCAGGATGCTCCACCACTCGCCTACCTTGCCGAGGCTGCGAGCGATCGGGCAAGGCATTTGGCCAAAGTCGGTATGTTTCATGTTGCCTCCTAGACAGTTGGTTTAATTTAACCAGTTGAATGCTTCAGGCTCCATTGAACCAAGAAAAGACCCCCAAAAGACTCACCAAAAATCACTCTTGCAAGCTACTTCGCTATCTTTCCGCAACAAGGCAACAGATCGCCTTTGCCGCAGGAGAGAACACCTTTGCCAGATGTGAAATGTGCAACTTATCGGGAAACGGGGGCATAATACGGCCCATGTACCTGACCAGCGATGCCCAAGTCCGCAATATCCTCATCGTGGATGATTCCGCGTTTGAGCAACGTATGCTTGTGGACTTACTTAGTGAGCTGCCTTACCGAGTGTCGGTGGCATTTAATGGCGAACAGGGTTACCAGCTGGCACTGACCGGCCAGCCTGACCTGATCCTGCTGGACGTGCGGATGCCGAATATGGACGGCTACACCTGTTGCCGTTTACTCAAAGCGAATCCGGCCACGCGCGACATTCCCATCATTTTCCTCAGCGGCACCGATGCGGTGGAAGACCGCATCATGGGTCTGCAGATCGGCGGCGTGGATTTCGTCAGCAAGCCGTTCACGCCGGGCGAACTGGCCGCCCGTATCCACGTACACCTGAACCTGATGCGCCGCCCGCCATCGCAGGAAGCGGTAGCGGAAGCGGTGGAGCCGGAAGATACCGACTCCGTCATCGTCAACGCGGCCAAGCGGCTGATTATCGACAACCTGTCCGCCCTGCCCGGCCTGGCGGAAATCGCCGCCAGCGTAGGCACCTACCGCGAAAAGCTGAACCACCTGTTCCGCACCCACACCGGCATGACAGTGTTTGCTTACATCCGTGAAGCGCGCATCCAGCGCGGCGCGCAGCTGCTGCGCGACACCGAGATGGAAGTGCAGGATATCGCGCTGCTGCTGGGCTTTGCCAATGCCGGCAATTTCGCCACCGCCTTCCGCGAACGGATGGGTACTACCCCCAGCAGCTTCCGCAGCTCAAACCTTAAAACTTGTGATTGAGCTTGATTGACGCGAAGCGGCCGCGCGGGTCTGCTTGCGTGTAGTCGAAGAAGGCAAACGAGCTATCCCACGAAGGCTTGCGGTCGAACAGGTTGGTCAGCACCAGGCTGATGCTGGTCGCCGCGCTGATCTTGTAACCCACGTTCAGGTCCACCGTCGCTACCGGTTTCACATGCTCGCCAGGACGGGTGGTCTGGTCGTAGCCGTCAACAAAATTCCATGCAGCGTTGGTGGTCCACTGGCCCAGCTCCCAGGTGGCGCTGGTGGTGCCGCGCCATTTCGGGATGGAGCCGAAGTAGTTTGTGCCTGCGCCATTGGTCAGCGCAGCGCCGTTCGACAGCGGCTGCTCAAACTTGAACACGCGGCTGATCTGCGCGTTCAGGGTCAGGTTGCCGTAAGCGGTTTTCGGCAGCTTGTGGCGCAGGTCGATATCGATGCCGCTGGCCAGGCGCTCGCCCTGGTTGGCGTACTGGCGGTACAGGGTCAGGATGCGGCCCTGCGCGTCACGCGCCACTTTCTCCGGATGCGCCTTCTCGTTGGCCAGGATGGTGTCGGCGGTCTCAGAGCCGATCACGCCCTTGGTGCGGATACGGTACAGGTCCACGCCCACGCTGCTGCTGGACGACGGCGCCAGCACGAAGCCGAAATTGAAGTTATTGGAACGCTCGGGCGACAACTCGGTATTGGCGATGGTGATATTGGTGATGCCGCGCGGCTGGGTCGGGGTGACCGGGTCCAGCTTGTCGATCACCGAGCCGTAGCTGACGGAAGTCGAATTGGTGATCTCCGGCAGCGACGGCGCGCGGAAGCCACGCGACACGGTACCGCGCAGCAGCAGCCATTGCGCCGCCTGGTAGCGCACGCTGGCTTTCGGCGAGAAGGCGGAGCCGAAATCGCTATAGCGGTCGGCGCGGCCGGCCAGGTTGACGGTCAGGTCTTTCACCACCGGCACGTTAAATTCAGCAAACGCCGCAGTCACTTCGCGCTTGCCCTTGATGATATTGATCGCAGGGCGCAGTTCGGTGCCGGACAGCACCGCGCTGGAGGTGTTGGAATCCATCTCCTCCTGGCGCCACTGGCCGCCGAAGGCGAAGCCCAGCGCGCCCGCCGGCAGCTGCGCCACTTCTTTCGACGCATTGAAGTCGGCCACGGTCAGGGTCGATTCGGCCGGGCGCAGGGTGGACAGGCGCAGGCGGTTGCGCACCGCTTCGCTGTTCTTCGACTGGTCGGCAAAGTTGTAGCTGCCTTCGGCCAGCACTTTCTCGAACTCGTAGCGGTTGACGAAGTTCTGCACGGTTTCCTTCATCTTGCTGCCGGAGCGGGCGATGGAGGCGTCGTATTCCCAGCCATTCCAGCTGCCCTTGATGCCGGTCAGCGCGCGGTAGAAGTCCACCTTGTCCTGCTTCTGGCGCGCGCCCAGGTCGAACAGGGTGGCGGTGAAAGGCTGCGGCGCATTGGTCGCGTTGTTCGGGTGGCCTACCGGCAGCACCACGCTGATGTTATCCAGCGCCTGCTTGGCGTTGTTCCACGCGCGCAGGCCGCTGCCCACGGTCAGCGGCGCGCCAAAGGTCTGCTCGGCCCAAGAGTAGCCGTACAGCGCTTCCGCATAGGCCTCGGCATTGTCGTTGATCTTCAGGGTGCCGCGCAGCGCAGTGTGCACGCGTTCCACGCCCGGGATCAGGGTGCGGTAGTCGGCCGCGTTATAGGCCAGCACATTGCCGCTCTTGCCAGGGGTGATGTCGCCGTAGTTCTTGATCTGCAGCGGGCCCTGCACGCCGCCCAGCAGCTTGGTCGGGTCGGACGTGCCGTAGTAATTGGTCGGCACCCAGCCCAGCGTGCCGTTAGGGTTGCCGCGGAAGTCGCTGCCGCGCAACCAGGACACATCGCTTTGCTGCAGCTTGTCGCGCTTTTGCGCATCGAGCGAGAACACCACGCTCCAGCCCTTGTCATCCAGGCTGCCAAAACCTGTCTGCAGCGCCACGCTGCGCTCGATCTGGCCGGTGCCTTCGGTCGACGAGCCCACCTGCGCGCTTACTTCGGTGCCGGTGAATTCCTTGTACAGGATGATGTTGACCACGCCGGCCACCGCATCGGAACCGTACACGGAGGAAGCGCCATCCTTCAGGATTTCAATGCGCTGCACCGCGGCCATCGGCAGCGAATTCAGGTCGACAAACACTTCCTGCAGGTTCTGCGCCGTCGCGTAGGAAGACACACGCTTGCCGTTCACCAGGATCAGGGTGTTCTTCTGGCCCAGGCCGCGCAGCGACAGGCCGGAAGTGCCGGCCGAGAAGGAACCGGTGTACTGCTCGTTATAGCTGTTGCCGCTGTTGGCGGAGATGGTGCGCAAGATGTCGGACACGGTCACCTTGCCGGTGGCGGCCAGTTCCTTGGCGGTCAGCACCTGCACGGCGCTGGCGCCCTCTTTCTGGGTGGTGCGGATATTCGAACCGGTAACGACTACGCGTGCCAGTTCTTCTTGGGCGGCAGCGGCTTGCGGGAATGCGGCGGCAATGGCCAGGGTAATGCTCAGTGGCTTGATCATGGTCTTCCTTTTGGGGTGTACGACGCCCTGGCTGCGGGTGGCGGCCGAGGCAAGGGTGCTACGGGGATTTGGTGGCGCTTAACAGCGGCGCATTCGGAGATGGTGGACAACTGGCGTTTTCATGCAGCAACTATAGCGTCGGTCTTTCATTTCTGAAACTAATTAAAACTCAGACCTATATGCATTTTGAATATATAGACAGTGTTGTCTACAAATTGCCACAGCGGAACCGGCAAAGTATACAACTCTGTCTAGACAGGCTACTCTACGTAAAACGTTACAAGGAAATAAACATGGCTAGCATTCCGAAACCCACTCCGGCCGAGCTGGAGCTGCTGCAAGCGATATGGCCGATCGGCTCCGCCACCGCCAAGCAAGTACATGAAGCCATGCTGGCCGAGAAGCCCGACCTGGCCTACGGCGCCGTGCTGCGCCTGATGCAGATCATGCACGGCAAGGGTCTGTTGATCCGCGACGAGAGCCAGCGCTCCCACGTCTACGCTCCGGCCGTGGCGCGCGAAGCAATGCAGGGCAATATGCTGCAGGACCTGCTGCAGCGCGCCTTCGCCGGTTCCGCCAAGGCGCTGGTGCTGGCTGCCCTGAAAAGCGGCATCTCGAAAAAAGAACGCGATGAAATCGAAGAACTGCTGAAGCAGGAGGACAAGCCGAATGAATGACATCATCCAGGCCGCAGGCTGGGCCCTGATCCATTTCCTGTGGCAAGGCGCCTTGATTGGCGCCGGCGCCGCAGTCCTGCTGCGCATGATGGGCGGCGCCCGTCCCGGCACGCGCTACGCCGTGTCATGCGCCGCGCTGCTGGCCTGCCTGCTGTGGCCCGCTTATGAATTCGTGGCGGCGCTGGAGGCAGGGCCGAGCAAGCTGCAAGTCCTGGCGCTGGCCGCAGTCGAAAGCATCTATCCCCATAGCGAGCTGCTGGCCGGAATCGACAACCGCCTGCCCCTGCTGGTCTCCGCCTGGCTGGCCTGCGTCGGCGCATTGGCCCTGCGCAGCGCCTTCGGCCTGGCCTGGATCGCGCGCGCCCGCCGCACCGGCGGCCACAATGGACACTGGCAGCTACGCCTGTCGCAGCTGGCCGCACGCCTCGGCATCCGCCGCGAAGTCACGCTGCGCATCGTCGAAACGCTGGCCAGCCCGATCACCGCCGGCTGGTGGCGCCCAGTCGTGCTGATGCCGGCCGCGCTGGTGGCGCGCATGCCGCCCGAACTGCTGGAAGCCCTGCTGGCGCACGAACTGGCCCACGTCCGCCGCCACGACTTCCTGGTCAACCTGCTGCAGAACGTGGTCGAGATCCTGCTGTTCTACCACCCTGCCGTGTGGTGGCTGTCGCGCCGCATCCGCCATGAGCGCGAGCTGGTGGCCGACAGCATCGCCGCCGACCTGACCGGCGAACCGCGCCGCCTGGCCCTGGCCCTGTCGGAACTCGAGAAGATGCAGTTTGCCAGCCAGCGCCTGGCCCTGGCGGCCGATGGCGGCGACCTGACGCAGCGCATCCGCCAGCTGGTCGCACCGCAGCAGCAGCGCGGCAACTGGAAAGCCGTGCTGGCCACGCTGGGCCTGGCCGCCGCCTGCCTGTCCGGCTACGCCAATGCCCGCACCGACGCCAACCTGCCCGCCGCGCGCACACCGGCAATCGTCGACTTCAAGACCTGCTCCAAGCCGCATTGGCCCAAAAAAGACCTGCAAGCTGAACACACCGGCACCGTCACACTCAGCTTCCACGTTGGCGAGAGCGGCAAAGTGATCGGCTCCAAAGTGGTCAAGTCCAGCGGACACCCTGGGCTGGACAAGGCCGCACGTGTCGGCATCGAGAAATGCAGTTTCATCCCCGCCAAGCTGCGCGGCAAAGCCGTCGCAAGCTGGCAGCAAATGCAGTACGTCTGGACCCTCGAATAAAGGAAAAATAATGAACCGCATCCAAAGTACGGCAGCAGTCATCGCGACTGCCGCCCTGACCCTGCACGCCCCTAACCTGGCAGCGAAAGAGCCGCAGCAACGGCCTGTGGTGGACTTTGCCAGCTGCAGCAAGCCGCACTGGCCGGCAGCCGACCTGCAAGCAAAGCACACCGGCACCGTGACGCTGCGCTTTACGGTGTCCGAAACCGGCGAGGTGACCGACTCCGGCATCGTCAAGTCTTCCGGCCATGCGGGCCTGGACGAAGCCGCGCGCAGCGGCATCGCCAAGTGCCGCTTCAAACCCGCAATGGAGAACGGCAAACCGGTGGCGTACAAAAACGTGCAGCTCCAATACGTCTGGACCCTGGAGTAAGCGAATGAAGTTAAGCACCTTCTTTCTGACTGTGGCACTGTGCGCAGCCTCCGCCACATGCAGCGCACAGGCTGCGGGCATCGGCATGCCATCGCAACCTTTCGTCAGCAGCGGCGGCAAAGCCGAACTGTGGATGCGGCCCGACATCGGCGAAGTCAAGTTCGAAGCCGGCGTCCAGCATGCCGACGCGGCCACCGCAGCGGCCCAGTTGCAGGAGCTGAGCGCCAGCGCCCTGCAGCTGCTGGCCGACCACGGCATCGAAGCAGCCGACATCGAAGCGCATGAAGTCGAGAAGAAGACCGTCCCGCTGGGCGAAGGCCAGCAGGCCTACTCGGTCGGCCGTATCTTCATTGCCCGTTTGCGCGACCTGGCGCAGTGGCCAAGCCTGATCGAAAAGCTGGTTGAAATGGACCACGTCACCAACGTCAGCTCCACCTTCGACCGCACCGACAGCGACGACATCAACACCCAGCTCATGTCGGCCGCCGCCGACGACGCACGCAGCAAGGGCGGCGCACTGGCCAAAGCATTCGGCCGCAAGCTAGGGCCGGTGATCGCCATTGCGCGCGGCCCGCTGGCCAAAGTCGGCGCGCCCTTCATCGACCTGCAACGCGGCAAGGAATCGCGCGGCACCTCACCTCAACAGGGCAAGTACCTGGTGCCCGACTCGATTGCCTATTCACAGACTGTGAATGCCATCTTCCTCCTGAAGTAAAGCCACTGCCATGAAATTGAAACTGATCGCCTGCGCGGCGATGGTCTTCGCACGCGCCTACGCCCAGGAAACACCGCCGGTCGTGCAGATAAAAGCCAGCGCAGACCTGCAGCGCCAGCGCGACACCGCCTCCCGCACCACCATCACGCGCGAGGAAATCCTCAAATTCGGCGACGCCAGTGCGCTCGACGTATTGAAGAGACTGCCCGGCGTCTCCGTCGGCGAAGGCGGCCCGCGCATGCGCGGCCTGGGTGCCGGTTATACGCAAGTGCTGGTCAACGGCGACCGCCCTCCACCGGGCTTTTCGCTGGAAAACCTGGCGCCAGACATGATCGACAAGATCGAAATCATGCGCTCCGCCACCGCCGAATTCAGCACACAAGCGGTGGCCGGCACCATCAACATCGTGCTGCGCAAATCAGCCAGCAAGCTTTCACGCGACTGGCGCGCCTCCGCCACCATCCCCTCCAGCCGGCCCCTGCGCAGCGCCGGGCTTGGCCTGGCCGACAAGGACGAGACCAGCAGCTACACCTTCAATGCCAGCGTCTCGCAAGGGAACAACCACTTACCCGAGCATACCTACGCATTGGAAACCGCGTCCGACGGCACGGTGCGCAGCCAGCGCGAAGAGAACCAATCCAGCCGCAATCGTTTCCTCTTCTTCAACATCAACGGACGATTGAACTGGACCCTGGCGCCCGGTGAGACGCTCGGATGGCAAACCTTCGCCACCGTCGTGCGCTTCCACGCCGACCGCGCCACCGATGCCCACCTGACCGGTGGATTCATACTTCCGTTTGCGCGCTTCGACTACTGGCGCAAGGATTCGGGAGGCACTTTGCGATCGGAATTGAACTGGTCGCGCAAGCTCGAAAATGGCGGCGCCATCGAATCGAAGCTGGGCCTCAGCGGCGACAACCCGCATACCGCGCGCATCTCCAGCATCGCCGCACGGCCAGGCACTCGCACATTGGACCGTCTGTACGATGTGCATGCGGCCAGCCGCCGCGCCAACTGGACTGGAAAATTTTCACTCCCGGCCATGGGCCGCCATTCGCTCAGCCTGGGCTGGGACGTCGTTTACGGGCGCCAGCGCGACCAGGAATTGCAGGAGGACACCGCAGCCATCGCGGCCGGTGCGCTGGACTTCGACCGCACCTCGCGCGCCCGGCTGCGCAACCTGGCAGCCTTCGTGCAGAACGAATGGGATGTTGGCGACGGCTGGTCGCTGTACGCCGGCCTGCGGCGCGAGACCAGTACAACGCATAGCTCTGGTTCCGACTACGCCGGTGCCACCACCACCGCCGGCGTGACCAGCCCGATCCTGCAAGCGTTGTGGAAGCTGCCAGGCGAGCAGCGCCGCCAACTGCGCTTCGCTGTGGCGCGCACCTACAAGGCCCCGAGCACCAACCAGCTCATCCCGCGCCGCTTCCTCAGCATGGTCAACACGGAACTGGCGCCGGACAGCAGCGGCAACCCGGCACTCAAGCCCGAACTGGCGCGCGGCTTCGACCTCGCGTTTGAAGCCTACGGCAGCGACGGCGCCCTGTTCTCGCTGTCCGCCGGCACTCGCCGCATCAGCGACGTGATCTTTTCCGCCGTCGTGTTAAAGGATGGCCGCTGGGTTTCGTCCCCGTCAAACTTCGGCGGCGCCCGCACCGACAGCGTAGAGGTCGAATGGAAAGGCCTGGTCCCCGGCACTCCGTTGCGCTTCTCGTTCAACGGCGGCCGCCACTGGTCGCGGGTAGACGCTGTGCCAGGTCCCGACAACCGCCTGGCGCGCCAGCCGCGCTGGACCGCCAATGCCGGCGGCGAATACCGCGCTGGCCCTTGGGGCGCGGGGGCCAACATCGCCTACACCGCCACCGGCTGGGTACAAATCACCAAATGGCAATCGGTCTACAACGGAGTACAGCGCAGTGTCGAAGGCTACGCCAGCTATCGCAGTTCCCCCGCCAGCCAATGGCGCCTGACCGGCGGCAGCCTGTTGCGACAGCCAAGCCTGTCGCGCAGCATTTACGCTGACGCCAACGGCCGTATGGAAAACGTCAATAGCGTGGTCAACCCGGCCTGGCTGCGGGTCAGCTACGAGCGCCAGTTCTAAGCACCGCCCGCGCGCTGGCGGCGCCAGTGCCGCCACGCGACCAGGGCGTTGATCCAGTAGGCCGCATACAGCGCCGCCGTGAGGTACAGGCCGCGGCTGGCGTACAGCGGCACCGAGATGGTGTTCACCAGCAGCCATACCGGCCAGTTCTCGATGCGGCGTCCCATCAGCAGGATCTGCGCGATCACGGAGAACATCAGCACCGCCGAATCCACAAACGGCGCAAAGGCATCGGTGTATTGCTTCAGCATCAGCCCATACGCCGCCGTGGCGGCCACGCCGGCCAGCGCCATCTTGCCCAGCGTGGCCAGGCGCGTAGTGCGGATGTGCAGCGCATGCCCATGGTCGCCGCGTAGCCACTGGCGCCAGCCGATGATGCAGGTGACGATGAAGAACAGCTGCAGCGCGACGTCGGCATACAGCTGCGTGCCGAAGAACAGCACCGCGAACAGCGAGCAGCCAACGATGCCAAGCCACCAGGAATGGATGCTGTTGCGGCCCGCCAGGAAGATGGACACGGCCATCACCGCATTGGCCGCGATTTCAAGATAACTAGTCTCCATGTGTCCCCAATACGACTAGCAAGCCGCGCATGTCTTCGCCGCTTTCCTGGCGCAGCGTGCTGGGCGTGATTTCGAGGATGGTGAAGCCATGGCTGCGCGCCAGCGCTTCGATGCCGGAACGCGAATGCGCATAGCGCCCGGAAGGGCGCAGCACGAAGGCCTCCGCGCCATCATGCTCCTCCACCGAAAAAGCAAACCGTCCGCCACCGCGCAGCGCCAGCCGCGCCACCGAAAACACCGGCCGCAAGTCGCCCACATAAACGAAGACATCGGCCGCCACCAGCAAGTCGGCACTGGCCGGGCGCACCCGCAAATAGCCCACCATATCGCCGCAATACAGCCCGTCGTACAAGCCGGAATCGCGCGCACGGTCCAGCATATGCGGCGACAGGTCGACGCCCTCCAGCAAGCAGGCCAATGGCCGCAGCAGCGGCCCGCACAAACCGGTACCGCAGCCGATATCCAGCACATCCAGTTCGCCCGGCGGCAAGTGGCGGCGCAGCGCCTCCACCAGCAGTGCCGGCGTGCGGTAGCGCAGCACGTCGACCAGGTGATGGTCGAAATTGCCCGCATACTGGTCGAACAGCGCCTTCACGTAAGCCGCCGGCGACGCGCCCGGCGCCTGCTCCGCACCCATGATGGCCAGCATATAGCCAACTGTGTCGGCATCCGCGCCAAAAGCCAGCGCGGCCTGATACGCCTCGACCGCCTCATCGCGCCGCCCCATCGCGCGCAGCGTGTTGGCCAGGCCCAGTTGCGCACGCGCATAGCGCGGCCGCACCTCCAGCGCATCCTGGAAACTCGCCAGCGCCTCCTCGTGCTCCTGCGCCCGCAGCAGCAGCGCGCCACGGGCACACCATGCCTCAGCATACTCCGGCTGCAGCTCCAGCGCGCGCTCGAATCCCTCCAGCGCATCGGCAGGTTTGCCCAGCGCCAGCAGCGAGACGGCTGCGCCGTGCAGCGCTTCCGGATAGGCGCGCTTCACCGTCAGCGCCGCACCGAAGCTGTCCAGCGCCTCGCCATGACGCGCCGTCGATTGCAGGGCCAGCGCGCGGTTGCACAGCGCCTCCGCATATTCCGGCGACAGTCGCAGCGCCGCGTCATAGCTCTCCAGTGCGCGGTCAATGTGGCCCAGGTGGCGCAGCGCGTTGCCCCGGTTGCTGAGCGCGACCGCGTAATCCGGCTGCAGCGCCAGCGCACGCTCGAAACTGGCCAGCGCCTCGTCGTAGCGCGCCATATCCTGCAGCACCACGCCACGGTTGCAGTGCGCAATGGCGCGCCCGGCATCGATCGCCAATGCCCCCTCGATCATGGCCAGCGCGCGTTCGGGCTCGCCCTGCTGGCGCGCCAGCACGCCGCTCAAATGGAGCGCATCGAAATTCAGCGGTTCGGCGCGCAGCACGTCGTCGTACAGCGCCTGCGCGCGCCCCAGCTCGCCCTGCTGGTGCCAAGCGACCGCCTGTTGCAATAATGCCTGAATGTTATCCATGGGCGGTATTACACCAAGCCGTCACATAACCGTCAAACGGCGGTCACATTCGGCCGCCAGAATGCCTGCATCTGACGCTTAACGGCGTCACTACCGGGGCCGGCGGTCGGGAAATATACCGGCACCACACTGTCTTGCTTTACACTGACCGGGTAGAGACTTTTCGGATGCACCGGTCATGAGGCTGTTGCTAGCTGCCCTGTTGTTCCATAGCGCCGGCCTGGCCGCAGCGTGCAACCTCCGCATTGCCCCAGAGGAATGGCCTCCCTATTTCCACAATGACAAGTCCGGCCCCGGCGGCGTCGATTACGAGCTGCTGCGCGCCATCGTCGACCAGGCTGGCTGCACCTTGCAGATCGAGAAGGAGATGCCGCCAGCGCGCCGCAATGTGCTATTCCTGCAAGGTAAACTCGACTTGCAGATGGCCGCTTCCGCCACCGACGAACGGCGCGGCTTTGCCCGCTTCAGCCTGCCCTATCGGCAGGAGACCGTCGGCTTGTTCACCGTGCCGGAGAAACTCGACAAGCTGCGCACCGTCGGCAGCTTCCAGGATATCGCCGCCCGCCGCGCCAGCCTGCTGGCCCCGCGCCTTGGCTATTACGGCGACGACTACGAACGCGCCCTGCCGCTGCTGAATGCGGAAGGCCGGCGCAGCACCTTCGGCACCTTTGAACAGGGCATCAAGATGCTGGATGCCGGGCGCGGCGACATCATCATGGGCGATGCGCTCGCCCTGCGCCATACGGCGCGCCTCCACAACGTGAAGATCGTGGCGCTGGCCTATGTGCCCTTCCGCGCCCCGGTGCACCTGATGCTGAACGCAGCCAGCACCACGCAGGCGCAGCTGGCGCGCATCAACCAGGCCATCACCCAGCTGGAACAGAATGGCGCGCTGCCTGCCATCCGCGCGCGCCACGGCATCAATTAATCCAGGAAGGCCCGCACCGCTTGGTACAGCTCCGTGCGTGCGGCCTCCAGGTGCATCACATGCGTGCCGCGCGGGATCACCACATATTGCGCTCCCGGCACCTGGCGCTGCAGGCGGCGGAAGTCTTCATCGCCCGGCCACGCATCCCATTCACCGCGCACCAGTAGCACCGGCATGCTGAGCCGCGCCGGATCGTAATACGAAGCGCCCCGCAGCAAATCAGCTATGTCCGCGCTCGGGCCAGATGGGAAGCGCACCTTGCATTCGCTACGGCCATCCGATGCCAGCCACTGCGCGCCCCAGCGTGCGAACACGTCCGGATGCAACTGCGGTTGCGCCTCTTGTGGACGCAGGCCATCCATCGCCGCGATGCGCTGTGCAGGCGTCATTTCCTCATATGCCGGCACTGCCGCCCCATGCGGGGCGCCGTCGCCGCGCGGCGTCACCGCCGCAAACAGCACCAGCTTCGCCACCTTGCCCGCGCTGTCCTGCGCATAGCGCGCCGCGACGCTACCTCCCCACGAATGCCCGACCAGCAGCACCTGGCGCTGCCCGGTGCGGCGCAGGATCGCATCGACCGCGCTGCCCACATCGCGCGCCACCTCGCGCGCCCGTCCCGCCGGGCCGGCGGCATAGCGGTCCGACAATCCATAACCCAGGAAATCGAGTGCATATACGTCATACCCGCGCGCGGCCATCCAATCCATCCACGACTGGCCATCCATACGAAAATCGAACGACAAGCCGGAAGGAAATGAAGACCCATGCACGAACAGCACAGGCAATGCGCCGTTGGCGCGGTCCGGCGCCGTATGGCGCACACGCGCCACCAATGCAGGCTGGTGGCTGGGGATATCGATGACTTCATATGCTGGCATAGGCGGCTCCTGTGGAAAGCCCCAATGCTAACGACGCCCCGCCCGCAACAATTCGCTAGCGGGCGAAGGATGGATGCACGCTAGCACATCCTGCGCCCCATCCACTCGCATGCCCACGTGCTGATGCGGGCCAGCGAGCCTTGCGGATCACCGAAGAACCAGAACGCCGCCACCGCCAGCACCAGCAGGACGAAGAAGATTTTCATTTCAAGACATAGCTCGCCAAAACCGCCTGCACCTCATAGATGCTCAGGCGCTTGTTGAACTTCTGCGTGAACGGCTCGGCAGTGCTCGAGATCCAGATCTTCAAATCCGCATCCAGATCCAGCGTACCGCCGGTCTCGATACTGAAATGCGTCACGCTTTTGTACGGGATCGAATGAAACTCCATCTTGCTGCCCGTGATGCCCTGCTTGTTCACCACCACCAGCCGCTTGTCGGTAAAGACGAAGTAATCCCGGATCAGCTGGTAAGCATGCTCAATCCGCTCATTCGGCGCCAGCACCTTCCCGAATTCCCCGCTGATTTCATCCAAATCGATCTTGGACGCATTCCCCAGTATGCCGCTAAAAAGTCCCACGTTTGCCAACTCCAAAATTTAATTTGATATCAAATCTACCACGCCATTGAATGCCTGGCGAATCTCAAGAACCTCCACTGAAGCGCTGAATAATGCCAGCAGGAGGTACTCATGAATTTTTGATACAGGCTTTGGGGTTATCTGCTCCCGTTTCCGATGTGGTTTGCCGAATTTTTCATGCGAACTGTTATGCATGAGCCAGGTGCCAACGAATTCTTTCCATCGCGCCTAGCCGCAACGGCAGTCGGACTGGTCATCCCAGCACTTTCGCCAATTTCAAATTCCAAGGAACTTTCTGGTCGCGCGGGACTCCCCAATTCTACTCAGAAAACGCAATGACCTCGTCTCCTGGCTGCGGCTCGCAGCCGGCGCCTAGCGCATCCCATCCGCGGTGGATAACAATGTGGCTGTTGTTGTAGCAAAGCTCAAGACGCCGCGCCTGAGGCGCCTCGCGGCGCAGGAAATTTTCGATCGAATTCGGCATGCTGACCCGCATGGTCAGCGCCCGCAAATCCTCGTCAGGATGATCCGACACATGCACCAGCGGCACAAAGTGCGCCGCAATCACCAGCGCCCGGCCAACATTGACCGGCTCCGCCTCATAACCCCGCTCCCGCAGCCAAGCCTGCGCCTCATCGCGCCGTGCCGTCGCGCCCGCGCCCCAGGCGCTGGCCATCAACTCGATCAGCCACTGGTTGCAGTTCTGGAAGCGCGTGCTGTACGCGTAGGCATTGGCGCTGTATTCGCCGGCCAGCAGCGCCAGCGGCGTGCGCTCATCCAGCGCCGCCGAGGCCAGCGCAACGCCCGGCGCTTCGGGCAGCAGCACGACCGATAGATGCCCTTGCGAAGCCTCCTCGGCACCGAGCACAAACCCCGCCATGCCCTGATCGAAAATGCGCGGCCGCTTATCGTCGCAAGCGTAATACAGCTGGCGCACCGACCATGGGCTGTTGGGATTGGATTTAAGCGCGACACCCGCGTGCGAATAGCGCAGGCCAAAACGCGCCAGGTCCAGCCCCGCGCGCGACACCACGGCAGCCGTGGCGCCCGAGCGTTCCAGCTCCTCTTTCACCACGGCGGAAAAGCGCAAGGCGCGATCCTGCTCCGCCGCGGTGACCTTCACCGGACGGTCGCAGAACATCATCCCGCCCGCGTGCGCACTGGCGCTCGCAGCGAGCGCCAGGCATGCAAAGCTTAGATGGCGTGCGAACGCAGTTCGCGCTGCCATTCGTCGTTCAGCGCCAGGAAGAAGGCTTGGCGCGTGTCCGCGTAGGCGAACTCATAGCCGTATGCGCGTTCATTCACCTGCACCATCGAACCAGCAGGCAGCGCGCGCTCGGCCAGCGCAGCTTTCGGCAGGTCCAGGAAGAACTGGTTCCCCTGCTCACCGCGCAAGGTCAGGCGCGCCGCACCCGGCTTGCCCGGCGCTTCAGCCACATCGATCACACGGTACTGGCCCGCCGCGACTTTCTTGTCGTCGCCGCTGGAGCTCTTGCTGGAACCGCTGATCGAATCGGACACGCTGCCCGACGAGGCGGAGCCGGCGCTGGACGCGGACGAGGTAAAGCTGTCGGCATGCACCGGCACAGCCACCGCGGCGGCCAGGATGGAAATGCCAGCAATCTGGCGCAAGAATGGTTTAAACATTGGCAGTCCCGAAAGTGCGGTTGAAAACCCCCGAATTTTAACGGATGTGGCACACATTAGTTATTAGCAATATGGCAAAATCGCTGATGTCACCAAATAACAGTAAATCGTAATGCGCAAACTCACGCTGGTCCTCGCCCTCGGCACCCTCGCCGCCTGCTCCGTCATGCCGCTGGCAGTTGATACCACGGCCAAAGCGCCAGTCCTGGACGGATTCGGCAGCACCACCCTGGCCGCAGGCAATGCCAACGAAGCAGCGCGCCAGCTGTTCGCCCAAGGCGTAGCGCAAGCGTACGGTTTCAACGAAGCGGAAGCGATCCGCTCGTTCAAAGCCGCACTGGCCAAAGACCCTGGCTGCGCCATGTGCGCCTGGGGCGTCGCCTGGCAATTGGGCCCAAATATCAACAACTCCTCGCGCGGCAACACCAAGGAAGCCATGCGCTATGTGGATTACGCAGTCCGGCACAGCAAAAAAAGCACGCCGCACGAGCAGGCCTTGATCCAATCACTGGCCTTACGCTACGGGCACGATGCCGCGCGCTCCATAGCGCCGCCACCTGGCGACATATGCACCACTGCCGCCGACGAATCGGAACCGGTCAACCAGCTCGACGCCGCATATGCCGCTTTCCTGCGCGACCTGGCGGCCAGCCATCCCGACGATCCCGACCTACTGTCGCTGTACGCCGAAGCGGAGATGATCATCACGCGCGGCGCACGCGGCGCCTGGTGGGATTCGCAGACAGGCAAACCCGCAGGGCGCATCGGCGAACTCGCCACACAGCTCGAGAAGGCACTGGCGCTCCATCCCAACCACACCGGCTTGAACCACTACATGGTCCACGCCGCCGACTCGGTCCACGCGGCCAAGCGCGCGGAGGCAGCTGCCGACCGCCTGGCGAAACTCGCGCCGAAATCGCCGCACCTGCTGCACATGCCTTCGCACACCTACGCCCACCTGGGCCGCTTTTCCGACGCTACGCGTGTCAACCAGGCCGCCGTCGCAGCCGATGTAGCCATGGCGGAAGATTTGAAGAAGCAGGGGTTCAGCAATACCAAGGACTGGCGCGGCCACAACCTGCATTTCCAGTGGTATGCCGCCCTGATGGAAGGCCGCGCCGACCTGGCGCTGGAAACGGCCCGCACCCTGGCCGCACGTTCGCAGGGCGCCTACTCGTTCCATGAATATGTGCGCAGCCTGCCTATGCTGACGAACCTGCACCTGCGGCGATGGGATGCCGTGCTGGCTGAGGCAGAGCCGAAAACGAAGGATGGCATCGAGCAGGCACTCAGCGAGATGGCGCGCGGTATCGCCTATGCCCGCCTGGGCAAAATGGCCGACGCAAAGGCGGCCAACGAACGCATTAAACCGCTGGTCGCAAAACTGACCGCCGACCAGAAGTCCACCGGCTTTGCAGCCCGAATGACGCGCAGCCTTGGCGGCAGCGCAGGTGAGCAGCTGGCAGCCGAAATCGCATTCCAGGACGGTCAGTTCGATGCCGCCATCGCGCTGCAGGAACAGTCCATCAAGACCGCGCTCAATGCCGAAAGGTCGGAACCGCCTGCACTGGCAAGCGGCCCCCGGCTTCGCCTCGGCGACATGCAATTGCGCGCCAAGCGCTACGCCGACGCCGAGAAAACCTTCCGCGCCGACCTGGCCGAACGCCCAAAGAACGGCTGGGCCCTGGACGGCCTGCATAAGGCATTGACCGCCCAAGGTAAAGCCACGGAGGCAGCCACTGTCCAGCAACAGTTGGCACTGAGCTGGGCCGCAGCCGACAAGGGCGCTTAGGCGAACTTGGTGAAGTCCGGCTTGCGCTTTTCGAAGAAGGCGGTGAAGGCTTCTTTGGCTTCCGGGCCGGTCAGCATGGCGCCGAATTGGGCGCTTTCGACGTCGATGTGGGCTTTCAAGGCTTCGCGGCCGGCTTTCATCAGGCGCTTGGTCTGGCGGATCGATTCGGCTGGCAGTGCTACCAGCTTGGCGGCTTGTGCCTGCGCGTGCGCCAGTACCTGGTCGGCCGGCAGCAGCTTGGAGATCAGGCCCATGTCGTAGGCTTCCTGCGCGGAGAATGCTTCGCCGAGCATCAGCTTTTCGGCAGCGCGGGCGTGGCCGCCGTTGGCTGGCAGCAGCATGCTGGAGCCGAACTCAGGGCACAGGCCGAGGGCTGCGAATGGGACGGAGAACTTGGCGTTGTCGGCAGCGTACACCAGGTCGCAGTGCATCAGCATGGTGGTGCCGATGCCGATGGCTGCGCCGTTCACGGCTGCCACGACTGGCTTGGTGCTCTTGAACAGCGCTTGCATGAACTGGATCACGGGACGGTCGCTGAACGCTACGCCGTCGTTGGCGGCGGTGGTGGCGGCGAAGTCGGCCAGGTCGTTACCGGCAGTGAAAATCTCTGGCTTGCCGGTGAACAGGATGGCGCGCACTTCTTTGTCGCCTTCAGCGGCGTTGATGGTGTCGGCCATGGTCTGGTACATGGCGGAGGTGATCGCGTTCTTGCGCTCCAGGCGGTCGAATTCGATGGTCAGGATGCCGTTGGATTTGCTGGTGAGGATTGCCATTCTTCGTTGTCTCCAAATGTGAAAAAGGCGGGCTCGTGACCCGCCTTGCTTACTCAGTCGCCGCGAATTATACGCGCTCGATGATGCCTGCCGCACCCATGCCGGCGCCCACGCACATCGTGACCATGCCGTACTTGAGCGAGTTGCGGCGCAGTGCATGCACGACGGTCGCAGCGCGGATCGCGCCGGTTGCGCCCAGTGGGTGGCCCAGGGCGATTGCGCCGCCCATCGGGTTCACTTTGCTGGTGTCCAGGTTCAGGTCGCGGATCACGGCCAGGGCCTGGGCTGCGAACGCTTCGTTCAGTTCGATCCAGTCCAGCTGGTCCTGGGTGATGCCGGCAGCGGCGCAAGCGGCTGGGATGGCGACCTTAGGACCAATGCCCATGATCTCTGGCGGCACGCCGCGAACAGCGAACGAGGAGAACTTGGCCAGCGGGGTCAGGTTGTGTTCCTTCAGGATCTTCTCGGATACCACGATCAGCGCGCCGGCGCCGTCGGACATCTGCGAGGAGGTCGCGGCGGTCACGGTGCCCTTGGCGGCGAACACTGGCTTCAGCTTGGCCATGCCTTCCAGGGAGGCGTCGGCGCGGGCGCCTTCATCCAGGTCCACGGTGCGCTTGCCAACCTTGATCTCGCCGGTGCGCAGGTCAGGGGTGCGGGTGATGATTTCGACCGGGGTGATCTCGTCCTTGAAGTAGCCGGCTTGCTGCGCGGCGATCGCCTTGCGGTGCGATTCCAGGCCGAAGGCGTCCTGGTCTTCGCGGGAGACCTTCCACTGCTGCGCCACTTTCTCGGCGGTCAGGCCCATGCCGTAGGCCAGGCCCACGTTCTCGTCCTTGAAGGTGTCCATGTTGATCGATGGGTGGTGGCCCATCATCGGCACCATCGACATCGATTCCACGCCGCCGGCGATCATCACGTCGGCTTCGCCCACGCGGATGCGGTCGGCAGCCATCGCCAGGGCGGTGACGCCCGATGCGCAGTAACGGTTGACGGTCACGCCGCCCACGGTGTTCGGCAGTCCTGCCAGCACCACGGAGTTACGGGCGATGTTGAAGCCCTGCTCCGCTTCCGGGAAGGAGCAGCCGACGATCGCGTCGACGATCAGGGCCGGGTCCAGGTTAGGCACGGCAGCCATGGCGCCACGGATGGCGGCGACCAGCAGGTCGTCCGGGCGGGTCTTGCTGAACATACCGCGCGGTGCTTTACCGATCGGGGTGCGGGTTGCGGCGACGATGTATGCGTCTTGCAGTTGTTTGCTCATTTTAAGCTTTCCAGTATCTGTGTTCGTTAGCGTTTGGCGGAGAGGTACCAGTCCACCTGTACTTGTGCTGCCAGCGTGCCGTGTTCGTCGAAGATGTCGACATTGACCGGGAACGCGATTTTTCCTTCATCCTTCAGCTGCGCTTTCAGCGCGGCCAGGTCGCCCGGTACCTTGCCGGAGGCGCGCGTCGCGCCCTTGGCAACTTTCTGGTACTGGATGCGCGACTCCTTGGCGACCGGGCGCATGTCCATGATCAGGTCGGCGAAGCCGCCCGCCATGGCCGCGCCGGACGCCGTTTCGGCCAGCGTGAAGATCGCACCTGCATGCGGCGTGCCGAGGTGGTTGTGCAGCTTGCCGTCGTCCGGCATCGACACTTCGGCCGTTCCCGGGCCGATGCTATCGATGCGGATGCCGAGCAGGCGCACAAACGGCAGCGACTCCGTCATGTGCTTCTTGATTTGCTCATAGACCATGCTTGGTTTCACTCGCAACAGGATTTTGAAGGCCAGCGACAGGATGGACATTTGCTCTTAGTTGCGTACCGGTTTGCCGGTCTGCAGCATGCCCATGATGCGCTCTTGCGACTTAGGATGGTTCAGCAATTCCAGGAAGGCCTTGCGTTCCATATCCAGCAGCCACTGCTCGCTCACCACGCTGCCCTGGTCGATGTCGCCGCCGGACACAATCTCGGCGATCATGTCGCCCAGCTTGTAGTCGTGGGCGGAGATGAAGCCGCCGTCGCGCATGTTGACCAGCTGGCCGCGGATGGTGCCCCAGCCATAACGGCCGGTCACTGGCACTGGGCGCTGGATCGGAGCGCGGTAGCCAGCATCAGCCATCGCACGTGCAGTGGTCTTGGCCACGTGCAGCAGCTCGTAGGCGTTGAACACGATGATGTCGTCTTCCTTCAGGTAGCCCATGGCCTTCGCTTCCAGCGCGGACTTCGACACCGCTGCGGTAGCAGCGTTGGTGAAGCCGGTCTTCAGGAATTGCAGGATGTCGTTGCCTTTGGCTTCGCGGGCAGCGCGGACAGCCGCTTCTTTCAGGCCGCCACCGCCAGGGATCAGGCCAACGCCCACTTCCACCAGGCCGATGTAGGATTCCAGGGCCGCCACGCGCTTGGATGCGTGCAGCATCATTTCGCAGCCGCCGCCCAGGGCCATGCCGGCAACAGCCGCCACCACTGGCACGTTGGAATACTTCATCTTCATGAAGGTGTCTTGCAGTTCCTTGATGATCGGATCGACTGCTTTCGCGCCGCCGGCCATGAAGGCTGGCAGGGCTTCCTGCAGGTCGGCGCCGGCCGAGAAGGCGCCGCCTTCTGCTGCGTCGGTGTTCCAGATCACCAGGCCCTTGAAGTTCTTCTCAGCTTCTTCCAGGCCGCGCTGGATGCCAGCGATCACGCCCTTGCCGATCACGTGCATCTTGGTCTTCAGCGACAGGATCAGGACGTCGTCGCCGGTGTGCCACAGGCGTACGGTTTCGTCTTCGTGCACGGTGGTGCCGGCAGTCTTAGGATCGGCGCCGCCGCCGCCCACTACCGGAGCGCGGAATTCCTGGCGCTTGTACACAGCCAGTTCCGAGCGCGGGGTGTAGGACTTGGTCGCTGGCGAGAACGAGCCTTCAGCGGTATGCACGCCCTGCTCGCCCACCTTGCCTTCAAAGACCCATGCTGGCAGCGGTGCATTGCACAGCGCCTTGCCGGCTTCGATGTCTTCCTTGACCCACTGTGCAACCTGGCCCCAGCCGGCTGCTTGCCAGGTTTCGAACGGACCGACGTTCCAGCCGAAGCCCCAGCGCATGGCGAAGTCGATGTCGCGCGCGTTATCGGCGATCGATTCCAGGTGGATCGCGATGTAGTGGAAAGCGTCGCGGAAGATCGCCCACAGGAACTGGCCTTGCGGGTTGGTCGATTCGCGCAGCGCCTTCATCTTCTTGACCGGATCCTTTTCTTTCAGGATGCGGGCGATGATGTCGTCTGCCTTCTTGCCGCCGGCAACATATTCACCGGTCGCGGCGTCCAGGCGCATAATGTCCTTGCCGACTTTCTTGTAGAAGCCAGCGCCGGACTTCTGGCCCAGGGCGCCCTTGGCGACCAGGCCGGACAGCACGGCTGGAGTCTTGTACAGCGCTGCGAACGGATCGTTCGGCAGGTTGTCTTCCATGGTCTTGATCACGTGGCCCATGGTGTCCAGGCCAACCACGTCGGCGGTACGGAAGGTACCGGACTTGGCGCGGCCCAGCTTGGCGCCGGTCAGGTCGTCCACCACGTCGACGGACAAGCCGAACTTCTCGGCTTCGTGGATGATGGCCAGGATGCCGAACACGCCAACGCGGTTAGCGATGAAGTTCGGGGTATCCTTGGCACGTACCACGCCCTTGCCCAGGGTCGAGGTCATGAAGGTCTCCAGCTGGTCCAGGATTTCCGGCTTGGTGTCGGTGGTCGGGATCAGCTCCACCAGGTGCATGTAGCGCGGTGGGTTGAAGAAGTGCACGCCGCAGAAGCGCGCCTTCAGGTCGGCGTCGAAGCCTTCAGCCAGCTTGTTGATCGACAGGCCGGAGGTGTTCGAAGCGAAGATCGCGTTTTGGGAGATGTGCGGAGCGACCTTCTTGTACAGGTCATGCTTCCAGTCCATGCGCTCGGCGATGGCTTCGATGATCAGGTCGCAACCGGCCAGCAGGTCCAGGTTGTCTTCGTAGTTAGCGATCTGTACCAGTTCAGCGTCGGCCTTGTCGCCGAATGGCGCTGGCGACAGCTTCTTCAGGCCTTCGATGGCCTTGATGCCGATACCGTTCTTGTTGCCTTCCTTGGCAGGCAGGTCAAACAGGACCACAGGCACCTTGGCGTTGACGCAGTGGGCCGCGATCTGCGCGCCCATCACGCCGGCGCCCAGCACCGCTACTTTTTTCACGTTGAAGTTGCTCATGTTTTTCCTTTAATTAGAACAGGTCAGCATCCAGGGCCATCAGGTTGGCAGCGCCGGAACGCGCCTGACGGATCAGGGTTGCGGTTTCTGGTTGCAGGCGGCCGAAGTAGAAGCGCGCGGTCGCCAGCTTGGAGGTGTAGAACTTGTCGCCGGTCGATTCTTTTTCCAGAGCGATCTTCGCCATCTGCGCGAAGAAGTACGAGTACACCAGGTGGCCCACGACGCGCAGGTAAGGCACGGCAGCGGCGCCCACTTCGTCCTGGTTCTGGAAGGCCTTCATGCCGATTTCCATGGTCAGCTTGCCGACTTTTTCGCCCAGGTCGCCCAGCGGGGTGATGAACTCGGACATGGCTTCGTCGGTGCCGTTTTCTTCCACGAAGGCGCGGATCTTCTCGCCGAACTTGCGCAGCTTGGAGCCGTTGTCCATCAGGATCTTACGGCCCAGAAGGTCCAGCGACTGCACGGTGTTGGTGCCTTCGTAAATCAGGTTGATACGCGCGTCGCGCACATACTGCTCCATGCCCCACTCGGAGATGTAGCCGTGGCCGCCGTACACCTGCATCGCGTCGGAAGTTGCGGTCCATGCGTTGTCGGTGATGAAGGCCTTGATGATTGGGGTCAGCAGCGCCACTTCGTCGCCGGCTTCCTTGCGCACTTCTTCGTCAGGGTGGTGCAGTTCGCGGTCGATCTGCAGCGCCACGTAGGAAGCGAAAGCACGCGCACCTTCAGCGTAAGCTTTACCGGTCAGCAGCATGCGGCGCACGTCCGGGTGCACGATGATCGGGTCGGCTGGACCGTCAGGGTTCTTCACGCCGGACAGCGAGCGCATTTGCAGACGGTCTTTAGCGTATACCAGCGCGTTCTGGTAAGCCACTTCGGTCAGGCCCAGGGACTGCACGCCCACGCCCAGGCGGGCGGCGTTCATGAACACGAACATCGCGTTCAGGCCCTTGTTCGGCTGGCCGATGATCCAGCCCTTGGCGCCGTCCAGGTTCATCTGGCAGGTCGAGTTGCCGTGGATGCCCATCTTCTCTTCGATCGCGCCGCAGAAGATCGGGTTGCGCTCGCCGATGCCGCCGTCGGCGGTTGGCAGGTATTTAGGAACCAGGAACAGGGAGATGCCCTTCGAGCCTTCCGGCGCGTCCGGCACGCGTGCCAGCACCAGGTGCAGGATGTTTTCGGACATATCGTGTTCGCCGGCCGAGATGAAGATCTTGGCGCCGGTGATCGACCAGGAGCCGTCGGCATTAGGGATGGCTTTCGAGCGCAGCATGCCCAGGTCGGTGCCGCAGTGCGGTTCGGTCAGGCACATGGTGCCGGTCCACTCGCCGGAAACCAGCTTAGGCAGGTAGGTGGCTTTCTGTTCCGGTGTGCCGTGCGCCAGCAGGCACTCGTAGGCGCCGTGCGACAGGCCTGGGTACATGGTCCAAGCCTGGTTGGCCGAGTTCAGCATCTCGTAGAACGAGTTGTTCAGCACGATAGGCAGGCCCTGGCCGCCGTATTCAGGATCGCAGGCCAGCGCAGCCCAGCCGCCTTCAACGTACTGCTTGTACGCTTCCTTGAAGCCCTTCGGGGTGGTCACGGTCTTGGCAGCGGCGTCGTGGTGGCAGCCTTCGCGGTCGCCCGAGTGGTTCAGCGGGAACAGCACTTCGGAGGTGAACTTGGCGCCTTCTTCCAGCACCTGGTTGATGATGTCCGCGTCGGTTTCGGCGTGCGGAGGCAGCTCTTTCAGCTTCTCTTCCACCTTCAGCAGTTCGTGCAGCACGAATTGCATATCACGGATTGGCGCGACGTATTGACCCATTTTTTTCTCCAGATGGCTAAAAGGTTGTATTTGCTCGGCTGCGGGGGTTAAGCAGCTTCAGGATGGTTGATAGTTTTCGATCAGTCGGTTGAAGCCCACACTGGCCCGGTCCACGCTGCCCGGGGCGCGCATGAAACGCGCCTCATGGTGCAGGGCCAGGATCAGGCCGTACATCTCGTACACCAGCTGGTTGGCATCGGTATCGCCGCGCAGGTCGCTGTTATCGATGGCCTGGCGCACGCAACGCAGCAAGGCTTGCTGCCAGGCGCCGACCATAGCCAGCAATTCTTCGCGGATCGGGCCCGGACGGTCGTCATACTCCACGGCGCCGCTGATATAGATGCAACCCGAGGCGATTTCCACGCTGACACGCTTGACCCAGTTGGCAAACATGGCGCGCAGGCGAGGCAGGCCACGGGCCTCCTTCATCGCCGGGTAGAACACTTCCTGCTCGAAACGATGGTGATACAGCTTCAGGACTTCAATCTGCAAATCTTCACGCGAACCAAAGTGCGCGAATACGCCGGACTTACTCATGTTCATCTTATCGGCGAGCAAACCGATGGTGAGGCCTTCGAGGCCGTCACGGCTTGCCAGGTCGAGGGCCACATCAAGGATGGCCGCACGGGTCATTTCGCCTTTGCGCATGAATTTAGTTGGTGTATTTACAATGATGCCACTCACTTTTGAACCCATCCTGAAAGAGGAAAAAAGAAGGAAAGAAACCTTATTCTCCCTCTAACAGATCGGCCGCAGGTGAAAAGATTTGCGAACGTTCGTACTATTATCCACCATGTGGCGAAAGTCAAACGTCAACACTAGAAGTGGCTCTCTATTGTTGCGCCGCAACAAATGTCCACTTTGGGGTCAGGAACGAATACGGACATTTTTTTGCCTTCGGCAAGAAATGTCCGTATTCGTTCCTGACCCCAAAACAGACAATTATTCCCCTGTGGCACGCTGCCACTGGCGGCGGTCGCGCTTGGTGGGGCGGCCTTTGGCGTCGGCGAAGGGTTCGGGGAACAGTTTTTTGCGCTCGATCAGGGCGGCGCGCCGGGCGAGCGATTCTTCGCTCTCTTCGTACAGCAGGCGGGCGATGGGGGCGCCTTCGCGTTTGCCGGAAATGCCGACAATCAGCACGTCCCATTCGTCCGCGCCGTTGTCAATATGCAAGCGCTCCCCCAGCTTGGCGTTGCGGGAGGGCTTGATGCGTTCGCCGTTCAGGAGCTTGACCTTGCCCTTGTCGATGGCGTCGATGGCCAACTGGCGGGTCTTGAAGAAGCGCGCCGCCCACAGCCATTTGTCGATCCTTACATCACTCATGCGTACTTTCCTACTGCGAATATGCGCATCAGCGTGCGGTACACGATGTATGCGACTTCATAGCCGAACCGCCGGACGCGTCCGACATGTTCGAAATCCTGCGGGTGGATCACCACGCCTTCGGCAATGGCATCCTCGATATGCTTGCGCAAGGAGCGCGCGAACGCGGCATCCTTGATCACCACATTGGCTTCCTGGTTGAGGAACAGGCTCAGCCCATCCACATTTGAGGAGCCAACCGTCGCCCATTCGTCGTCGATTACCGCCACCTTGGCGTGCAACTGGGTCTTGCGGTACTCGACCACCTTCACGCCCGCCTCCAGCAGCTTGGGGTAGAAGGAATGCGCCACCGCATCCTGCATCCACAGTTCGCCCACGCCGATCAGCAGCACCACTTCCACGCCGCGCTGGGCCGCCGATGCCAGCGCGCGGCGGAACTTGCGGCCGGGGGCGAAATACGGGTTGGCCAGCAGCACGCTCTTCTTGGCCCGGCCCAGCGCCTGCAGATAGGCGCGCTGGATAGTGCGCCGGTTGCGCAGGTTGTCGCGCACCACAAAGCCGGCCTGCATGGCGCTCTGGCGCGCGATCTTGTTCAGCTTGCGCACTTCGTTGAACAGCGTCAGGCGTTTGACGATGTTCATATGCCCCAGGCGTTTCCACTGCGTCTCCGCTTCAGAGTGGATGGACTCGACCAGGGGCCCGCGCACCGCAACGGCGAAATCCCAGCGCGGCGCAGCCAGCTGCAGGCGCGGCCGGTGGTCGGTGAACATATCGTCGTTGATGTTGATGCCGCCCACCAGCGCCACCTGCCCATCCACCACGCAAATCTTGCGGTGCGTGCGCGTGACGCCGCGCCGGAACCAGGGGTTGAAGATGCGGTGCTCGACGCCGGCTGCGGTCGCTTCGGCATGCATGCGGTAGGCGGCCTTGTGGCCGGTGCCGAACCAGTCGGTAATCATGCGCACCGTCACGCCGCGCCGGGCAGCGGCTTTCAGGGCGGCCAGCACGCGCTGGCCGGTCTCGTCCTCGGCAAAAATATAGGTCTCGAAATAGACTTCGAATTGCGCGGCCTCGATCGCCTCGATCAGGGCGGGGAAATAGTCGGTGCCGCAGTGCAGGAGTTTGACTTCGTTATCGGCCAGAAAATCGACGTGACGCATGTGTCAGGAAACCAGTTTCAGGTTCGCCACGATGGGCGCGTGATCCGACAGCCTGGCCCACATCGGGCCATGCAGGACTTCCGCGGATTCTACCTTGAAGCCCCGCACATAGATGCGGTCCAACCTGAAAAATGGCAAGGCCGCAGGGAAGGTGCGGGCCGGGCGCTGGGCCGCCTTGCGCCGCGCCAGCGTGCGCACCAGGTCGCCGACCGGATGGCCATGGTCGATCTCGTCGAATACTTCGCGCACGCCGAGCGCGCTTTGCAGCTTGTCGGTCAGGGTATTGCGCCAGTCGTTGAAGTCGCCGGCGATGATCACCGGCTCGCCGTCCGGCGCCGAGCTGCGCACGGCCTCGATCAGCAGGTCCGCCTGGCGCACGCGGCTGCGCTCGAACAGGCCGAGGTGGATCACATAGCAATGCACCAGCTGGCCATCCGTTTCCACCACCGAATGCAGGATGCCGCGCGATTCGTAGGCGTGGTCGGAAATATCGGTATTGGTCCAGCGCGCGATCGGGTATTTGCTAAGCAGCGCGTTGCCGTGGTGGCCGTGGTCGTACTGCGCGTTCAGTCCGTACACCGACTGGTGTGATTCACCAGCGAAAAATTCATGCTGGGCCTTTTTCGGCCAGTGCCGATGGCCGTGATGCTCTTCGCCATACATGGCCTCGATCCGGTCGTGCTGGCCCTGCACTTCCTGCAGGAACACGAGGTCGGCGTGAAACGCCTCAATCGCATGGCGCAAGGCATGCACCCGCGGGTGGCTGCGGTATGACACGCCCTTGTGGATGTTGTAGGTGGCAACGCGGATCATCATGGGATTTATTCTAACCCCAACAGGCCAGCTTGCTGGCTGTCAAAAGTGTCCCGCGTTGCCTTATTTCAATGCCAGTCCGGCGTAGAAGACGATCCACATCAGGACTTTGAATGCGTACACCGTCAGGTAGCCCGCCACTGCCCAGCGCAGCAGCAGCGGCACCCAGCCGCCGCGGTAGACCCGGTGCATGGCCAGCAGCAGGTAGAGCGGTATGGTGACCAGCGCGCCGTACCAGATATAGTCCGACAGCGGGGCGCACGCAATGCCGAGTGCAAGGGCGAACAGCGAGAATGACAGGTAGTGGACGGCGAACACCAGGTGTTCGCCATAGCGCCAGCCCCTCCCCAGCTGCACCAGCTTCAGCCAACCTGCAAGGATGGGGATCAGCAACAGCGCGACGGTCGGCCCCTTGGTCAGCCACAAGTTCCAGAAATCGTCGCTCTGCTGCTTGCTGGACAGCTTTTGGTACTGCTCGAAGTTGGCCGCGAAGGTGGTGCTGCTGTGCCTCAATGCACTGACCAGCACCAGTTGCAACGGGTCCATGCGTCCCGCCGGGCGCGCTGACTGGGCCTTTTCGGCCGCCGGGGCCTGCTCCTTCGGCGCGCTCGACGGCGTTGTGGGCAGCAGCTTCAGGCACAGGAAAGCGGTCAGCGAAATCGTCAGCAGCAGCCGCAACGGATCGATGTAGCGGCCACGGCGGCCGCCGATAAATTCCAGCGTCAGCTGGCCGGGGCGCAACAGCAACAGGCGCAAGGTCGCCCACAGCTTGCCCTCCAGCGCGACGTAATGCCCGATGAAGTGGTGGATGAATTCATGCGCGCTGGCGACGTGCACATGCGCCGCCTGGCCGCATTGGCCGCAGAATTTTTCCGAAACGGTGGCATGGCAGTTGTGGCATTCGCCGCTGTGCTGCGGGCGCAGCGCGCTGGCGCGTGGGCCTAAATGGAGCAGTCTTTTCATGCGCGGCATCTTAGCGGCCGCGCCGAAGTTAGTCAATTTGCAACACCATCTGGCGCGGCAGGATGACGCGGAAAGTGGTGCCCTGGCCGATTTCGCTTTCGACCTCGATGCGGCCGCCGTGCTTTTGCACGATGCTGTAGGACATGGACAAGCCCAGGCCAGTCCCCTTGCCAACCGGCTTGGTGGTGAAGAAGGGTTCGAAAATGCGCCCCAGGTTTTCCGCCGGGATGCCGCTGCCGGTGTCGCTGACGGTCACGGTAATGGTGGCATCGTCGTACGTGGTGCGTAGCGTGATGCGGCCGCGCGAGTCGATCGCATGGGCCGCGTTGACCAGCAGATTCATGAACACCTGGTTCAGCTGCGAAGGGATGCATTCGATCTCCGGCACGCTGCCGTATTCCTTCACCACCTCGGCCTTGTATTTGAGTTCGTTCCAGACCACGTTCAGGGTGCTGTCCAGGCCCGTTTCGATATTCGCGACCAGCACCTCGCCGCCGCCCACGTGCGAGAAGTCCTTCATGTCCTGCACGATGCGCTTGATGCGGTCCAGGCCATCCATCGACTCGGTCAGCAAGCTGCCCAGGTCCTCGCGCAGGTAATCGGCGTCGATCTCCTTGCGCAGCGCCTGCAGCTCGCCGCGGTCGCCGTCCGGCAGGTGTCCCTCGCGCGCTTCGTAGGCGTCCAGCAGCTGGATCAGCGAATGCAGGTAGCGCTGCAGGCTACTGAGGTTCGAATTGACGAAGCCGACCGGGTTGTTGATCTCATGCGCCACGCCGGCCGCCAGCACGCCGATCGAGGCCATCTTCTCCGACTGCAGCAGCTGGTTCTGCGCTTCGCCCAGCTTGCGGATCAGGTCCGCCTGGCGCGTTTTCTCACTTTCCAGGGTCAGGTTGGCCAGCTGCAGCGCCAGCGTGCGCTCATGGACGCGGTTTTCCAGCAGGTCGCGCGATTCACGCAGGGCGGCTTCGGTGTGTTCGCGCTCCGTGGTATCGACGAAGCCATACACGCGGCCGATAATGCGCTCGCCCAGGAACTGCGGGCGTGAGCGGCATTCGAATACGCGCCCATCCTGCAGGTGCAGCAGGTCCAGCGTCTCCTGCGGGTCGCTCACCTGTTGCAGGCGGTCGCGGCACAGATCCTGCTCGACCACGTTGGCAGTCAGGAATTCCAAGATGGCGGCGTCATTGCCACTCTTGAGGAAAGCTTCCGGAATGTGCCACATTTCACTGAACTGGCGGTTCATGTTGGCGATGCTGTTGTGCCAGTCGATCACCAGGATGCCGTTGCCGGTCGCTTCCAGCGTGGTGCGCAGCTGGGACAGGGTCTGCTCCAGCACATCCTCCACTTTGCGCTCCTGGCGTGCATCGCGGGCGATGATCAGCAGCAGCCAGCGCTCCTCGTGGCGCAGCACGCGCAGCGATTTCATCACCAGCATCTGCGTGCCGTCGGCGCGCTGGTACTCCCCTTCCTGCGCATCGATATCCTGGAAGTGGCCGCTGCGTACGTCCTCCCAATAGAACACATCCTGCAGCGAGCTTTCGATATCGGTCACCAGCATTTCCATCAGCTGCGGGCCGGTATATCCCAGCACCTGCTCGGCAACCTGGTTGGCGAGGATGATGCGCAGGTCGGTCGGGTCGACCAGCAGCATCATATGCGGGCTGTGGTCAAGCATCAGCTGGCGGAGTTCGGATATCACCCGGCGGCCCCCTGCCCCGGATTGGCAGCGTCGAAGTAGTAGCTGACCCGCTTACGGGGACTGAGATAGGCGTACATTTCCTTCGGCACCTGCGAGGGTTTGATGGCGCGCACGATATTCAGGTCGTTCTCCTTGTCCATGTCCACCATGATAGCGTCTTCGCGCGGCACGCCCGGCTCGTACACCACGAGTTCCGGCTTGTTTGGTTTTTCAGTATTGATGGTAGCGACCATGCCGGTGGTGCCATTCGACAGCTGCACAATAGTCCCGGGTGGATAAACCCCCAGGCAGCGGATGAAGACCTGCAGCAGCTTGGGATCGAACTTGCCGCGGTTCTTGGCGAACATCAGCGACAGCGCTTCATGCGGGGTCAGGCCGGGCGTGCCGTTGACCGGATTGCACAGGCGGTCGTAGTAATTGGCGATACACACGATGCGCGCCAGCGCGCCGATGCCCTCCCCTTTCAGGCGTGCCGGATAGCCGCTGCCGTCATACATTTCATGGTGGTCGCGCACGATGGCCAGCGCTGCGGCAGGGAACTTGAGCTGCTGCGCCATTTCTGCGCCCACGGCGCTATGGGTTTCATAGAGGTTCTGCTCGGACGTGGTCCAGGCATCGGTCTTGGTGAGCACGCGGTCCGGGATATTGCGTATGCCAACGTCGTGGAACATGGCGCCGATGCCCATCGCGCTGGCCACCTCGCGCGGCAGCTTGATGTCGCGCGCAATCATCATCGACAGCATGGTGACATTCAGCGAGTGCAGGTAGATCTCCTCTCCGCCGATACGGTCGCCCATGACGTGGATGGCCAGCTCCGGCGCGCTGAGGATCGAGTCGGCGATCTTGCCGATCATTTCATTGGCGCGCTGCAGGCTCTCGGCCGGCTTGGCAAAGACGTTCTTTTCCATGTCGCGCATGGCGCGCGCCGTATCGACAAAAGCGTGCTCGATGCGGGCGGCATTCTCGCGCTGCTTGCGCATGCGTTCCATCATGGCGCGCTTGGCGGCGAGTTCGGGAGATTCGGGACGCGGAGGGGCTGGCACCGCTGCGGGCGCGCTGTCCGTCACGGCGGCCAGCACCGGCGCGGGCTGCACGTCGCTCAGCGCCGGATCGAAGCGGATCTTGCGCAAACCCAGGCTGCGCAGCTGGTGGATCTGCTCCTGCGATTTGATCTTAAAGTGGCTGAAGGCAAATGGATGCTCGAACCACTTCAGGTCGAGGTGTACGTACAAACCGACCTGCAACTGCTCCAGAAGGATATCCTGAGTCTCCGTCATGGCCTAGCCTCCAGCGTGATCAGTCGATCAGCCGATTATAGCCAAACGCGGAAGCCCTCATTGGAAAGCAAAATGCTAGTTACTTGGCGTGCTGTGGCAGCTGGAGGATGGCTTCGGCGTTGGAGGGCGAGAAGCAGCGGTCGGCCGCTTCCAGGTAGGGCAGCCAGACGTGGGCGGTGTGTTCGCGCGGGCTCAGCATAACCGGCACATTGCGCGGCACCTGCACGCTGAAAATGTGTTCGAGGTTGTGTGTAACGCCGGGTTCGTAGCGGTGGCGCCAGACCGGGTAGATTTCGTAGATGTTCTGCAGGCCCCAGTCGCGCAGCACGATGTCCTTGCCGTCGGCGACGATGCCGGTTTCTTCAAACAGTTCGCGGGTGGCGGTGGTGAGCAGGGGTTCGTCGAGGGCGTCTTTGGAGCCGGTGACGGATTGCCAGTAGCCGGGATTGCCGGCGCGCTCGATCAGCAATACTTCCAGGTCGGCGGTGTGGATCACCACCAGGACGGATTCGGGGATTTTGTAGGGCTTCATTTAGACCCGGTAAACCTGGGTCAGACCCAAGGGTCTGACCCTGTCTGCGGCGCTGCCAGTGGAGTGTCAGACCCTTGGGTCTGACACTGCCTTACCGGGTTTTAGCCAGCCACTTTCGGCTCAGCCGCGCGCAGGCGGATGTGCAGTTCACGCAGCTGCTTCTCGTCGACCGGCGACGGAGCCTGGGTCAGCAAGCACTGTGCGCGCTGGGTTTTCGGGAAGGCGATCACGTCGCGGATCGAATCGGACTTGGTCATCAGGGTCACGATACGATCCAGGCCGAATGCCAGGCCGCCGTGCGGCGGCGCGCCGTACTGCAGCGCGTCCAGCAGGAAGCCAAACTTCTCGCGGGCTTCTTCAGCACCGATCTTCAGTGCGCGGAACACCTTCGACTGTACTTCTTCGCGGTGGATACGGATCGAGCCGCCGCCCAGTTCCCAACCGTTCAGCACCATGTCGTAGGCCTTGGCGATACACGCGCCCGGATTGGTTTCCAGCATGTCTTCGTGGCCGTCTTTTGGCGAGGTGAATGGGTGGTGGGTTGCGGTCCAGCGGTCTTCTTCTTCGTCGTATTCGAACATCGGGAAGTCGATCACCCACAGCGGCGCCCACACGTCGTTGAACAGGCCGTTGTTCTTGCCGAACTCGGAGTGGCCGATCTTCACGCGCAGCGCGCCGATCGCATCGTTCACCACCTTCGCCTTGTCGGCGCCGAAGAAGATCAGGTCGCCGTCTTGCGCGCCGGTGCGCTCCAGGATGGTGTTCAGCACGTCGTCGCTGATGTTCTTCACGATCGGCGACTGCAGGCCGTCACGGCCCTTGGCCTTCTCGTTGACCTTGATGTAAGCCAGGCCCTTGGCGCCGTAGATGGCGACGAACTGGGTGTACGCGTCGATTTCCGAACGCGGCATGTCGGCGCCCTTCGGCACGCGCATACCGACCACACGGCCGTTCTTCATGTTGGCGGCGCCGGAGAAGACCTTGAACTCAACGTCTTTCATCACATCGGTCAGTTCGGTGAATTCCAGCTTGACGCGCATGTCAGGCTTGTCCGAACCGTACTTGCCCATGGCTTCCGCGAAGTCCATCACCGGGAATGGGTTAGGCAGTTCCACGTCCATGGTGTTCTTGAACACGTTGCGGATCATGGTTTCGAACAGGTCGCGGATCTCTTGTTCGTTCAGGAACGAGGTTTCGCAGTCGATCTGGGTGAATTCAGGCTGGCGGTCAGCGCGCAGGTCTTCGTCGCGGAAGCACTTGGTGATCTGGTAGTAGCGGTCGAAGTTGGCGACCATCAGCAGCTGCTTGAACAGCTGCGGCGACTGCGGCAGCGCGAAGAATTCGTGCGCGTTCACGCGCGATGGCACCAGGTAGTCGCGCGCGCCTTCCGGGGTGGACTTGGTCAGCACCGGGGTTTCGATATCGATGAAGCCCAGGGAGTCCAGGTACTTGCGCACTTCCATCGACACCTTGTAGCGCAGGCGCAGGTTGTTCTGCATCTGTGGGCGGCGCAGGTCCAGCACGCGGTGGGTCAGGCGGGTGGTTTCGGACAGGTTGTCGTCGTCCAGCTGGAATGGAACAGGCACGGAGGCGTTCAGCACTTCCACTTTGGAGGCAACAACTTCGATCTTGCCCGACTTCAGGTTGTTGTTGACGGTACCGGCCAGGCGGTCTTTCACGGTGCCGGTGATGCGCAGGCAGTACTCGTTACGCACGGATTCGGCGACGGAGAACACTTCCGCCTGGTCCGGGTTGCAGACTACCTGCACCAGGCCTTCGCGGTCGCGCAGGTCGATGAAGATCACGCCGCCGTGGTCGCGGCGACGGTGCACCCAGCCGCACAGGCTGACGGTTTGGCCTACGAGGGCTTCGGTTACGAGGCCGCAGTATTCAGTACGCATGGACATATTGATTCTCAGTTTCAGGTTAAGTTTTATTCAGGGACGACAACGCCCATCGAAACGATGTACTTCAGTGCGGCATCGACGCTCATATCGAGTTCGATTACGTCATTTTTCGGCATCATCAGGAAGAAGCCGGAAGTCGGGTTCGGCGTGGTTGGCACGTAGACGGAGATGTACTCGCCGTCCAGGTGCTTCTGCACTTCGGTGGCCGGCGCGCCGGTCAGGAAGGCGATGGTGCGCGAGCCAGCATGCGGGTATGGCACCAGCACGGCCTTGCGGAAGGCATTGCCGGAATCGGAGAACAGCGTATCCGATACCTGCTTCACGCTGCCGTACAGGGAGCTGACCACCGGAATACGGTGCAGCAGCTTTTCCCATTGCTTGACGACGAAGTTGCCGACCAGGTTATTGGTCAGCAGGCCGGTGATGAACACGATCAGCACGGTCAGGATAGTGCCCAGGCCTGGGATATCGAAACCGATCAGGGTACGCGGCTGCCAGCGCTCCGGAACGATCAGGAGCGACTGGTCCATGGTGCTGATGATGATATTGAGCACCCAGGCGGTAATCGCCAGGGGAACCAAAATCAGCAAGCCGGTAATGAAGTATTTACGCATCGTGTTCCTCGTGCGGGGTAATTACGCCTCGCTGGTGGACTTTGCCGGCGCCGCTGCAGGCGCAGGTTCAGCTGCCGCTGGTGCGGCCGGTGCTTCGGTTTTAGGCGAACTGGCGACGCCGGTCGCCGGGGCGCTGCCGCCACGGAAATCGGTCACATACCAGCCGGTGCCTTTCAGTTGGAAGCCGGCTGCGGTCAGCTGCTTTTTAAAGGTGGATTTGCCGCAGGAAGGGCAATCCGTGAGCTGCGGATCGGAGATCTTTTGCAGCACGTCCTTGGCAAAGCCACATTCCTCGCAGCGGTAAGCGTAGATTGGCATCTATTACTCCGCAAAAAACATCAAAAACCCTGAATTATAAGCCTTTTTTCCGGCGCCAGGCCATCCAGCGCTCCTTGCCCTGGAATACGGGGATGGAGTCGGGCACCGGCTCGTCCCACTCAAGACTGAAGTAAGCACTCATTAACTGCGCCAGCTGCTGCCGGTCGGCGCCGAATGGCGGCCCCTTGGGATTGTCGTCGAAGAAGAAGTAGCCTAGCAGGAGGCCGTCTTCCGGCAACAGCGCGGCCCAGCGCTGGACCACGCGCGGCCACATATCGCGCGGCATGGCGCATAGGAAGGCGCGTTCGTAGATCAGGCCGGGCGCGGCGTCGAAGGTGAAGAAATCGGCTTCCACCACGTGTGCGCGCCATTTGCCGACACTCTGTTGCGCCGCAACAACGGCGGAGGGGGAGAAGTCGATGGCGGTGGCGTTGTAGCCAGCTTCGCAAAAGGCTTGCAGTTCCCAGGCGGAGCCGCAGCCTGGAATTAGAACCGGTAAACCAGGGTCAGGCCCAAGGGCCTGACCCGCACCCGCGCCTGCCGCCGACCCGGGTCCGACGGGACGGCCCAACCGGCTTGGGGCGTACCCTGGTTTACCGGGTTGAAGCCAGCCTGCCAGCTGCGCCGGCACCCCACCCCGATCCCAAGGCGTGAACTCGCCATCAAAGCGCTCATCCCAAAACCCCGGCGTGCGGGGATCGCGGTTAGAGAACTCGGGCATAAACCTGATACGCCAGTGCGCCCACCACAAACGCCCCGACAAAGAACACAAAGAACGACATCAAGCGATTGGTATGCCGCTGCTCCGCCACCAGCAGCGCCAGCAGGGCCTTGGTTTCCACATCGCGATCCGCCGCCACGGTCAGCGCCTGGTGCGCCAAACGAGGCAGCTGCGGGAAGATATGCGAATAGCGTGGCGCCTCGGCTTTGAGGCGCTCGATCAGCCCACGCCAGCCCACCTGCTCCGCCATCCAGCGCTCCAGGTAAGGCTTGGCCGTCTTCCACAAGTCCAGGTCCGGGTCCAGCTGCCGCCCCAGGCCCTCAATATTCAGCAGCGTCTTTTGCAACAGCACCAGCTGCGGCTGCACTTCCACGTTAAAGCGGCGCGAAGTCTGGAACAAGCGCAGCAGCACCTGGCCGAACGAAATGTCCTTCAGCGGACGGTCGAAGATCGGCTCACAGCAAGCGCGCACCGCCGCCTCCAGCTCGTCCACGCGGGTCTCTTTCGGCGCCCAGCCCGACTCGATATGCGCCTCCGCCACGCGCTTGTAGTCGCGGCGGAAGAAGGCCAGGAAGTTCTGCGACAGGTAATCCTTGTCGTAATCGTTCAGCGTGCCGACGATGCCGAAGTCCAGCGCGATATAGCGCCCGAAAGTCTCCGGCTCGATCGACACCAGGATATTCCCCGGATGCATATCCGCATGGAAGAAGCCGTCGCGGAACACCTGCGTGAAGAAGATCTCCACGCCATCCGACGACAGCTTTTTCAGATCCACGCCCGCCTCGATCAGGCGGTCGATCTGCGACACCGGAATGCCATGCATGCGCTCCATCACGATCACATTGCTGGAGCAGTAGTCCCAATACATCTCCGGCACCAGCAGCAGGCGCGATTCCGCGAAGTTGCGGCGCAGCTGGCTGGCGTTGGCCGCCTCGCGCATCAGGTCCAGCTCATCGTGCAGGTACTTGTCGAACTCCTGCACCACCTCCTGGATCTTGAGGCGCTTGGAATCCGCCCACAGGCGGTTGATGACGTTGGCCGCGATATGCATCAGCGCCACGTCCTCGTCGATCAGCTTCTTCATGCCCGGGCGCAGCACTTTGACCGCCACCTGGGTACCATCCTTCAGCGCCGCGAAGTGCACCTGGGCGATGGAGGCCGACGCCACCGGCACGCGCTCGAAGCGCGCGAACAATTCATCCGGGTGCGCGCCCAGCGACTCCTCGATCATGGCGATGGCCAGGTCGGAATCGAACGGCGGCACGCGGTCCTGCAGCTTGGACAGCTCGGTCACGATATCCAGCGGGAACAGGTCGCTGCGGGTCGACAGCACCTGGCCGAACTTCACGAAGATCGGCCCCAATTCCTCCAGCGCCAGGCGCAGGCGCACCGCGCGCGGCGTGGACAGCTCGCGCCAGAAGAAAACGGTATCCAGGAATTTGCTGATCCGCGGCTTGTCGAACGGCGACATGGCGATTTCGTCCAAGCCATAACGGATGGCGACGCGGGTGATCTTGAACAGGCGGAGGAATTTGCGAATCATTTATTGAGTTTTTGTTCGAGTTTTTCCAGCCGCTTGCTGGCGCGTTCCACGTCGTCGCGGAAGCGGGTCACATCGGCCGCAAAGCTTTCCGCCACCACCGGGCGGATCAACAGCGGGTTCTCGTCGAGGAAGTATTCCGCGACATTCTCGGCCACTTTACGCTGGCTGTTGCGCGCGCCCTGCACCACTGCTTTGGCGCCTTGCACCAGGCGCACGGCGGCGATCGGGCCGACCAGTTTTTCCAGGTCGTACTCGGCTTCCCAGCGCAGCGATTGCGACAGGCGTGAAATGGCATTGGCGAATTCGGCGTCGCCTTCGATCTGGACGTAGGAGAAGGCGCGCTCGCGGTTTTGCGCGATCAGCGGCAGGTCGCTCAGCTTCAGGCGGATCGTTACCGCTGCTGGCGCGTCGCTGGCCGACGCCTCCACCATGCCATCCGGCGCCACACGCAGGCGCAGCACGGCCGGGCTGGCGTCGATCACGGCGACCTTGCCGGCATGCAGCTTGAGCTCCGTGCGCGCCCAGGCTTCCTGCGCCAGCAGGTGGTTGACGGTGGCGGCTGCCGGCATACTAAGGCCGGGCAGCTTTGGCGGGAATGGAAACATATCTCGTGGGTCCAAATAAAACAAAACCGCCCCGGAAAGCCAGGGCGGTCTCGATCTTACCAGTTACTGCGCAAAATCAGGCGAGCTGCTGGATACCTGCCAGCATCCAGCCGGAGCTGCCGTTGACTGGTTTGACCAGGTTCCACACTTCCTGGAACGGTTCCGCCAGGGCATCGGCCGCCGGCTTCATGGTGCCCCAGAACTTCACGCTGGCCAGGTATTCCTTGCCATCGTTCTCAATGCCCAGCAGTTCGGCGTCGATGGTCACCACATCGGTGTACTCGGCTTGCGCGCCGCGCTCCTGGATCTGCATGCGCAGTTCAGCGAACACTTCCGGGGTGGTGAAGGTACGGATATCTTCCACGTCAGCCTTGTCCCAAGCCGCTTGCAGGCGGATGTAATTGGACTTGGCTGCGCGCAGGAAGCCAGCGGTGTCGAAATCAGCCGGCACGCCCCATGGGGTGTGCGCCGCAGCGGCAGGCGCTACTGGCGCAGCGACCGGCTGCACTGGCTGGAACGCCGCCGGCTGCTGCTGGCCCAGGCCCGAACCGATTTCCGGAGTCGAAGCGCCCTGGTTGTAGCCACCGTTATAGCCATTGCCGCTGAATGCCGCCGCCGGCTGCATGGCTGGCTTCGACTTACGACGGATCATGGAAACGATAAAGAAGATCACGCCACCGATCAGGGCCACCATCAGGATGGTGCTGATCATCGACGCCATCGCGCCGCCCAGGCCGAAGTGCGACAGCAGTGCGCCCAGGCCCAGGCCCAGCAGCGCGCCGCCGAGCAGACCCTTCCACATGCTCGGTTTCTGCACCGGAGCCGGTGCTGGCGCCGCCGCGCCCGGACGGGCTGCGGTCGGCGCAGCGGCAGGAGCAGCCGGTGCCGGCGCAGGAGCAGCCTGACGCGGCATGCTGTTCACGTTCTGCGACTGGCGGCCGAAAGACTTGCCGCCGCCCATTGGACGTGCCGACAATTCGCTCATCATGCTCACAGCGGACAGCGCAATCATTGCGCCAACCAGGAATTTCTTCATATTCATCTTTAGATGTCTCACATTTTGATGCCAGTGTGTAAAGCGGCCACACCTGCCGTCAGGTTGTAGTACTGCACGCGCTCCAGACCCGCAGCCTGCATCATGGTCTTAAGCGTTTCCTGGTCCGGATGCATGCGGATGGATTCGGCCAGGTAGCGGTAGCTCTCCGAATCGTTGGCCACCTTCTGGCCCATCCACGGCAGCACCGTGAAGGAATAAAAATCATATGGTTTCTGCAAGAGCGAATCCACTTTCGAGAATTCCAGCACCAGCAGTTTGCCGCCCGGCTTCAGCACACGACGCATTTCAGAAAGTGCAACATCCTTGTGCGTCATGTTGCGCAGGCCGAACGCCACGCTGACACGGTCAAAGTAGTTATCCGGGAACGGCAACTTTTCCGCATCACAGATCAAGGTGGGGGTGACCAGGCCCTTATTCAAGAGGCGGTCGCGGCCGACGCGCAGCATCGACTCGTTGATATCGGTCAGCCACACTTCCCCGCTCGGGCCGGCCGCCTTGGCGAAGGCCTTGGCCAGGTCGCCGGTGCCGCCGGCGATATCCAGCACTTTCATGCCCGGCCGCACAGCTGCGTTGGCAATGGTGAACGCCTTCCAGATGCGGTGCAGGCCGCCGGACAGCAGGTCGTTCATGATGTCGTATTTTGCGGCAACGGAATGGAAGACCTTGGCGACTTCCTTGACTTTTTCGTCTTCGTTGACAGTTTTATAACCGAAGTGGGTGGTGTTGGTCATAGCGAGGGTGCCTTGTAATTGCCGCATTATACATTTGTGGGCTGTCGCACAGATTTTGAAAAGACTTGTCAACCAGAATGCTCAACGAGTCGTTTTATGGCTCAGACGATTTGTCAGTCTTTAGGAGATTTCAGATGGAGCTTCAGCAAAAATTGCCCGCGGACATTTTTTTCCCGGATATCGACGAAGCCACCAAGCAGTTCATCGATGCCACCCGCGCCCAATCGCGCGCCCTGGCGTCCGCCGAGCCGCACCCAATGACCTTCAACGTTGAGGCAATCCGCCGCCTGACCCCGGAAGCCCGCGCCGCATTCCGCTACATCTGGGAACGCGAGCAGCAACGCTACGAGGAATTCCAGCGCCGCAAGCTGATGAACTAAGCATCATTTCCGGGCGGCAACTCGCTGCCCGTCTCTTGATATTTCCCAAAGCAGGCAGTTGGAGTCAGCATAGGCTGGCTCCATGCCCTGCACAATTTACCTCGACACCTCGACCCTCTGCGCCCTGGCCGACCCGCCAGCCCGCAGCGCTTATGCGCGCACCTGCCAGTCCCTCACCCGCCGCTGGTTCCGCAGCCTGCCGCACACGCTGAACCTTTGCACCTCTGAAACCGCGCTGCGCCAGATCCAGTCCGGCCCCGCACAACTTGCTTCGGCCCGTCTCACCGTGGCGGAACGCCTTCACATCCTGCCCTACTCGAAAAAATTCTATCGGAAGTCGAAACTTTTGCTGCTAGGTGGCGGTCTAAGTTCCAAGTGCCATCCGCTTGCCCATGTTGCGCATGATGCTTGAAGAGACAAGGCTTTCTCCAATTGAGTTCATCACCCCACTGCAATTACTGGAGCTGAGCTATGAAACATTACCGACTTCCCGATGACATTGAGTTTCCCGAGCTGGACGATAAAACCAAGGCGGAACTGGATGCCGCGTTTGCACGCATGGAGCGCCTTCATCCCCCCGACCCAAACGATGTGCCAGATGTTGAATTCTTTAGGCCCGAGTTCCTGCGCACCCTCCCGGCCCAAAATCGTGCCATGTACAAGTATGGCTTTTTGCAAATGGTGCGGGAGTATGAGGACTTTATGCGCAGTCACCCGGAGTTGGATAAGGATTAAGCCTCGGGTGGCGGTGCCATCAGCGGGCGGACTTCGATGGAGCCGTCGTGGGCGCTTGGGCAGCGGGCGGCCCATTTCAAAGCCTCGTCCATCGAGGCGCAGTCAATCAGGAAGTAGCCGCCAAGGGCTTCCTTGGTTTCCGCAAACGGCCCGTCCGTAAAGTGCGGCTGGTTGCGGCGGATGCGGACGGTGCGCGCGGTGCGGACGGGCGCCAGCTCGGCGCCTGAGAGCAGCACGCCGGCTTGCTGCATATCGTCCTCCAGCTGGCGGTAAGCCGCCATCACCTCGGCCAGCTGGTCAGCCGGCATGTCGTCGTAGACCTTCTCTTCGGCGTAGATCAGGATCAAGAATTGCACGATTTCCTCCTATAAAGTGGTTGGTGCAATCCTACGACGGCCCGGCATCAAGCAGTTCGACAATCGCTTATTTGACACCGTGCATCAATTTGCTGATCCTCGGTGCGCAAATAAAGAGCAACACCGCCGCCCCCGCCAGCAGCCAGAAACTGAAGGTAAAGCCACCCAGCGCCGACTGGATCGTCATACCGGTTTCGCCGCTGATATCGCTGGCCAGCAGGCCGGAGAAATTATTGCCGATGGCGGTGCTGAGGAACCAGCCGCCAAACGCCAGGCCCGCCTTCTCGCTGGGCACCAGCTTGCTGACCATCGACAGCCCAATCGGCGACAGGCACAACTCGCCGATGGTTTGCAGCGCATAGCAGGCGATCAGGGTCCAGAACGGGATCAGGCCACGGCTATCCACCAGCCGGGTCAACGCGAACATCAGCACCGCAAAGCCCAGCGCATTGCCCAGTAAACCAAGGGCAAACTTGCGCGGGATCGACGGCTCCCACTGGCGCGCCGCCAGCGCCGCCCACACCATGGTGACCAGGGGTGCGAACAATACGATCACACCGGAATTCAGCGACTGGAACCACGCCACGCGCAGCTCAAAGCCATCGAACACCTGCCGGTCGACGATATTCTGGGCCAGGAAGTTGAACGAACTGCCGGCCTGCTCGAAGAACATGAAGAAAATAACGTTAAAGGCAAACATCAGCAGCATGGCGATGACACGCTGGCGCGCCACGCTGCCGTGCTTCGCCGCGGCCAGGTACAGGTTGACCGCCAGCCCGCAGAACAAGGCCAGCAGCACCCAGGCCAGGGTGGCGGCAGGCACATACTCGAGCAACAGGTAGACCGGCAGGATGGCGGCCAGCGCACCTGCCACCACCAGCGCGGTCTTGCGGCCGTTGCCCGGCGCCGGCGGCAAGCTGCCCAGCCCCTGCAACTGGCGACGCCCCAGCTGGAACCACAAAAAGCTGAGCAGCATGCCGACACCGGCGGCGGCAAACACCATCCGGTAATTGAGCAGCGGCGAAGTGCCGGTGGCAAGACTGGCCAGCCAGTGTGTGACCAGCGGCGAAACCATGCCGCCCAGGTTGATCCCCATGTAGAAGATGCTGAAGCCCCGGTCGCGGCGTGGATCACCGGCCGGGTAGATCTTGCCGACCAGGGTAGAGATATTCGGCTTGAACAGGCCATTGCCGACAATGACCGTGGCCAGCCCCGCCAGGAACAGCGGCTGGCTGGGCAGCATGATCATGAACAGGCCGGCGCTCATGATCAACGCTCCCGCCAGGATCGAGCGCTGGTAGCCGATCAGGCGGTCGGCGACGTAGCCGCCAAAGATGGCGCTGGCGTACACCAGCGCGAGGTAGGCGCCATAGGTCTTCGAAGCTGCGGCCTGGCCGCTGGCGGCGCCCTGGAAGAATTCCGCCACGATGTATAGCGTGAGCGCCCAGCGGATGCCATAGAACGCAAAGCGTTCCCAGAATTCCGCCATGAAGAGCATCCATAACGGGCGCGGATGGCCCCATAGCGTCGGGTAGTCCGGCTCGGCGGAAAGCATCGCGTGATCGACGCGCGGCGCAGTGGTGGTCATAGGTCTCCTGATGGTTGTTTTTTAACCATTATCAGGAAAAGGCCGCGTCGAATGGACGGCTTATGCCTTTTTGACCGGGTTTCCCGGCATTCGGCGCACAGCCGGGCCGGGATGGAGATTAGTGGTGGTGGCCGCAGCCGCCTGCTTTGGCAGGGCCGCCGGGCAGGACGGTGCCAGGTTCGCGGCCGGAGTCGCCAGGGAAACCGGCGGCTTCCAGGCGCTTCAGGTAGTCGGCCCAGTGGTGCTCCTGGCGGGCGCCCAGGTCGTACAGGTAATCCCAGGTGTAGAGGCCGGAATTGTGGCCATCGTCAAAAGTCGGTTTGACGGCGTAGTTGCCGACCGGCTCGAGATTCGTCATGGCGACGTCGCGCTTGCCGACTTGCAGCACTTCCTGGCCTGGGCCGTGGCCTTTCACTTCCGCCGATGGCGAATACACGCGCAGCAACTCGAAGGGAATGTCGAAACTCGCCCCATCGTCGAAGGCGATTTCGAGGTAGCGCGATTTGCTGTGGACGGTCAGGCCGGTTGGGTTCTTCATTTCAGGTTCTCGATGATGGCCGCGCGCAGAGCCGGCAGCAATGCCGCACGCGCTGCGATGGCCGCCTCGTCGTGCTCGCGCTGTTTCGCGCCCCAGGTCGGGTTCGGGAAGTGCGCGTCGTCAGTGTAGCGCGGGATCACGTGCCAGTGCACGTGGGGCGTCATATTGCCGAAGCTGGCGACGTTGATCTTGTGCGGCGACATGGTCGCACGCTGCGCCTGCTCGACCGCCCAGACGGTCTGCATGACGTGGTCGCGCTCCGCCGGCGACAGGTCGGTCATCTCGCGCACATGGTCGTGCCAGACGACGCGGGTGAAACCGGGATAGCCCGGCTCGTCGACGGCGACCACCGCCAGGCGCTCATCGCGCCACACCAGCACTTCGGCAGGCGGCGCGGCCAGCAGTTTGCACAGGTCGCAGTTCGCCGTCATACCAGCACCCTTTCGATACCGCCGTCATTGGCGCGCGCCACGTAATCCACCAGCCAGTTCTCGCCCAGCTTGTGGCGCGCGATCTCGACCACGATGTAATCGGCCGTGGTGCCGGAATCGTCGTTGTAGCGGCTCAGGCCCTGCATGCAGGACGGGCAGGACGTCAGGATCTTGACGTCGCCCTTGAAGCCGTCTGCGCGCAGCTTATCCGCGCCCGCGACCATCTCCTGCTCCTTGCGGAAGCGCACCTGGGTCGAAATATCCGGACGCGCGGCAGCGAAGGTGCCCGACTCGCCGCAGCAGCGGTCGTTCTTCTCGATCTTCACGTTATCCACGGTGGAGACCAGCGCATTCACCGTCTTCAGCGGGTCCTGCTGCTTCATCGGCGTGTGGCAAGGGTCGTGGTACATGTAACGGGTACCGGTTACGCCCTCCAGCTTGACGCCCTTCTCCAGCAAGTACTCGTGGATATCCATGATGCGGCAGCCCGGGAAGATCTTCTCGAACTCATAGGTCGCCAGCTGGTCGTAGCAGGTGCCGCAAGACACCACCACGGTCTTGATATCCAGGTAGTTCAGCGTATTCGCCATGCGGTGGAAGAGGACGCGGTTATCCGTCATCATCTTCTCCGCCTTGTCGTAGTCGCCCGAACCGCGCTGCGGATAGCCGCAGCACAGGTAGCCCGGTGGCAGCACGGTCTGCACGCCCACATCCCACAGCATGGCCTGCGTCGCCAGGCCCACCTGCGAGAACAGGCGCTCCGAACCGCAGCCCGGGAAGTAGAACACCGCCTCGCTATTGGCGTTGGTCTTCTTCGGATCGCGGATGATCGGGATCATCTTGTTGTCTTCGATGTCCAGCAGCGCACGCGCGGTCTTCTTCGGCAGGTTGCCCGGCATCTTCTTGTTCACGAAGTGGATCACCTGCTCGCGCACGGCCGGCTTGCCCACCGATGGCGGCGGCGCCTTGGTCTGCTTGCGCGCCACGGCCTTGAACACTTCATGGCCCAGGCGCTGGGCCTTGTAGCCCCAGCCGATCATGGTCTGGCGCGTGGCCTGGATAGTCGCCGGGTCGGACGCGTTCAGGAAGAACATGGCCGCGCGCTTGCCCGGATTGAACGAGCGCTTGTCCATCTTGCGCAGCAGGTTGCGCATGTTCATCGACACGTCGCCGAAGTCGATATTGACCGGGCATGGCGTGGCGCACTTGTGGCACACGGTGCAGTGGTCGCTGACGTCTTCGAATTCTTCCCAGTGCCGGATCGAGATGCCGCGGCGGGTCTGCTCTTCGTACAGGAAGGCTTCGATCAGGGCCGAAGTGGCGAGGATCTTGTCGCGCGGCGAGTACAGCAGGTTGGCGCGCGGCACGTGGGTCGAGCACACCGGCTTGCACTTGCCGCAGCGCAGGCAGTCCTTGACGCTGTTGGCGATTTCGCCGATATCGCTTTGCTGCATGATCAGCGATTCGTGGCCCATCAGGCCGAATGACGGCGTGTAGGCGTTTTCCAGCGTAGCGTGCATGCCCGGCAGGTTGAGCAGCTTGCCCTTGTTGAAGCGGCCTTCAGGGTCGACGCGTTTCTTGTAATCGCGGAACTCGCTGATCTCGTCGTCGGTCAGGAATTCCAGCTTGGTGATGCCGATGCCGTGTTCGCCCGAGATCACGCCGTTCAGCGAACGCGCCAGCTTCATGATGCGCGCCACGGCCTTGTGCGCATCCTGCAGCATCTCGTAATGATCCGAGTTGACCGGCAGGTTGGTGTGCACGTTGCCGTCGCCGGCGTGCATGTGCAGCGCCACGAAAACGCGGCCATGCAGCACGCGCTTGTGGATGGCCTGCGCTTCGTCCAGGATCTGCTTGTAGGCGCCGCCGTTGAAGATATGGCGCAGCACAGCGCGGATTTCCTGCTTCCAGCTGATACGTACGGTGCGGTCTTGCGCCACGTCGAACAGGGTGGCGTTCGGCTGGCGTTGCAGGCGTTCTTCCAGCGCCGGGGCCAACGCCTCCAGGCCGTGCGACAACAGCTCCTCGCGCGCGGCCGCCAGCGGCTGGTCCAGGTTGTTCAGGATGAAGGTCCAGCGTGCATGCACCTGGTCCACCAGCGCCAGCGCTTGCGCCTGGCGGTCACCCAGCATCTCGTCGTAGCCGACCTTGTCGTCGGACGCGTCGTCGCTCTTGCCGATCGGGAGCCGGTCGGCAGCCAGGAAGCTGCGCAGCTCTTCCGCCAGCTGCAGCTTGTTCTTGATCGACAGCTCGATGTTGATGCGCTCGATGCCGTCGGTGTACTCGCCCATGCGGTTCAGCGGGATCACCACGTCTTCATTGATTTTGAAGGCGTTGGTGTGCTTCGCGATCGCCGCGGTGCGGGCGCGGTCCAGCCAGAATTTTTTGCGCGCTTCAGGGCTCACGGCCACGAAGCCTTCGCCGACGCGGGTGTTCGCCAGGCGCACCACCTCGGAGGCCGCCAGCGCCACCGCGTCTTCATCATCACCGACGATGTCGCCGAACAGCGCCATCTTCGGCAGCACGCCGCGCTTGGACTTGGTGGCATAGCCGACCGCGCGCAGGTAGCGCTCGTCCAGATGCTCCAGACCCGCCAGGCGCAGGGTCTTGAACTGTTCGCCCTGGGCCGGCAGCGAATCGAGGTAATCCTTGATCTCGACGATCGACGGGATCGCATCGCGCGCCTGGCCGAAGAACTCCAGGCAGACGGTGCGCGTGAATTTCGGCATCTTGTGCAGGATCCAGCGCGCGGAGGTGATCAGGCCATCGGTGCCCTCTTTCTGCACGCCCGGCAGGCCGGCCAGGAATTTGTCGGTAACGTCCTTGCCCAGGCCTTCCTTACGGAATTTACGGCCTTCGATTTCCAGGATCTCGGTCTTGAACGGTTCGCCCTTGGATTCGCCGCGCGCGTTCGGGTGCGTCCATTCCAGCTTGAAGCGCGCCAGCGGCGTGTCGTGGATCTTGGACAGGTTGTGGTCCAGGCGCGTGACTTCCAGCCAGTCGCCGTTCGGGTCCACCATGCGCCACGAAGCCAGGTTGTCCAGCGCGGTCCCCCACAGCACGGCCTTCTTGCCGCCCGCATTCATGGCGATATTGCCGCCGATGCAGGAGGCGTGGGCCGAAGTCGGATCGACCGCGAACACGAAGCCCGCCTTCTCGGCTGCTTCGCTGACTTTATTGGTGATGACACCCGCTTCCGAGTGGACGGTCGCGTATTCGCGGTCCAGGCCCGGCAGCACCTTCATTTCTACCGCGCCCAGCTTGAGCAGTTTTTCAGTGTTGATGACGGCCGACAGCGGCGTCAGCGGGATCGCGCCGCCGGTGTAGCCGGTGCCGCCGCCGCGCGGGATGATGGTCAGGCCAAGTTCGATACAGCCTTTCACCAGGCCGGCCATTTCGTCTTCGCTGTCCGGGGTCAGCACCACGAACGGATACTCGACGCGCCAGTCGGTGGCATCGGTCACGTGGGAGATGCGCTTCATGCCGTCGAAGCAGATATTGTGCTTCTCGGTGTACTTGCCCAGCACTTTCTGGGTGCGCTTGCGCAAGTCGTACATCTGGCGGAATTCTTCGCCGAAGTCGGCGACCGCTTTGCTGGCTGCGCGCAGCAGCTTTTCCACGTTGCCGCTGCGCTTCTGCGATTCGGCATCGGCGGCATCGACGGTGGTGCGGCGCTTATCCACTTCCGTCAGGCGGTGGTGCAGCGCGTCGATCAGCGCCTGGCGGCGCTTCGGGTTATCCAGCAGGTCGTCCTGCAGATAGGGGTTGCGGCGCACCACCCAGATATCGCCCAGCACCTCGTACAGCATGCGGGCGGAACGGCCGGTCTGGCGGGAAGCCCTCAGTTCATCCAACAACGCCCAGGACTCTTCGCCCAACAGGCGGATCACGATTTCGCGATCGGAGAACGAAGTGTAGTTATAGGGGATTTCCCGCAAGCGGGTAGGGGCGTGACCATCGGGCGATTCTGCGAGCAATGCCTGGATTTGAGCTGGTGCGTTCATTATGCGTGGACGGGGGGCTGACGCTAGGACAGAACATTCTAACTTATTGCGGCGCACAAGATGGAAACAGCCTTAGAGGGCGACGGGGTTCCGTTAACGTCAATTAGCGGAACAATATTCTGTTCACGGCACACAAAACCGTCGTTCATTTGCACATGCAGCACCCTTCAGGCCCGAAATTCTGCGACACTGCTGCTATGCGGAATCTTCTGACCATCCTCCTCTTGGCCGTGAGCGCCAGCGCCGGCGCCGCCCCAGCCGCCCCGGCCTGCGGGCCGACCGATATGTCGCTAGGCATGCTGTCGAATTTCGGCACCACCCAGCGCTATGCCGAAGCCTGCGGCGTCCCCCAATCCGCCATCGAGCGCGAGCTCACCAGCAGCGTCAAACTGCTGCGCGCCTGCCTGGAAGCCCGCGGCATACCGGCGGCCAAGCTCGACCAGACCTGGCAAAACGGCGCCAAACTCGGCGAGCAACTGCTACCGACGGCCATGCAAGACCCGGCCTTCTGCCCGCGCGTCAAAGGCGGTTTCGGCAAGGCGGGCTAGCCGCCCAGGGCATTGGCCAGCGAGCGCCAGAAGCCGTCCGGCACGAACAGCAGCAGCGACGTCATGGTCAGGTAGCGCCCCAGCTTACCGATCGCCATGTACATGACGGATGGCCAGAACGGCAGCTTCAGCCAGCCGCCCAGCGTGCAGAGCGGATCGCCGATGCCCGGCACCCACGAAAGCAGCATGGTCTTGGCCCCATAGTGGGCCAGCCAGCCGAACCAGCGGCTGGAACGTTCCTTGGTGAAGGCTTTCTTGGCGTAATAGCCGATCCAGTAATCGACAATGCCGCCCAAGGTGTTGCCCACGGTGGCGACGCCAATGGCGGGCCAGAACATGGCGGGGTTGGCTTTGCACACGGCAAAAACAGCCGGCTCCGAGCCCAAGGGCACCAGCGTGGCTGAGACAAAACTGATGATAAAGACCGAGGTGAGCCCCACTTCGGGCGCCGCGATCAGGTCCAGCAGCCAGCGGATAGCGTTTTCAATCATGGCTCAATTATAATCATCCATACCAAGCCCAAAGCACGTTAGGCACTTTAGACATCCTGCGACCCGCATACCCGCGGCGTAGGCGTGCACCCACCCTCGGTTACCCGCCGTTGACAGTCTTTGCACCACTCTTATTCCTTTGCAAATTATGACTATCGACTACCTGAAGAAAATCCTGACCTCCCGCGTCTATGACGTGGCCCATGAAACCCCGCTGGAACTGGCTCCGATTCTGTCGCAGCGAATCGGCAACCAGATTTACTTCAAGCGCGAGGACATGCAGGACGTCTTTAGCTTCAAGGTACGCGGCGCTTACAACAAGATGGCGAATCTGAGCGACGCGCAATTGAAGCGCGGCGTCATTTGCGCCTCCGCAGGCAACCATGCGCAGGGCGTTGCCCTGTCGGCAGCCAAACTTGGTTGCCGCGCCCTGATCGTGATGCCGGCCACCACCCCGCTGCTGAAAGTGGAATCCGTGCGCCGCCGCGGCGGCTCCAGCGTGGAAGTGGTGCTGCACGGCGAGTCCTATACCGACGCCTATAACCACGCCCTGCAGCTTGAAAAAGAGCAGAAGCTGACTTTCGTGCATCCGTTCGACGATCCGGAAGTGATCGCCGGCCAGGGCACGATTGCCATGGAAATCCTGCGCCAGCATTCCGGCCCGATCCACGCGATCTTCGTGCCGATCGGCGGCGGCGGGCTGATTGCCGGCGTTGCTGCTTATGTGAAGCAGCTGCGTCCTGATATCAAGGTGATCGGCGTGCAGACCATGGATTCGGATGCCATGGGCCGCTCGCTGAAGGCGGGTGAGCGCATTACGCTGACCGATGTCGGCCTGTTTGCGGACGGCACCGCGGTGCGTCTGGTGGGCGAGGAAACCTTCCGCCTGGCGAAGCAGTTCGTCGATGAAGTGATCGTGGTCGATACCGATGCAATCTGCGCGGCGATCAAGGATGTGTTCACCGATACGCGTTCGATCCTGGAGCCTTCCGGCGCGCTGGCAGTGGCCGGCGCCAAGGCCTATGTGGAGCGCGCGGAGATGGGCAAGTATCCGGTGCAGGGCGAGACCCTGGTCACCGTGTGCAGCGGCGCCAATATGAACTTCGACCGCCTGCGCTTTGTGGCGGAGCGTGCGGAGCTGGGCGAAGCGCGCGAGGCGGTGTTTGCGGTGACCATTCCGGAGCAGCGCGGCAGCTTCAAGCGCTTCTGCAGCCTGGTGGGCGCGCGCAATGTGACCGAGTTCAATTACCGCATTAGCGATAAGGAAGAGGCCCACGTGTTTGTGGGCGTGCAGATTGCAGACCGTAGCGAATCGTCCGCCATTGCACGGCGGTTTGAGGAGCACGAGTTCCGGACGCTCGACTTGACCCATGATGAACTGGCCAAGTCGCACCTGCGCCACCTGGTGGGCGGCAAGAGCGAGCTGGCGAAGGATGAATTGCTGTACCGTTTTGAGTTCCCGGAGCGTCCGGGCGCGCTGATGCGGTTCCTGGATTCGATGGAGCCGGAGTGGAATATCTCGCTGTGCCATTACCGCTCGCAAGGCGGCGACGTGGGGCGCATCCTGATTGGCTTGCAGGTGCCGCAGCAGGATATGGACAAGTTTGCGCAGTTCCTGGCGACCTTGGGCTACCGCTATTGGGATGAGTCGCAGAATCCGGTGTACAAGCTGTTCCTCTAAAACCGGTAAACCTGGGTCTGACCCAAGGGTCAGACCCTGTCTGCGGAGCGGCCAACGGGTTGGTTGTGCGCCTTTGATCTAGTAGCTTTGAGACCCAGATTTACCGGTTTCAGGTAAACTCCCGGGCATGAACCTCCCAGAACACTCCCCCCTCGGCAAAACCTCCGCCTACCGCACCGACTACGCGCCGGAACTGCTGTTCCCGATCCCGCGCCAGGGCAAGCGCGACGAATTAGGCCTGCAAGGCACCCTGCCCTTCTTTGGGGTGGATATCTGGAACGGCTACGAGCTGTCCTGGCTGAACATGCGCGGCAAGCCGCAAGTGGCGGTGGCCCGCTTCAGCATCCCGGCCGATTCGCCCAACTTGATCGAATCGAAATCTTTCAAGCTTTACCTTAATTCCTTCAACCAGACCAAACTGGCCGGCCCCGACGCGCTGAAAATCCTGCTGCAGCAAGACTTGTCCGCCGCCGCCGGCGCCAATGTGCACGTCACCCTGACCATGCAGGAAGACTTTGCCAAACTGGAAATGGGTGAGCTGGAAGGCCAGTTGCTGGACCGCCTGGATATCGATGTCGACAACTATTCGCCGCAGCCAGAAACCCTGAAAGCCAACTTCGACGAACTGCCAGTAGAGGAAACCCTGGTTTCCCACCTGCTCAAGTCGAATTGCCTGGTGACCGGCCAGCCCGACTGGGGCAGCGTGCAGATCAGCTACTACGGCCCGCAGATCGACCAGGAAAGCCTGCTCAAGTACCTGATCGGCTTCCGCGAACATAACGAATTCCACGAGCAGTGCGTCGAACGTATCTTTACGGACATCTTGCGCCAGTGCAAACCTCAACATTTGACGGTTTATGCCCGATATACCCGTAGAGGCGGCCTTGATATCAACCCATGGCGCACCAACTTTAGTAGTGCACAGCGGCCGCCCAACCTGCGCAACGCCCGCCAGTAAAACTCTTTGCCGCGAAGAAACATTAAATGAATTTCGAGTTACACGGCTGAGAAACAGGCCTATAATGCGCTCGCAAAGCACATCAATGTCGCGTCATGAATAACCTGAGCAAAATCCTTTCGCTAGAGAACGTCCAGCTCGATCTGGAAGTCTCCAGTAAAAAGCGCGCGTTCGAGCAAGCCGGCCTCATATTTGAGAACAATTGCGGCATTGCCCGATCCACCGTATCCGACAACCTGTTCGCACGTGAGCGGCTGGGCTCTACCGGCCTGGGCCACGGCGTCGCGGTGCCGCACGGGCGCATCAAGGGTTCCAAGAGCCTGAAGTCGCCATTGGCCGCCTTCGTGCGCCTGGCCGAACCGATTCCGTTCGAATCGCCGGACGGCAAACCGGTCAACCTGCTGTTCTTCCTGCTCATTCCTGACCATGTGACGCAGCAGCACCTCGAAATCCTGTCCGAAATCGCGGAAATGTTCTCGGACGACGCTGTCCGTACCGCCCTGACGGAAGATCCTGATCCGAAATCGGTCTACAGCCGCATCGTCAACTGGCAGCCTAGCCTGCAAGCGGCGAGTTAAGCCATGCTGCAAACGCCGCTGACGATCCAGAGACTGTACGACGACAATCGCGAAACCCTGCAACTGGGATGGTTCGCCGGCTTCCCCGGCGGCGAGCGCCTGATCTCCGGCGACGTGGCATCCGCGGCCGACCAGGTCGGCCACCTGAATACCATCCACCCTGGCCGTATCCAGGTGTTCGGCCACCAGGAAATCAATTACTACCAGCGCCTGAAGTCGCTGACGCGCGCCCATGTGATCGGTGAACTGATCGCGGGCGGCCCGCCGGCGCTGATCATCGCGCAGGGTCTTGAGACGCCGCCGGACATCCTGGCGATCTGCGACGAAAAGAATATCCCGCTGTTTTCGACCCCGCTGCCTGCGGCGCAGGTGATCGACTTCCTGCGCGTGTATTTGTCCAAGAAGCTGGCGCAACGCATCATCATGCACGGCGTGTTCATGGACGTGCTGGGCGTGGGTGTGCTGATTACCGGCGACTCCGGCCTCGGCAAATCCGAGCTGGGCCTGGAACTGATTTCGCGCTCGCACGGCCTGGTGGCTGACGATGCGGTGGAATTCGCGCGCATCGCGCCGAACATGATTGAAGGCCGCTGCCCGCCGCTGCTGCAAAACCTGCTGGAAGTGCGCGGCCTGGGCCTGCTGGACATCAAGGCGATCTTCGGCGAGACCGCCGTGCGCCGCAAGATGCGCCTGAAGCTGATCGTGCACCTGGTGCGCCGCTCGGCGCTGGAAGAAGAAGTGGAACGCCTGCCGTTCCAGTTCCCGACTGAAGACGTGCTGGGCCTGCCGATCCGCAAGGTCGTGATCCCGGTGGCGGCCGGCCGCAACATCGCGGTTCTGCTGGAAGCTGCGGTGCGCAACACCATCCTCCAGCTGCGAGGCATCGATACCCTGCAAGAGTTCATGGAACGCCAGCGGCAAGCCATGAGCGGTGACTGATGGTATTATCGGCCGCATGCGAATCGTCCTCATCACCGGTATCTCCGGCTCCGGCAAATCCGTTGCGCTGAATGTGCTCGAAGACACGGGCTACTATTGCGTCGACAACCTGCCGCCGGTACTGCTGCCGGATCTGGTAGACCGCCTGGCCACCGAGGGGACGGAAGCGCTGGCGGTGGCAGTGGATGCGCGCAGCGCCTCCAATCTTGCCAGCCTGCCCGGCGAATTCCGCAAGCTGATCGAGGACGGCCATCAGGTCAAGATCATCTTCCTGACAGCAAACACGCACTCGCTGGTGGCGCGCTTTTCCGAAACCCGCCGCAGCCACCCGTTGTCGCACGAAGTGGCGCCGGGCGAAAATCCTGCCGCGCGCCGCACGCTGATCGAATGCATCGCCGAAGAACGCGAACGCCTGTCGCCAATCCAGCAACTGGGCCACGTGATCGACACGTCGGAGATGAGCGCCAACAAGCTGCGCGCCTGGATCAAGGACCTGGTGCAAAGCGAGAATGCGCCTCTGACGCTATTTTTTGAATCCTTTGCGTTCAAGCTCGGCGTGCCTTTGGATGCCGACTTTGTGTTCGACGTGCGCGCGATCCCGAATCCCTACTATGACCTGGCGCTGCGTCCTTTAAATGGCCGCGATGCGCCGGTGGTCGCCTTTCTCGATGCGCAGGAAAGCGCGGAGGAGATGTTCCAGGACATCAAAGGCTTCGTCGCCAAGTGGCTGCCGCACTTCAAGAAAGACAACCGCTCCTACCTGACCGTGGCCGTTGGCTGCACCGGCGGCCAGCATCGCTCAGTCTACATGGCCGAACGCCTGGCGCGTCATTTCGCACCTACTGAAACTGTGGTGCTGCGTCACCGCGAGCAGACATAAGCTCCGCCAGCTTGTAAGGCCCGTACCAGCGCGTGCTGTTCGCAAAACCGCCGCGCGACACTACCCACACTTCCGAGAGATCGCAGCGCATGACGGCGCTGCGCCAGGTGTTGTCCAGCATCGCTATCGGCTGCATTGCCTCGAACACGCCCTGCTGCGGCGGCAACTGCCCCGCCAGCGGTGCGGTGTGCAGCTCCAGCGCCAGCACCGCACGGTGCAGCGGCGGCTGCGCGGCACGGTCATATAGCTTTGGCACTTCAACTTTGCGCGGCTCCTTGCCGGGCTGGTTGACCGTGATCGTCTCGGTGGCCGGCTGGTATAGCGCCGCGACCTCCGGACATTGATCATACTGAGCGGTGACGAGCGCAGGTTCAGCCAAAGCAAATAGCGGCAACGCGGCAAGAGCCGCAGGCATCATTTTCTTCATGCCCTGCAGTCTAATCACTCCAAACGTAGTTGCCAATAACTTACGTCGACCCAGCGGCCGAACTTGCGGCCGACCTCCTTGAATGCGCCGACGGGCTGGAAGCCCATTTTCTCATGCAGGCCAACACTGGCCTCATTCGGCAGTGCCACGCCGCCGATCACCAGGTGCACGCCGCTTTGGCGCAGCAAATTGAACAGGTGCTGGTACAGCTTGCGTGCGTAGCCTTTGCCGCGCACGTCGCGGTGCAGGTAGATCGAGCTTTCGACGGAGAAGCGGTAGGCCGAGCGTTCCTTCCATTTGCTGGCGTAGGCGTAGCCGAGGACTTTGCCGTCCTCCTCCAGCACCAGCCAGGGCAGCTTGGATGAAATCACTTTGGTGACGCGGCTTGCCATCTCCTCCGCGCTGACTTCGGATTCCTCGAAGGTGATGGTGGTGGTGGCGACGTAGTAGTTGTAGATCGCCGCGATGGCGGCGGCATCGGCCGGGTGGGCTGAGCGTATGGTGGTCATGAGCGCTTGGGTAAAGTGGATGACCCAAGCTGTACAGCAAGATGCGGGCCAGCGTATGGCCGGCCCGCCGCACCAAATTAGTCCATCCAGTGCACCACTTCGATCGTATGCTGGTCCGGATCGGTGATCATCGTCCCAAAATAGCGCTCGTTGACGTCGGGGCGCAGGCCTGGCGTGCGCAGCGAGGTGGCGCCTTGTGCCATGGCGTTGGCGTGGAAAGCGTGCGTCGCCAGCTGCGATGGCGACTTGATGGCGATATGCCCGCGCTGGCCGATCAGCGGGGCATCGCCCTGTGCCGGATAGATGGCAAAAGCCCAGTGGCCGTCAGCGCCGAAGATGGCCTGCCCTGCGTCCTGATGCTGCACGCTGTAGCCCAGCGGCTCCAGGCAGGCTTTGTAGAATTCCACAGCGCGCGGCAGGTCGCGGGTGGCGATGGATACGTGGTCGATCATGATGCTCTCCTTTCAAACAGCGAGCGCTAATCATAAGTATCCGGGACGGAACGATTTCCCGAATTCGCAACGGGCGGCGGGAAATTTTCCCATTTGATTTATGATGGAGCCATGACGATTTCCTTACTCCTTGCCGCAGCGCTTGGCGCTGTACCACCTGCCGAAGCCGATCCGGTCTGGCAGTGCACAGCCGCGCACTATCGCGGCTTCGTCTCGCCGTCCGGCGCACGCGCGCATTGGCCGACCGTGGCGAAGCTGCCGGCGCATCTGCGGGACACCCGCCATATCCTGCTCTCGACACCTGGCATCGCGCCGGGCGGCCGCGCGCACATGATGTTTATCGACAGCGCCGCCAAGGTGGTCTACATCGTCCAAACCTCCGGCCCTGCCGATACGGAAGTCGTGTTCGGCCCCCTGCCCCCGGTGGACTGCCCAAAGGGCTGAGCCGAATCACGATGCACGTCAACCTGTCAATGGCAGCGCAGCATCGCGCTGGGCCGCTCCGGCATCCCTGCGGGTGTCGCTTTGCAGCCAGCCTGACCGATGGCAATTTACGCTGTGTGATGAGGCGGCCGAATTAGCAATTGGCGTTAATTGGCTTACTGCGTTGCGGGCAGGGATCAGCGGTATTATTGATGGCCGTGGCGACTACTCCATCGGTCCTTCGGCGAGCGAGGAGAGAGTCACCTTCTGGTGGAACCCTTCATCGACGGAGAATAACTAAATATGCAGAATCTGAGCCCGTTAAAGTCGTTTTCGATTGCAGTCTTGGCCGCCACCGTCTGGTTCGCAGTGGTGATGGTGGTATTGAACGGCAGCGAGCCATCGCCCGCTGCGCATGCCTTCATTCTGGCGGGGCCATTCATCCTGTGCGGAGCACTCCAGTTCTCGCTCACCCGCAATGCACAGTTATCGCGTGGACGCCGCGCAGTCCAGATCGGTGTGTCAGCCCTGCTCGCCCCGATACTGGCGACCACCATTGTCTGGCTGGTCTGGGTTGTCGCCCTGGGCCGCCATTAATACACCAATCAAATAACCAAAATTGCAAATTGTTTAAGTAGACAAATTCCCGCTTATCGTAGATGGCCAAACGTTCGCAATGAACAACATCACTTCGGTGAAGCCAATGGAGCAGAAACCTAGCCGAGTCGGCCCTGCAGTTCTGATCGCGCTCGGCTTAATTCCTGTACTGAATGGCGCCTATGTTGGCCTGTTTATTGCAGCAATTGGTATCGCCTGGTGGGCCATGCAAAAGACTGCCTACCACGTGATGCTGCACACCGCAGGCGGTGAAACTAGCGCTTTAAAAACCTATCAAAAGGAGTACCTTCAGAGCGTTGTGACAGCCTTGAATAACGCCATCGTCCACCGAGGCTAAAGCGTCAGCTTGGTTTCGAACTTGGAGCAGTTCATGGCGAACAGGCTCTTGACGTTGGTGACGTTGTGGTGGGAGGTGAATTCGCGGCGGGTGAAGGCGCTGTATTCTTCCATCGATTCCACCGTGACGATCAGGTGGAAGTCGAATTCGCCGGCCACTTCGTAGCAGGACATCACTTCGGGCTGCAGCCGCATGCGCTGTTCGAATTGCTTGAGGATATCGGTGTTCTGCTTCGCCAATTCAACGGAGACAAACACCGTCAGCGGGCGGCCGGCAAGCACGCGGTCGACCAGGGCGACGGCTTTCACCAGCACGCCGTCGGCGCGCAGCTTTTCGATGCGGCGCTGGCACGTGGCGACCGAGGAGTGCACGCGCTCTGCGATCTCGCGCAGGGGCGTGCTGGCATCTTCTTGCAGGACGTTGAGGATGCCGCGGTCGATCCGGTCCAGCTCCCTCATGCGAGGTGGCGCAGCGGGTGCGCCCAGGCTGGCCAGCATGGTTCGAAGAAGCGTTCCACCATCTCGGGCGTGACTTCGGCCAGCGTGGCGGGATTCCATTTCGGCTGGTTGTCCTTGTCGATCACCAGCGCGCGTACGCCTTCGAAAATCTCGCCGTGTTCGAAGTTGCGGCGCACCAGGTTGCGCTCCATGCGCAGGCAGTCGGCGACGCCCAGCGTGGCGCCGCGCTTCAACAGCTCGTGGGTCACGCACATCATCAGCGGGGAACGCAGCTCCATCGCTTTCAGGGACTTCTGCGCGAAGGGGCTGCTGTCGCCGCGCAGCGAGTCCATGATGGCGGGCACGGAGCCGGCGCCGAAGTGCTGGTCGATCAGTGCGCGCTGCTTTTCCAGTTCGCTGTCGCCGGCATAGGCATTGTGCGGACCGGCGAAGACGGCAATTGCGTCGCGCAGCGATTTGCCCGGCGTGCTTTCCAGCAGCGCGGCGAGGCCGGCCAGCTCGGTCTCGGGCACGAAGTAGTCGGCCAGGTCGAGGTAGAGCGCGTCGGCGGCGCCGACGGTCAGGCCGGTCAGGCCCAGCCACATGCCGAGCTGGCCCGGTGCGTGCGACAGGAAGTGGCTGCCGCCGACATCGGGGAACAGGCCGATATTCACTTCGGGCATGGCCATCTTGGTGCGGCCGGTGACGATGCGGACACCGCAATCCGGGCCGCCCTGGGCGATGCCCATGCCGCCGCCCATCACCACGCCATCCATCAAGGCCACATATGGCTTAGGGTAGAAGTGGATCAGGTGGTTCAGTGCGTATTCTTCGGTGAAGAAGTCTTCCAGCAGTGCGCTGCCGCCTTGGGTGCTGGCGCGGCCTACGTCGTGGAAGAAGCGGATGTCGCCGCCGGCGCACAGGGCGCGTTCGCTGGTGCTGCGCACCACCACGGCGGCGACGCTGGCGTCTTCGCGCCAGGCCAGCAGCGCCTGCGTCATCGCGCGCACCATGTCGAGGGACAGGGAATTGAGGGCTTTCGGGCGGTCCAGCGTGATGATGCCGGTGCCGTTGGTGATTTGGGTTTGGACGTGTTCGCTCATGCAAATATTTTAACGCACACTGGGCGCAAAAAAGGGCGCCAGATGCGCCCTTTGGTGTGCCTACTCTGCCAGTCCTTTACATGGCGGAGGGTGGTGCTTCGTACGTGTCCGGGAAGTGCTTGATGGCCGCGTGATTGTGGTTCTGCACACGGTCTTTGTATTTCATGACCTGGCGATCCAGTTTATCAATCAGGGTGTCGATGGCGGCGTAGAGGTCCTGCGACAGGCTTTCGACGTAAACAGTTTTGCCAGACATGCGCAGGTTGATTTCTGCTTTCTGGCGTTTCTCTTTCTCGGTGAGGTTATCTACAGTCAGGATGACAGCAATATCGATTACTTGATCGAAATGGCGCTTGACTCGTTCCAGCTTGTTTTGCACGTACTCGCGAATAGCCGGGGTCACTTCGACATGATGTCCACTGATGGTGAGATTCATACACACTCCTAAAGATGATGTCGCTCTCGAGTTCGTGCGCGCCGAAGCGCACAGAGGAACCCATGCACTACAAAGATTTACGGAGGCTTACCGGAGGAATTTTCAACGCTTCTCGATATTTGGCAACAGTCCGTCGCGCAATTACCATGCCTTGTTCTCCCAGCATGTCCGCAATCTTACTGTCGGATAAAGGATTCTTGGGGTCTTCTGCTCCTGTCAATTGCACGATCAGCGCCCGTATCGCAGTCGATGAAGCTTCACCCCCAGCTTCGGTCGCGACGTGGCTGCCAAAGAAATATTTCAACTCAAACATGCCATGCGGGGTGAGCATATATTTTTGAGTTGTAACACGGGAAATAGTGCTCTCGTGTAGTCCCAGTGTATCAGCTATTTCACGCAACACAAGGGGTCTCATGGCAACCGCACCGTGGCTGAAAAAGTTCTTTTGTCTTTCTACTATCGCTTCCGCCACGCGCAGGATGGTGTCGAAGCGCTGGCGCATATTTTTGATCAGCCATTTGGCCTCTTGCAGCTGGCCATTCATCTGCGATTCGCTCTTGCCTTGCTTGAGCAGGTTCGCATACAGGGCATTCACGCGCAGGCGCGGCACCACGTCGTTATTCAGCGTGACGACCCAGCCGCCGCGGCCCTTCTTCACGATCACGTCCGGCACTACATAGTCTGACTCGCCTGACGCAAATTCGGCGCCCGGATGGGGGTTGCATTGGCGGATCACGGCTTGCGCTTCACGCAGGTCTTCGTCGTCGCAATCGAGCGTTTTCTTCAACTTGGTGAATTCGCGCTGGGCGAACCAGGCCAGGTGCTTCTCGACGATGGTCAGGGCCATGCGGCGCGTCACCAGCGGCACGCAGGGCATGCGCTTGATCTGCAGCGCCAGGCATTCGGAGGCGTTGCGGGCGCCGACGCCGGGCGGGTCGAAGCTTTGCAGCAGCACCAGGGTGCAGCGCAGGTCGTCCAGCTCGATTTCCAGCTCGGGCGGCAGGCGTTCCAGGATTTCTTCCAGCTGCTCTTCCAGGTAGCCGTTGTCGTCCAGCGCGTCGATGATCATTTCCATCAGGGCGCGGTCGCGCGGCTCCTGCAAGGTCACGCGCATCTGTTCCAGCAGGTGCTCGCGCAGGGTGCAGCCGGAGGCTTCCAGCTGCGGGCGGCTGTCTTCGTCGTCGGCGGATTTGCTGCCGGCGCTGGCGCTCCAGTCGGTATCGTCGCTGCCGTTGGCAGCGCCCTCGCCCTCGCCGCCTTCATAGCCTTCGCCTTCGCTGCCGGCGCTGGCGCCGGCTTCGCCGCCATCGGTGGCCTGGGCAGCTTCGGGCGTGGCGACGCTGTCGTTGCCGGAGCCCTGGCTGATGGCGCCGTCGGCCAGCAGGCGTACCGAGTGGTCGAGCGGATCGTCGAGGCGTTCCAGCATCGGGTTATCGCTCAGCAGCTGTTCCAGCTCCTGGTGCAGCTCCAGCGTGGACAGCTGCAGCAGGCGGATGGATTGTTGCAGCTGCGGCGTCAGCGCCAGGTGTTGCGAGGTTCGCAGTTGCAGTGTTTGTTTCATGGCTTTCGCTTACATGCGGAAGTGTTCGCCGAGATAGACCCGGCGTACGGATTCATTGGCGATGATGTCATCTGGGCGGCCCGAAGCCAGCACGGCGCCCTGGTTGATGATGTAGGCGCGGTCGCAAATGCCGAGGGTCTCACGCACATTATGGTCGGTGATCAGGACACCGATATTGCGCTCCTTCAGGAAACGTACGATACGTTGGATTTCGATCACGGCAATCGGGTCGACGCCGGCGAATGGCTCGTCCAGCAGCACGAAGCGCGGGTTGGTGGCCAGGGCGCGTGCGATTTCCACACGGCGGCGCTCGCCGCCCGACAGCGACAGGGCCTGGTTTTCGCGCAGCTTCTCAATCTGCAAGTCTGCCAGCAGGGCTTCCAGGCGCTGGTCGATTTCCGCCTTGGCCAGCGGCTTGCCGTCCACCTGCTGGATTTCCAGCACGGCGCGGATATTTTCTTCCACCGTCAGCTTGCGGAATACCGAAGCTTCCTGCGGCAGGTAGGACAGGCCCAGTTGCGCGCGCTTGTGGATCGGCAGGCTCGAGACGTCGCTGCCGCCGATATCGATGGTGCCGGCGTCGGATGCCACCAGGCCCACGATCATGTAGAAGGAAGTGGTCTTGCCGGCGCCGTTCGGGCCGAGCAGGCCCACCACTTCGCCGCAATCGACTTGCAGCGATACGTCGTGGACAACCTGGCGTTTACCGTAGGATTTCTGAAGGCCGCGCACCACCAGGGTGTCGGCGCAGGTATTTGCTTGCATGCTTACTTCTTCTCCGCCGGTGGTTCGGTGCGCGATGGCTGGATCACCATGGTGCCGCGGCCGCCGCCCGGCTTGCTCTCACCGGTGGCCGTGTTGCGCACGCTGAAGAATTCCTTGCGGCTGTCGTAGGAGATGAATTCGCCCTGCACTTCGTCGTTCTGCTTGCCGCCTTCCAGGCGGCGGATGGCGGCCTTGTTGAACATCTTCACCAGCTCGGCCTGCTCGTCGTATTCGATGCGGTCGGCATCGCCTTCGACCCACAGGTCGCCGGCGCCGTCGCGCTTCTGGCGGAAGGTAGCCTTCTTGCCGTCGCCGTACAGGGTCACCTGCTGGTAGCCTTCCGGCGACTGTTTGACCAGCGCGCGTTCGGCGGTCATGGTCAGGGTGCCGCGAGTCAGCTTGACGCCGCCGCTCATGATGGTCACCTGCTTGACGTCGTCGATATCCATCGCGCCGTAGCTGATGTTGGTCGGCTTGTAGGAGTCGGCCTTCTCGGCCAGGGCCGGGGCTGCAACTCCCAGCAGCAAAGCTGCCGACAACAGAAGTCGTTTCATAATCATTCCTTGTTTATTGTGCCTTCGGCGGCAGCACCAGCGTGCCGGCGCCTTCCAGGTGCAATTGGCGCGTCGCATTGTTGGCGCGCATGCTATTGGCGGTAGCGGTCGTATTCCCCAGCTTCATCTTCACCGGCTGGTCGGTTTCCATGCGGTCTTCATCGGGGAAGATCACCAGCTTCTCCGTCGCCATGTGCATTGGCTGCGCATTCTCGGCGGCGGCACGGTCGATGGTCACGCTGCCGTTCAGGGTGACGCGGCTGTTGGCGTCATCCACGCGCGCCATCTTCGCCACGATCTCCATCGGCGGCCGCTCGCCGGCGCCCAGGCTGCGCACGCGCGGCTTGTCGATTTCCGACGAGTCGTCGATCGGGCGGTGGGTCAGTTTGTCGCCGGCGATGATGTAGCTTGGCTTGCCTTCCTTCGACATGCGTACGAAGGAGAAGTTCTCGATGATGTAGTCCGGTTCATTGGCTTGCATATCGGCCTGCATTTCCTCGCCGGCGCGGTTCATCAGCTCCAGCAAATAGAAGCTGCCGAGCGCCGCCACCAGCACCAGGACCATGCCGATGGAAAGACGGAAACGGTGGGCGATTCTCTGGTTGCGCATGGCTTATACCAGGAACTGCGCCATCACGCGCTCGTAGCTGCCGGTGGCGCGCAGCACGAATTCGCAGGCTTCGCGCACGGCGCCGCGGCCGCCCGCTGCTTCGGTGATCCAGTGGGCGCGCGCATGCACTTCCGGGCGGCCGTTCGGCACGCTGACGGCAAAGCCTACGCGGCTCAGGATAGGCAGGTCCACCACGTCGTCGCCGATGAAGGCAACCTGCTCCTCGGTGATGCCCAGCTGTTCCAGCAGGGCCTTGAACGGGGTCAGTTTGTCGTGGCCGCCCTGGTGCACGTATTCGATGCCCAGGTCTTTGGCGCGCGCCAGCACGATAGGCGTACGGCGGGCGCTGATGATCGCGGTCTTGATGCCGGCTTCCTGCAACAGCTTGATGCCCAGGCCGTCGTGCACGTTGAAGGTCTTGACCATTTCGCCTTCGGCGCCGTAGGTCAGGCTGCCGTCGGTCAGCACGCCGTCCACGTCGAAGATGAACAGGCGTACCTTGGCGGCGCGGGCAACCAGGTCTTCGTGTTTCAGCTTCATCAGATCACCTTGGCGCGCGTCAGGTCGTGGATGTGCAGGGCGCCCACCAGGGTGCCGTCGGCGTCCACCACCAGCATCTGGTTGATGCGGAATTCTTCCATCACCGCCACGGCGTCCACCGCCAGCTGGTCGGGGCCGATGGTGCGCGGGTTCAGGTGCATCACGTCCTTGATCACCACCTTGCCGAAGTCCTGCACCTTCTCGATCATGCGGCGCAGGTCGCCGTCGGTGAACACGCCGACCGGCTTGTTGGCGGCATCGACCACGGCGGTCATGCCCATGCCCTTCTGGGTGATTTCCAGCAGCGCGTCCGGCAGGCGGGTGTCCAGGCCCACGGCCGGGATGGCGGCGTCCTTGCGCATGATGTCGCGCACATGGGTCAGCAGGCGGCGGCCCAGGGCGCCACCCGGATGGGAACGGGCGAAATCTTCTTCCTTGAAGCCGCGCAGCTCGAGCAGCGCGACGGCGATCGCGTCGCCCAGCGCCAGCGTGACGGTGGTCGACGCGGTCGGGGCCAGGTTCATCGGGCAGGCTTCTTTCGCCACCGAGACGTCCAGGTGCACGTCGGCGATCTGGGCCAGGCTCGATTGCGGCTTGCCGGTCATGGCGATCACGTGGCCGCCCATGCGCTTGACCACCGGCAGGATGGCCATCAGCTCGGACGCTTCGCCGGAATAGGAAATGGCGATCACCACGTCTTCCGGGGTCACCATGCCCAGGTCGCCGTGCGCGGCTTCGGCCGGGTGCACGAACAGGGCCGGGGTGCCGGTCGAGGCCAGGGTGGCGGCGATTTTCTTGCCGATATGGCCAGATTTGCCGATGCCCGACACCACCACGCGGCCTTTGCATTGCAGCAACAGGGACACGGCCTGGCCGACAGTTTCGTCGGTCGCCAGGCGCGCATTCAGCGCAGCCAGGGCGTCCGTTTCGATCTGCAGGGCCTGGCGCGCCAGTTCCAGGGCACGCGTTGCGGTCTTGGCATCAAAAGATTTCAGCATTGTTTTTTCATGGGTTAAACTCATGCCCGAAGTATAGCCGAATTAGATAAGCAAAAAACTTGCCAGACTAAACAAACAACGGATGTTCTCCCCCCTCGAGCTGACCCTTCTCCTCCTTGGCAGCGCCGTTTTAGGCGTGGTGGCCTTCCGTATGATGCACCTGCCGCCGATGCTGGGTTACCTGGCCGTCGGCATCCTGCTGGGTCCCCACGCCATGGGGTTGGCCGAGAATAGCCACGCTACCGAGCTGCTGGGCGAGTTCGGGGTGGTGTTCCTGATGTTCTCGATCGGGCTGGAGTTTTCCCTGCCCAAACTGATGGCCATGCGCTCGATTGTGTTCGGGCTGGGCATGGCGCAAGTGGTGCTGACCATTGCCGCCACCATGCTGTTTGGCTGGCTGATCCACTTCGTGCTGCCGCCCACCATCGAGCTCGGCTGGCAGGCTTCGTTCGCGCTGGGCGGCGCGCTGGCCATGTCGTCCACCGCCATTGTTGTCAAACTGCTCACTGAACGCCTGGAACTGGAAAGCGAGCATGGGCGCAAGATCATCGGCATCCTGCTGTTCCAGGACCTGGCGGTGGTGCCGCTGCTGATCCTGATCCCGGCGCTGGCGCAGAATCCGGCCGACCTGCCCAAGACCCTGGGGCTGGCCAGCCTGAAGGCGGCGGTGGTGCTGCTCCTGCTGCTGGCACTGGGCCAGAAAGTGATGCGCAAGTGGTTCACCATCGTCGTCATGCGCCGTTCGCAGGAACTGTTCATGCTCAACCTGCTGCTGGTGACCTTGGGCGCGGCCTGGATCACCGAGCGCGCCGGCCTGTCCCTGGCGCTGGGCGCTTTCGTGGCGGGCATGCTGATTTCCGAGACCGAATACAAGCACCAGGTGGAAGAGGACATCAAGCCGTTCCGCGACGTGCTGCTGGGGCTGTTCTTCATCACCGTCGGCATGCTGCTGAACGTGCGCATCGTGTTCGAGAACTGGTGGCTGGTCCTGGTGCTGCTGGCCGGTCCGGTGCTGCTCAAGTTTGCCCTGATTGCGGGGCTGGCACGGCTGTTCGGCGCTTCCACCTCCACGTCCATGCGTACCGGCCTGGCGCTGGCGCAGGCGGGTGAATTCGGCTTCGTGCTGCTGAACGTGGTGGGCGGCATGAAGCTGGTCGACCCCTTCGTGGTGCAGGTGGTGCTGGCGTCGATGGTGCTGTCGATGCTGCTGGCGCCCTTCCTGATCGCGCAGTCGGACAAGATCGTGCTGAAGTTCTCCGCCAATGAGTGGATGATGCAGTCGCTGAACCTGACCAATATCGCGGCGCGGACCATGTCGGCGCAAAAGCATGTGATCGTGGCGGGCTTTGGGCGCTCCGGCCAGTCGCTGGCGACCTTGCTGACCGAAGAGAAGATCCCTTACCAGGCGCTGGACCTGGATCCGATCCGGGTGCAGGAGGCGCAGGCCGCCGGCGCCAGCGTGTCCTATGGCGACGCGGCGCGCCGCGAGTCGCTGGTGGCGGCCGGCATCAAGCGGGCGTCGGCGGTGGTGATTACCTATGCTTCGACACCTTCCGCGCTGAAGGTGCTGCACCTGGTGCATGAGCTGGCGCCGGAGCTGCCGGTGATTGTGCGTTCGCATGACGACACGGACCTGGACCGGCTGAAGGAGGCCGGCGCCGCCGAAGTGGTGCCGGAACTGATGGAGGGCTCGCTGATGCTGGCGTCCCATGCGCTGGTGATGCTGGGCGTGCCTTTGCGGCGCGTGGTGCATCGCGTGCAGCGGGCGCGCGAGGAGCGCTATGCCTCGCTGCGCGGGTATTTCCATGGCGCGAGCGATTCCAGCGAGGAATCGGAGATGGTGCGGCTGCATTCGGTGTCGCTGGGGGAGCAGGCTTCCTGCATTGGCAAGTGCGTGCGGGACGTGGGGCTGGAAGCGGGTGGCGCAGAGATTTCCGCCATCCGGCGCGGGCGTGTGCGGCTGGAGGCCGAGCCGGGCATGACGCTGGAGGCGGGGGATGTGGTGGTGTTGCGCGGCACCGCTGAAGAAGTGGCGCGCGCGGAAAGCGACCTGCTGGCTTAAGCCGCGTAGCGGATCACGCGGTTGCGGCCGCCCTCTTTCGCCTGGTACAAGGCTTCATCCGCCTGCTCGATCAGCTGCGCCGCCTGCGCCTCCGGCTTGCCGCCATCCGGCACCTGCGACAGGCTGGACACGCCAACGGAGGCCGTAATCGACACTTTCACCCCATGCGACAGCTCGATCATGCTGGCCGCAATCCCGGCGCGGATACGCTCGGCCACATAGGCCGCACTCTCCAGGTCCGCATCGATCAGCAGCACCACGAACTCCTCGCCGCCAAAACGCGCCAGCGCATCGGACAGCCGCAGCTCGGCCTTGATGCGCGCCGCCACCTCGCGCAGCACTTCGTCGCCGCCGCCATGGCCAACGGTATCGTTGACCCGCTTGAAGTGGTCGATATCGATATACATGAACGACACCGGATACTCCTGCCGGCGCGCACGTGAAATCTCCTCCAGCAGGCGCCGGTCGACATACCGCCGGTTAAACACGCCGGTGAGAGCATCGGTCAAGCCCATATATTTCAGCATCTCGTTGGAGATCACGTTCTCCAGGCAGATGGCGATGATGGACGCCATGTGCTCGACGAAATCGGTGCCCAGGCTGGGCGAGAAGCGCGTCGGATCGGCGCTGCCCAGGTTGAGCGAGCCAATCAGACGCTTATTGCGCAGCAGCGGCACCACCCCCACGCTTTGCAGGCGCGCGGCCGGCTGCGGGAACTGGCGTCCATGTTTCAGCGCATCGAACATGCCCAGCTGGGGGCGCGGCGGCTGGCCGGGCAGCATGTCAAAGCCCAACCCTTCCACATCCGGCACGAACACCAGGTCCGGGAATTCCTTGAAATCGACGCCCAGCTTTTCCATCACGGTGCGGATATCGTCATCCACGTCGACCAGGGTCAGGGTCACCGCATCCAGGTCGGAAATCACCGGCAAGGTGCGGAAGATGGTGCCAATCAGCTCAGGGAAGCTGGCCGCGCCGACAATCTCCAGGTCGAACGCCTGGTGGCGCATCATGATCGAGTGATTGCGTTCGGCTTGCTCGATCAGGTAGGCAAGGCGGGTGCGCAGGGCCTGGTTTTCGGCCGCCAGGTCCGTTTGCGTAGGTTCCTTGCCCTTGATTTTCTGCGTGATCTCCATCGCCCGCCACAAATTCACTACTAAAACGCCAGTGTAACCTCGATTTGGTCTCCAACCCTTAGTTTTATGCCATCACCTGTTGTTACTACGGCATTCATACCGAAACAGATGCCGCCATCGACTTCCGCCTTGGCGCGGTAGCTTTGCAGGATGTCCAGCGGGTCGGGGCCGAACTCGCCGGTTGCCTGGTCGACCGAAGGCATGGGGCAGCGGGCGCATGGCTTGCAGGGCTTCAGCACGGCTTCGCCGATGCGCAGTTCGTCGGCGTAGTCTTCTTCGAAGGCGTCAATGTCGCCGATCACCAGGTTGGCGCGGAAGCGGTTCATCGGCAGCGGGGCACGGCCTTGCCTGGCCAGCTTGTCGTTCAGGTCCTGCAGCGAACCGGTGCCGGTGACCAGGATCGGGTAGCCGTCGGAGAACAGGGTCGGGTGCTGCTCGCCGTCGGTCCACTTGCCGCTGGTGAGGCGCTTGGCGTTGGCGTGGAAGCGCACCAGGCGGCATTCGATGCCGAGGAATTTGCTGAACCAGGTGGCGGTGGTTTCGTCGCAATCGTAGGCCAGGACGGTGTCTTCCCACACCTGTACTTGCAGCGATGGCGCGCTGTCGGGGTCGGGCAGGCCGAGGGGGATTTCCAGCTGCAGCATGCCGGGGGCGCGCAGTTCCAGCGTCTCGGCTTTAATGCGCGGCACGATCAGGGCCATGCGCGGGTGTTCGCGCTGGGTCAGGGCGTCGCCGTTGACGTCCACCAGCATCCACTCGCGGTCGTAGATTTGTTCGGTCATCAGGCCGGCGCGGGTCAGGGTGGCTTCCTTCAAGGAGAGGCCGGCGCAGGATTTGATGGGGTAGATATTGAGTTCGGAGATGATGGGCATGGTGCCCATCAGTATGGCAGAAAACCGGCAGAGCTGTGCCTGACCCGCAGGGTCAGGCACATGGCGCGCGTCAGGCCGCTTCGGCCTTCGGCTTTTTCGGCAGCTTGCTGCGTGCCGATGGCTTGTGGGTGCCAGGCTTCTTGGCGCGCTTTGCCGCAGCAGGCGCCGCTTCCGCCGCCACCGCGGCTTCCGCAGCGGCAGCCAGCACGGCTTCCGCCTGCTGCACCGCTTCTGCCGCATCGGCAGCGGCCTGCGCCACCTTGCTGCTGCGCGTACCGGCCTTCTTCGCGGCCGGCTTTTTGGCAGCGGCGCGGGTGCGCTTGGCTGGCGCCGCAGTTTCCGCCTCGGCGGGCGCTTCGACTATCGGCGCAACTTCCTCGACCGCCGCCACGGCAGCAACCTCGGCATCGGCAGCCACTTCCACCGCAGGCGCGTCGGCAGCGGCTGGCGCACCCTCGCCACGGCGGCCACGGCCGCCACGGCTGCCGCGGCCACGGCGACCTTCACGGCCTTCGCGTTCCGCCGGCGCGGCAGCTTCGCCGTGCGCCACCGGTGCGGCGTCGGCTTGCTCGGCGCCCTCGCCTTCCACTGCGGCCGCTGGAGCAGCTTCCTGCTCCACCACCGGCAGCACGACTGGCTGGCTGCTGCGGTACACATAAGCGCCCGACTTCTCATCGCGGCCGAATTCCAGCAGGCCGCGCGCCTTCATTTCCTCCAGCAGGTTGCCGAAGGTACGGAAACCGTAATACGACTCGCTGAAGTCCGGCTTGCGGCGCTTGATCGCTTCCTTCAGCACCGAAGCCCAGATCTTGCCCTCGCCGCGTTCGGCAGCCAGCGCGTCGAACGTGGTGTAGGCGATGTCGATGCACTGGTTGCGGCGCTTATCCATCTCCTCGCGGCGGCGCTTCTCCTCTTCCGGCGAACGCTTAGGCTGCTGCTCGCGGCTGTCGCGGCTGGCCTGGCGCTGGCGGCGCGATTCGCGCACCAGGTCGTCGTAGAAAATGAATTCGTCGCAGTTCGCCACCAGCAGGTCGGAAGTCGAATCCTTCACGCCCACGCCGATCACGCGCTTGGCGTTCTCGCGCAGCTTGGACACCAGCGGCGAAAAGTCGGAGTCGCCGGAGATGATGACGAAGGTGTTGACGTGGGCCTTGGTATAGCAGAGGTCCAGCGCATCGACCACCATGCGGATATCGGCCGAGTTCTTGCCGGACAGTCGCACGTGCGGGATTTCGATCAGCTCGAAGTTCGCCTCATGCATGGGGGCCTTGAAGCCCTTGTAGCGGTCCCAGTCGCAATAGGCCTTCTTGACCACGATGCTGCCCTTCAGCAGCAGTCGCTCCAGCACTGGTTTGATGTCGAATTTCTCGTAGTTGGCGTCGCGGACGCCCAGTGCGACGTTTTCAAAGTCGCAGAACAGCGCCATGCTGGCGTTTTCGTTCGGTGAGGCCATGGTGTTGGTCTTATTTGCTGTGCACAATCCGACGATTATACTATTTCGCAAACATTAACCAGGAGACCTCCATGAAGCACCTGCTGATCGCCGCCGCCGCCGCCCTGATGATGCATAGCGCCATGGCGGCCGATAAGGACGCCGAATTCCGCCAGCAGGTGAATGCCTTCGTCGACCGCTGGCACGACGATGCCGCCAACACCCGCCCCGACTACTGGGACAAGTTCGCACCCGACGGCGTGTTTATCGGCACCGACAAGAGCGAGGTATGGAGCTACCAGGAATTCAAGGCCTGGGCCAAGCGCTTCTGGGACCGCAAGAAGGCCTGGAATTTCACCGCGCAAAAGCGCAATGTCTACTTCTCACCCGATAAGAAATACGTGTGGTTCGACGAGCAGTTGAATACACAGATGGGGACCTGCCAGGCCAGCGGCGTGCTGCGCAACACCGGCAAGGGCTTCCTGATCGAGCACTACCAGCTGTCGCTGGCCGTGCCCAACCCGCTGATGGACAGCTTCACCAAAGCCATCCGCGAGCATGAAGCGGCTCAGGAACCGAACAAGCCGTAATCCGGCTCGGCCTGCCCAATCAGGATGGCCATGTGCGCCGGCGGCTCGGACGCGGCCATGTCCTGCAATACCTTCGGCAGACTGCGTACGGCCGTAAAGGCAGTGGCATCGGTGGTGATCGAGTCCACAAAGACCTTGCCCACTTCCGTGTGCGCAAGATACAAGCCGCTCAGTACTCTTTCGATCTTGAGCGACGTGGTAAACATCTCGGCACCGATGGTGCGGTTTTCCAGCACGTCACGGTCGTCGCCCAGAGCACCCAGCAGGAAGCTTTGCACCAGCTGGTCGATCTTCATCTTCCCGCTCGACAGGGCATCACTGTAGAACGACAGGCCGGCCACGTCGCCATGGCGGCCGAACAGATTCAGGTAGAGCTTGTCCACCACCTGTGCATGGCTCATGCCCAGCACGCTGTTGAGGTATTCCGATGTTTGCGACAACTGCTGGCTGACTGCGGCGAATGACGACTTGTCGAGCGTTTCGCACCATAGCTTCAATTCACCGACCGACGCGGGGCGGTTGAAATAGGCAAGGAACAGCTCCTGCACCATGTCTTCGCTATCCAGCCTGGGCGCGGCGATGACATCATGCGCCACCAGCTTGTGCTGAGCAACGGATATGATGATTTCGAAGAGGCTGGGCAGCGTGCCAAGCGCGGCGTATACGCTGGCGTCGTCGCCGATCGAAGCGATGAAGTCCTTGGCCTTCTTGATGAGCCCAGTCGAGTTGTAATAGTTGATGTTTACCGGATCGATGCCCAGGGCTGTCGTGAACAATTCCGCAGCGACCATTTTGTTATCGATGATCTCGAAGTCGCTGCCTACGGCGCCTTTCAGGATATCGACTGCGACAAAGTCCAGCGACGCCTTGCCCGAATCGAGCATGCCTTTGTAAAAGGCCAGGCCGCCGTCATCGGCATGCCGGCCGAACAGGTTGAGGTACAGCGTGTCGACGGCTTCCGCATTGCTCTTTCCCGCAAACAGCGCGCGGTACTCTGGTTGCCTGGCAAATTCGGCGCTGATACCAGCGGCGCCAATGGTCGGCAGCCAATGGAGCCAGAATTCAAGCCCGGGCGGATCGGCGGGACGCTGGAAATAGGCAAGGTAGAGCTGCTGGATGGTATCGATTTGAGCAGGCGTGGTCATGGTGCGATCTCCGCCAAGGGCACACCGATCAGTTGGGTGAGGGAAATCGGGGTGTTCATCATGTCCTGCACCTCATGCAGCATTTTCGGCAAATCGCGCAGGGCCTGGTACAGGCTGGCGTCGCTGGTGACCGTATCCAGGAACGCTTTGCCCGGAACCTTGTACAGGTTATAGATTTCGATCAGCTGCGGTTCGATCTTGAGCGCGGTGGTGAACAGCTCCGCGCCAATCATGCGGTTCTCGAGGACGTCGTGGTCCATGCCCAAGGCGCCATTGATAAAGCCGAGCAGCAGCTGGTCCACGGTCGTCTTCCCGCTCGACAGCGCATCGGCGTAGAAGGCCACCCCCGCGCTTTCGCCGTGGCGGCCAAACAGGTTCATATACAGCTGGTCCACTACTTGCGCATGGCTCAGATTCTGCACGCTGTCGGTGTACTCCTTTAATTGCGACAGCTGTTTGCTGACTGCGGCAAAGCCGGACTTGGCGTACGTGTCGCTCCACAAGGCCAGTTCATCCACCGTGGCCGGGCGATCGAAGTAGGCCAGGAATAGCCGCTGCACCGCGTCATCGTTATTCAGCGGCAGTGACGGGTAGGCATCGTGCGCCACGGCGCCTTGCGCGCCGCTGCCGATGGGATGCATGACTAGCTCAAGCACGTTGGGCAGCGCAGCGAGCGCGTTGTACAGGCTAGCGTCACTACTGACCATCCCGACGAAGTCCTTGCCCCGGCTTAAATAGTCCGCGTAACCAAGGAGGTTGCCTGGGTCAATGCCGAGGGCGGTGGTGAACAAGTCGGTCGCGACGACTTTGTTCTTGACGATTTCCAGATCGCTGCCCACCGCACCTTTCAGGATTTCGGCGGCAACAGCGTCCACTGTGGTTTTGCCCGAGTCGAGCGCATTCTTGTAAAACGCCAAGCCGACGGCATCCGGACGCTGACCAAACAGGTTGAGGTAAAGCGTTTCCACCACTTCCGCATTGGACTTTCCTGCAGTGAGCGCACGGTACTCCGGCGATTTGGCAAATGCGGCGCCAATGGCGTCGATGCCTTGCGTATCCATGATATGCATCCAATACTGCAGTCCCAGCGGATCGGCTGGGCGCTGGAGGTAGGCGAGATACAACTGCTGGATCGATTCGATTTTGGTTGGGGTAGTCATAGTGCGGCCGATTGTATCAATGCTTTTTTGGCAAAAGTCTCACCCAAAATCACCTCTTCAAATATTTTTTGCGGATATCTGGAACTTTTTCGCAGCTTGGCCGGAATATCACCAAACATATGAAGATGACCGAGCCAACCACCATCGCCGATACAGACTTGCTGCGCCAGCTGCGCCTGGGCGATGCCAGCGCCTTCCGCACGCTTTACCAGCGCCACCAGGGTGCCCTGTTCCGCTTCGCCGCCATGCGTTGCGGCTCCACCGATACCGCCGCTGACGTGGTGCAGGAAGTGTTCATGGGATTGCTGGCTGGTAGCCTGGCCTTCGACGCGACACGCGGCGCGCTGGCGCCATTCTTGTTCGGCGTCGCCCGCAATTTGCTGCTCAGGCAAGAGGAAGCACGCCGCCGCACTGCAAGCCTGCCGGAGCTTGGCGAGGACGACAGCGAGCTTGAGCTGCCCGACGACAGTGCGGAACCGCTGGCGCGCATGCTCAGCGACGAACGGGCCGAGGATGTGCGGCGGGCCCTTGCGCAATTGCCGCCGCATTACCGCGACGTGGTCATCCTCTATGAATTGCATGATCTGTCCTACGTGGAAATTGCTTCCATCTGCCAGATCGACCTCGGCACTGTCCGCTCGCGCCTGTCGCGGGCACGGTCGGCCCTGGTGAAACGATTAGGGGCGCACCGCCCCACTTTGATTGATGCAGGTGAATGACATGACTACTCCGGAACATGATGAATCGCTACTCGCCCCGTCCTTCGACGCCCTGCGCGCCGCCAGCCATGGGCTGGACACCCCGCCCGAGGTCGAACAGGCATTGCTAAGCACCTTCGCCAGGCAGTTCCCGAAAAAGCGCTGGTATCAGCGCCTGGGCCGCCAGCAATGGGGCGTGGCGAGCGGGATCCTGGCCGGGGCAGGCACACTGGCGATCCTGGCCGTTACGCTTGTCGCGCCAATGCCGGAGCGCTCTGGCCAGCCGGCCTTCCTCGATGAGGGCGGCGACTTCATCGCGCTCGAATCACGCGAACGCATTGAGATGGAAGCGGCGCCGCAGCTGGTGGAAGCAGTCCTGCCGCGCACCGCCCTGGCCGGCATGGCCGGAGCGCTCGATCCGCAAACCGCGGGCGAATCGGTACGCGCCCAATTGCTTATCGGCGCGGACGGCGAACCGTTGGCCCTGCGCTTGCTGCCTTTGTAATACATCGAATTTACACCACATGGAGGAAACCATGCATACCAAGAAGGTCCTGATTGCAGTCTTGCTGGGCAGCTTGCTTGCCCCGGCATTTGCGGACGAAGCGGGCGAAGGCCCGGAGCAGCGCACCATCGTCATCGCCAATGAGGTGCATGGCCCGGACGGCTTGCGCATCGCCAGTCCGCTGCTGCGTGCCGAACGATTCGTCAAAGGCGCCCCCTATTCGGCCGATGTCATCAGCGAGCGCCAGCAAAATCTGTCCGATGGCAACGAGATTGCCGTCAAGTCCAGTTCCCGGAGCTACCGCGACAGCAATGGCCGCACGCGCCAGGAAATCCGCGACGCCAAGGGTGAGCTGCGTACCATCACGATCCGCGAAACCGACGGCACCACGTATATCCTGAATCCGCAGCGGAAAACCGCCAACAAGATTACCGCCCCGCGTGCAATGCGTGAAATGGCGCGCGCCAGGATCGAAGCGCTGCGCAAGGAAGGCAGGACGCCGGGCGCCACGCAGGACACGGGTCCGAATGGCGAGGCGATCGTCATCAAGCGCGTCGAGCGAGTCGACGGCGAACAGCGCCGGAACGTTCAGGAAAATGTGCGCGTGCTCACCACCAGGTCGGTGGCTGAAGCCGGTGTGGCGCGCGAGCTGGCGCATGGGCTGACCCTGGGCGGCGCTTTCGCCGACCATAAATATGCATCCAAGGCCAGCACCAGCGAATTGGGCAGCAAGGAGATCGAAGGCCTGAAGGCAGAGGGCAGCATGCGCAGCTATGAAATCCCCGCTGGCGAAGTAGGCAACCGCAATGTGATCGTCGTCTCGCACGAAACCTGGTATTCGCCGGAGCTGCAGGTCGTCTTGATGACCAAACACAGCGACCCGCGCCGCGGCGAGGACGTCTATCGCCTCGCCAATATCAAACGCGCCGAACCCGATGCGGCACTGTTCACCGTTCCCTCCGACTATACCGTCAAGGAGATCACGCCGAACGTGGAAAAGGTCATCGAAAAGAAGGCGCCCTGACCAAGGCTGGGCCCAAAACGAAAACGCCCTCTTTGCAGAGGGCGTTTTTGCGTGGTTCCGTAATGGATCAGACGTTGAACAGGAAGTTCAGCACGTCGCCGTCCTTGACCACATATTCCTTGCCTTCAGCGCGCATCTTGCCCGCTTCCTTGGCGCCGGACTCGCCTTTGTAGGCGATGAAGTCGTCGAAGGCGATGGTTTGGGCGCGGATGAAGCCGCGTTCGAAGTCGGTGTGGATCACGCCCGCAGCTTGCGGAGCGGTGTCGCCGATGTGGATGGTCCAGGCGCGCACTTCCTTCACGCCGGCGGTGAAGTAGGTCTGCAGGCCGAGCAGCTTGAAGCCGGCGCGGATCAGGCGGTCCAGGCCTGGCTCTTCCATGCCCATGTCGGCCAGGAAGGCTGCCTTGTCGGCGTCGTCCAGTTCAGCGATTTCGGATTCGATGGCGGCGCAGATGGCCACGATCGGGGCGTTCTGCGCTTCGGCGTACTTGGTCAGCTGGTCCAGCAGCGGGTTGTTGGTGAAGCCGCTGTCGGACACGTTGGCCACGTACATGGCTGGCTTGGCGGTGATCAGGCACAGTGGCTTGATCAGGGCCATGTCTTCGGCGCCCAGGCCCATGGCGCGCACCGGCTTGGCTTCGTTCAGGTGCGGTACCAGGGTTTCCAGCAGGGCCACCAGCTTGGCCGAATCCTTGTCGCCGGAGCGGGCTTTTTTCTGCTCGCGGGCGATGGTCTTTTCCACGGTCGACAGGTCGGCCAGGGCCAGTTCGGTCTGGATCACTTCGATATCGTCCAGCGGCGATACGCGGCCGGAAACGTGCACCACATTATCGTCCTCGAAGCAGCGCACCACGTTGACGATGGCGTCGGTTTCGCGGATGTGGGACAGGAACTGGTTGCCCAGGCCTTCACCTTTGGACGCGCCAGCCACCAGGCCGGCGATGTCGACGAATTCCACGATGGCAGGAACGATGCGCTCCGGCTTGACGATCTCCGACAGCTGGTTCAGGCGCGGATCCGGTACTTCCACCACGCCGACGTTCGGCTCGATGGTGCAGAACGGGTAGTTCTCGGCCGCGATGCCGGCCTTGGTCAGTGCATTGAAGAGGGTGGACTTGCCGACGTTAGGCAGGCCGACGATGCCGCATTTCAGACTCATGGAAAAACCTTTAATGATATTGTTCTGCTACGGGATTTCCCGCAAATAGACCGAGATTGTACCCCATAACATGTCAAGAACCGCCCATTTCACCCTGCTGGCCCACTACAACGAGTGGATGAACGAAAAGCTGTACGAGGCGGCTGCCGCCTTGCCGCCCGGCGCGCTGGAGGCCGAACGGGGAGCGTTCTTCGGCTCCCTGCTGGCCACCTTGAACCATATCGCGGTGGCGGACACCATCTGGCTCAAACGCATCGCCGCCCATCCGCGCTTTGCCGCCGTACTGGCGCCGATGTCGCATATGGCGATGCCGGCGGCGCTGGACCAGCCGCTGTGCGACTCCTTCGACGCCCTGCGCGACCGGCGCGCGTGGCTCGACCGCATGATCCGGGACTGGATGGCGCAACTGGTGGAGGATGACCTGGATGCGGTGGTCAGCTATCGCCGCATGAATGGCGAGGCCAATAACAAGCAGCTTGGCTTGCTGCTGCTGCACTTCTTTAACCATCAGACCCACCATCGCGGCCAGGCTACGACCCTGCTGTCCCAGGCCGGGGTGGATGTGGGCGTAACCGATCTGCTGATGCTGGTGCCGGAAGCGGAGGTTTGAGCAGCATCAAATCCTGATACCTTTGCGGGCGGCTGGCGATACAGGTATCGCCAGTGCTTGTGCTATTGTGGCTAACGGCAAATAATGCTTTTAATACAATAGAAGGAGCATTCATGGATTTGCTTTGGTTTATCGTGCTATGCGTGGTGGCGCGCTGGGCCTGGGTGGCCCGCCGTGACGCGCGCTGGGCACGCGAACACACACTCCAGCTGCAAGTCGAACTGGTAGGCATGGAGGACAAGCTGGCCAGCATGGAGCGCCAGCTGGCCCGGCAAGCCGTGGCTGATGCCCCTGCCCCCGCCGCCGCG